>JBDTEG010000221.1:0-13627 GCA_039922695.1 Rhodanobacter sp. | reverse complement strand
GAGTCCCGGCGTTTCCGAACGTGGATGTCTACCCGCTGATGACCCATCTGTTGGGCCTGCCCGCAGCGGCAAACGACGGCAATTACGACGCGGTGAAGGGAATGTTGAAGAAGGCGGCGCGCTGAAGATGAGCATGGAGATCAGGGAGTGGGTATCTGGACAGAACATCATGGTTCATACCTGGCACATACCTGCGTATTCGAGCGCGCGTGCAAGCAAGGGCGTTCAAGACATCGTTCCCGAACAGCCCCTGGAGATCGACAGAGCGGCCTGCCGTGCACGTTCGAAGTGTAGCGGTCCCGGTTGCCACTCTTTTGCAGGACGAAACTTCAGCTTCCTGTTCACCATCGCTACAGAACAGGACGATCGACGGCAGCCAAGCTGTCCATGTTCGCCCACTTGCGATGCACACCGCGCGCTCACGTACTTCGATGGGAAATTTGATTGCCTCGTTCAGGGCTCCAACTTCTCAAGAGTTGGAGCCTCCTCAAAACCGGGACGATTCACCCGGACTAATACTCCTGAAACCACGCGCGCAACTTGGCAAGCCGATCAGTGTGCGCCAAACCCAGCGCGAGAAGGATTCGCGCCTTCTGTGGGCTGAAGTCTTCTCCGGCGATGAAACCGTTATCCAGAAGGTATCTGCGCCCTGCGACGCGCCCCGACGGCGCTCGTGAACACTGCACCACCGTAATGCCTGATTGCACAGCAGCTTCCAGGGCAGCCCTTTCGACTCCAGTTGGAATGCCCGGGGCGAAGCCTGCCGACACAATGCCACGGGCGCCCTTCACGATGGCTGCCTTGATAAAAGTATCGTCTGCGCCTGCGTAGGAATAGACGATATCCACGCGAGGCAGCTCTTGATCGTCCGGCATGCCGCCAAAGTCGTTGCACGAAGTGCGTGGTCGATCGACACGCCGGTAGAAATGGACGCCGTCGGGATCAATGACACCTAATGCGCCAAAGTCAACCGAACGGAATGTATCCAGTCTCAAGGTAGACGTCTTGACCACATCGCGGCTGGCATGAATTTCATCGTTCAATACGACCAGGACACCACGCCGGCGAGATTGAGTAGCCTTTGCCACCTTGAGCGCGCCAACCAGGTTCATCGGCGCGTCGGAACTCACCGCGCTCATCGGGCGCTGCGCGCCGACCAGGACGACCGTTTGCGGTATGTCCAGGGTCAAATTGAGAAAGAAGGCGGTCTCTTCGAGCGTTGCGGTGCCATGTACGATCACAAAGCCCTTCAGGCTCGAATGCTCGCGCGAAAGCAGACGTAGGGTCGCCCTTAATTCGAACCAGTCCGCGGGAACGAGATTTGTGCTCCCTGCCGAACGGAAAGGCACCGCGATGGTTTTTGCCACGGAGGCTGCTTCTGGAACTCGCGCGAGTATCTCGCTGATACTCAGCTTCATCCCGTACTCGGGATAGTCCATCAAATCCAGCGGTGAGGTGCCGAGCGAAGACATGGTGCCACCGCACCCGATGACGGCTACCTCAGGCGATTGACCTTCTTTCACGAGAACAGCCCATGTATGAAATCGGGAGCAAGCGGCATTCCTGAACCTCCATGGATCAAGTCACGAATGGCACCAGGCAGGCACGGCATGCCGTGGTTGGTGAGACTCGTCCCTGATTCCAGTAGGGAAATGTACCAAATACTACGAAGGAGAAAACGTCTCAGGGGCGATCGCCTGGCGCTTCAAGAACGCGGAAACCGGTTCAACGTCAGCGCGACCGGACCGCCGGCAGTCCGAGAAGGCCCCGACCAACGCGGCGTACAAATCTTCCGCCGTCACGGCATCTTCAGCGACTAAGCTTGTCCCTCTCATTCATCAGGCCTTGATGAAGCCGGTTCGATTTTGGCAGCGTCATTGGGTGTACGACCCGCAGCTTCGGCCTCCTCGTCCGCCTCCTTGAGTGCGGTTGCACCTTTCTCGGCGTGGCGCCTTGCCGTCGCACGAACGAATCTGCTGCCCTGACCCACTGCTTCATGCACACCGCCCACAAACAGCTGCGCCCGCGGGGACTCGGATCGCACGGATCCAGCGGACCGCCAAGCGCTATCATCACGATTGCTCTGACGCGGGAATCATCATGAATCCGCTGGACGGCGTGCTGGAGGAATCTGACAATCTGCGACTGACGGCACCACCTCGCGATGGCGGACTGCTCTGCGATCATTCCGTCCATCCCGTCTTGTAGCCCACACTGCGGTCGCGATGCAGATGTCATGATCCAGCGCACAACCAGCCTGCACTCGGTCGCGGCGCTCGGCGTGACCAGCGCCAGCCTCATCCGCAGCCTGCAGCACCCATGAATGGAGACAATGCGATGACAGAAGAGTCCGTGATCGAGGGCGTCAACTTGCGCTTCTACACGCATGCCCGCATCAAGCACGACGGGATGTTGCTGTCCGAATGGTTGCTGGAGCAGGCCAAGAAGCACAAGTTGGGCGGCGGCTCCGTGTTCCGCGCCATCGCTGGCTTCGGCAAGCATGGCGTGCTGCACGAAGAGGCGTTTTTCGAGCTGGCGGATAACCTGCCGATCAAGGTGGAATTCGTGCTCAAGGAGAGCGAGGCCGACGCCTTGTTGCAGATCGTGCGCGATGCCGGCATCGAGCTGGTCTATGTCCGCATGCCCGCACGCATCGGAGTACTGAAAAAAGCCGGGGAATGAGCTGGAGGCCGCGCAAAGGCGTCGGGCGCCAGCATGCGTCAATCCGGCAGATCGCGTAGCGTTCCGGGCACATCCAGTTAGCGCAAGCGTTTCGACAACGCGGCAAGCTCCTCGGGTTCTTTCAACGTCTGCTCGCCGTAGCCGCGCAGATGGTCCGAGCCGAGTTCGCTTGCGCTGACCATGGCCAAGTGCAGCCACGCGCCCGCCGCGTGGGTACCAAGTCAACGACCAGTCGACAACCGCCGCGCCATCTCCCGTTCACCTCGCTATGGCATCGCGCCCTGGCTCATCGGAGTGGGCAGGGTCGCGACATTCAACAGTGGTGGCAGGCGGATCAGCCAGAGTGCGATCAACAGGCCTGCCAGCACCAGCGCACCGACGAACAGCGCCACGCCGTTCCAGCCGTGTGACGCATAGAACAGTCCACCACTGGCGCCGGCAAGGCTCGATCCCGTGTAGTAGCAAAACAGATAGGCGGAGGCGGCCTGTGCCTTGAACGGACCGGCACGCCGGCCGACCCAGCTGCTGACGATCGAGTGGCCACCGAAGAAGCCGAACGTGACTGCCACGATACCGAGCATGACCAGCCACAGCGGCTGCAGCATGGTGAGCGCCACGCCGACCAGCATCAGCGCCAGTGCAGTCCACAACACCTTGCGTCGACCCAACTTCCCGGCCAGATGCCCCATCCAGGGCGAACTGAACGTGCCCACCAGATAGATGCCGAAGATCAAGCCGACCACGGCCTGGCTCAAGCTGTAAGGGGGCGCCAGCAGCCGATAACCGAGATAGTTGTAAACCGTGACGAAGGCGCCGAGCAACAGGAATCCCTCCGCGAACAACCATGGCAGGCCACGGTCATGGAAGATGCCGGAGAAGCGACCCAGCACCACGCGCCAGCGCAGCGGTTGCGCCACGAAATGCCGTGATGGCGGTAACGCACGCGAGAAGATCCAAGTCGCCAGCAGGCCGATCCCGGCCACCACCGCCACCCCCGCGCGCCAGTCGAAGAAGTCCGTCAGCACGCCGGTAATCAAGCGCCCGCCCATCCCGCCGACAGCACTGCCGCTGATATAGAGACCCATGCCCAGGCCGATCGATTCGACGTGCATCTCTTCGCTGAGGTACGTCATCGCCACGGCCGGCAGTCCGCTCAGGGTCAGCCCCAGCAACGTGCGAACGAGCAGCAGCGAAGTCCAGTTCGGCATCATCGCCGACAACAGCACGAGCACCGAGGAAGAAAGCAGCGAGGCGACCATGATCCGCTTGCGGCCCCACGCATCCGACAGCGCGCCAGCGAACAGCATGGCGAACGCCAGCACACCGGTGGTCAGCGACAACGACAACGCGCTGACCGCTGCACTCACGCCGTAGTCGTCACTGAATTCAGGCATCAGTGGCTGCACGCAGTAAAGCAGCCCGAACGTGGCAAAGCCGGCGGCGAACAGGGCGAGATTGGTACGCCGGAACGCCGGCGTACCGTGGCGGATGGCCTCCGGCGCAACCGCATCCGCAGCGAGGGTCATGTCGATGTCCTGCAAAAGGCTGTTCGCGCGGTATAGCTCTGTCGCGGCCGGGAAAGGCGGCGGCTTTGCACCGGCGGTCAGCGCACACCGCCCTGCTGGCGCTGCGCGAAAAATGACACGATCAGGCCGAACAGCAGCATGGCCAGCACGTTCTCCAGCAGAGACACCGTCGTGAAATGCGGGTTCTTCGCTGCCGACAACGGCACCACGACGTACTCCATCACGACGAAGACCACGACGCCATAGGCCAGTCCGGCGGCAATCCATCGCTTGCGCATCCACCCCAGCCTGAGGGACGCGTACACGAATATTGCGGCGATCAACACTGACATCGCCCATTGCAGGAGCAGGCCCAGGACAGACACGGGAATGCCGCCCTGAAACGCCGCGCGGCCAAGCAAGCCGCTGGCGATCGCTCGCAGGATGATCATGGGGTCGATCCGGTTGATCAGCGACGCGGCACCGATGTCGACTGTCCCCGCCACGAGGCCGCCCCAAAGTGCGGGCGCCAGCAGGTGTGCTCCTGACTCATTCATATCTGGTTGTCCGGTCCACGGGGCTGGGTCATCGAGTCGCTAACGTACTCCCGTGGACCCACGGGGGTCCATGCCGAAGCCCCCGTCAATGTTTGCATTCAGGTGCGCCGGGCTCGTGCCTGAAGAGCTCGGCGCACGCGCCCTCGCTGGCGCACCTCTCTGCCGGTGGCATGTAGAGTCGGACGCATCGACCGTTCAACAGAAATGCGCTGGCCGCAAGCTGGCCGCTCCATCGCCGATGGCAGGCGGCTTGGCCGGGCTCGCTCCTGCGGCCGCAATTCAGCGGTGGCGCCAGTGACCACCTACCCACACATGCGGGGGACCCCAGTAGCCGGGTACCCAGACGCGCCCGCGTGGCGACACGACCACACAGCTGGTCAGGGAGGCGGCTCCGACAAGCAGCAACGCGATGACGAGCAAGTTACGCATGACACGACGCATGGCACACTCCGCGTGGGGACGTGCTGCCATGAACGCCGCAAGTGCGCGCACGATGACGCGCCGGCGCACTCGCTGGCAGCGACCGTTCAGTGAACAGTCGACTGTCACCCGGACGCCAGCATCTCCACCACCGTCCGATAGCGCGCTGCAATGCGTGCCTCGTCACGGTGCAGGAAATTGCGCACCATCCACTGACCACCGCACATCACGTCGCGTACCAGCGGCGTATTGCCGGCGAAAAGGAAGCTGTCGAGTATGGATCGCTCGTCGCGCGCGACCAGCAGGGGTGAACTCTCGTCCAGCACGATCAGGTCTGCACGTGCGCCCTCGCGCAGCTCGCCGATCGCCACGCCGGAAGCCCTTGCGCCACCGCGAAGCGCTGCGCGCCACAGCGTCTCGCCCACGCTGTCGCCGGGATGCCGCGCGGCGATGTTGCGATGGCGCGTCTGCAGGCGTTGGCCGTACTCCAGCCAACGCAACTCCTCCACCGGTGATACGGAAATGTGGGAGTCCGAACCGATGCCCAGCGTGCCGCCAGCATCCAGATATGCCGCCAGAGGGAACAGGCCATCACCGAGATTCGCTTCGGTGGAAGGGCACAAACCGGCCACGGCACCGCTGCCGGCGATCTGCGCCGTCTCGGCCTCGGTCAGGTGCGTGGCATGTACCAGGCACCAGCGCGCGTCGACATCGGCATGGGCGAACAGCCATTCCACCGGGCGCGCGCCCCGCATGGCCAGGCAATCCTGCACCTCGCCGATCTGCTCGGCGATGTGGATGTGGATCGGGCGGTCGTTCGCCAGACCGCTGGCGAGCACCTCGCGCAGTGCCTCCTCCGGCACCGCACGCAGGGAGTGCAGCGCGATCCCCACGCGCAGGCCACCGCACTCGAGCATCTGCAGCTTTTCCAGCAGGCGCAGATAGGCCTCCACCTCATGACCAAAGCGCCGCTGCCGCTCGCCCAGCGGTCGCCCGTCGAAGCCGCCGCTCATGTACAGCACCGGCAACAGGGTCAAGCCGATGCCGGCTTCGCGTGCGGCCTCGACCAGCGCCAGCGACATCGCTTCCCGCGGTGCATACGGCGTGCCTTCGGCCTGGTGATGCAGGTAATGGAACTCGCAGACGCGGGTATAACCGGCCTTGAGCATCTCGACATAGAGCTGGGCCGCAATCGCCCTGAGCTGGTCCGGGCCGATCCTGGCGGCGAAGCCGTACATGGTTTCGCGCCAGCTCCAGAAACTGTCTTCCGACTTGCCCTTGCGCTCGGCCAACCCGGCCATGGCGCGCTGAAACGCGTGCGAGTGCAGGTTCGGCATGCCGGGCACAACCCAGCGCCCGATCGGCTCGGCAACTCCGCCGGCGTCCTCGAGCAGGATGCCGGTATCGCTTACGTCGAGTGCCGCGTCCGCCTCCCAGCCGCCGGGGCGCCACAGCCGGCCGGCCTTGTAACGGGTAGCGTGGCTGTGCTCACTCATGGCATGGACTCCGGGGTGAATAGCGCTGCAGTGTAGCTGCCCGGGAGGCCCCTTCACTCGGCCGCGAGCCCGTCTATGCATAATGTCCACATGGCCAAGAAAATCAGTGAAAACACCCCTCGCCTGCAGTTGCGCCAGGCAAAACCCGCCGATGTCCCGCAACTGGTCGAGTTGACCGCGCGAATTTACAGTCCCGAGTGGGGCCATTCGGCGGAGATGCTGCTTTCCCAGCAGACGCATTTCCCGGAAGGCCAGTTCGTGGTCGAGTACGAAGGCACGGTGGTCGGGTATTGCGCCACCTTCCGCATCGACGAAGAGACCGCACTGAAGCCACACACCTGGTCACAGATCACCGGCGGCGGCATGGGTTCGCGCCACAAGGCCGACGGCACCTGGCTGTACGGCATGGAGGTGGTGGTTCATCCGGATTACCGCGGCATGCGTATCGGCCAGCGCCTGTACCACGCGCGCAAGCGCGTATGTACCGACCTGAAGCTGCGCGGCATCGTGTTTGGCGGCCGCATTCCGGGGCTGGCCAAGAACCTGTCGCGCTTCGGCAGTGCCGAAGCCTATGTGCAGGCAGTGATCGACGGCAAGCGTCGCGACAGCACGCTCAGCTTCCAGCTGCACAACGATTTCGAGATGATCGGCCTGCTTCGGGAGTATGTGCCGACCGACCACGATTCCCTCGGATTCGCCGTGCACCTGGTGTGGCGCAACCCGCGTCTGCTCGACCAGCCGGACATGCCGCCCATCACCTCGCAGCGGCGTCTGCCCGATTCGGTGCGCGTCGCTTCGGTTCAGTATCAGCAGCGACGGATCACCTCGTTCGACGAGTTCGCCACCCAGGTCGAGTATTTCACCGACATTGCCGCCGACTACAACGCGGACTTCGTCACCTTCCCGGAACTGATCACGCTGCAACTGTTGTCGATCGAGAACACCGAATTGTCGCCGTTCGACTCGATCCGCAAGCTGAGCCAGTACACGCCGCAGGTGAAGGAGCTGTTCAGTCGCCTGGCGGTGCACTACAACATCAACATCATCGGCGGCACGCACCCGACCGAGCAGGCCAACGGGGATATCCACAATGTCTGCTACGTGTGCCTTCGCGATGGCTCGATCCACGAGCGCGAGAAGCTGCACCCCACGCCGAGCGAACGCAACGTATGGAACATCACCGGCGGGGAAAGCGCCGCTACCGTGCAGACCGACTGCGGCCCGATCGGCGTGATGATCTGCTACGACTCGGAGTTCCCCGAGGTGGCACGGCACCTGACCGACCAGGGCGCGTTGATCCTGTTCGTGCCGTTCTGCACCGACGTGCGCGAAGGCTACCTGCGCGTGCGCTACTGCTCGCAGGCGCGGGCGATCGAGAACCAGTGCTACGTGGTGCTCTCCGGCAACGTGGGCAACCTGCCCGGCGTCAACAATTTCGACATCCAGTATGGCCAGAGCTGCATCCTCACCCCCAGCGACTTTCCGTTCGCGCGGGACGGCATCGCCGCCGACTCCACGCCGAACATCGAGACCGTGCTGTTCGCCGACCTGCGGCTGGAGAGCCTGGCTCGCGCCCGTAATGCCGGTGCGGTGCAAAACCTCAAGGACCGCCGCTTCGACCTGTACGAAACCCGCTGGCGGCCACTGCCGCACTGACGGCAACCGACCAAGCTCTGCGATACTTGGACGATGTCCGACCCTGCACCCATCCCGTCGAGCTCGTCCAACCCGCGCTTGCGGGCGCTGCTCGGCCACGAGTTTTTCGCGCCGCACCAGTGGAAGCGCCGCCTGGCCCTGTGGATCGGTGCGATCGTCGTGGCACTGGCGGCGATCCTGTTCGCCAAGGCCAGCACGTGGTCATACCACCTGTTTCTGCTGATGCTCGGCTACGGCGCATGGATCCCGTTGCTGGTCACTCCCGTGGTGTTCGGGCTGCTGGCCTGGGTGACCGAAGGAAAGTTGCGCGCCACCCGCGGCAGCGGCATCCCGCAGGTGATCGGCAGCATGCAGATCGAGGACGAGGACTTTCGGCAGCGCATGCTGGCGCTGCCGATCGCCGTGGGGAAGATGGTGTTGACCCTGATCGCGCTGGCCGTGGGCGCGTCGATCGGGCGCGAGGGACCGACGGTGCATGTCGGTGCCGGCTTGTTCTATTCGCTGGGCCGCCGCTTCGGCTTCACCGATCCGAAGGCGGCATCGCGTTTCATCCTCGCCGGCGGCGCCTGCGGTATCGCGGCCGCGTTCAACACGCCGCTCGCTGGCGTGGTGTTCGCGATCGAGGAGCTGGCCGGCACGTTCGAACATCGTTTCAGCGGCCTGCTGCTCACCGCGGTCATCGTCGGCGGCGTGGTCTCGATGGGAGTGATGGGCAACTACTCCTACTTCGGCGAAGTGCAGGCCAACCTGCCGCTGGGGCACGCCTGGCTCGCCGTGCTGCTGACTGGCGTCATCTGCGGCCTGCTCGGTGGCCTGTTTGCTCGTCTGATCCTGCTGAGCCGTCGCGGCCCACTCGCCTACGTCGGGCGCCTGCGCTCGCACGCACCGGTGCTGTTCGCCACCGGCTGCGGTCTGGCGCTCGCGTTGATCGGCTTCTTCTCGCATAACACCGTCTACGGTACCGGTTACGACCAGGCCCGCGCATTCGTGCAGGAAGCCGCGGCAACGCCCGGGCAATTCTTCGGTGTCACCAAGTTGCTGGCCAACGTCGTGTCCTATTGGGCCGGCATTCCCGGCGGCATCTTTTCGCCGGCGCTCGCCGTCGGCGCGGGTCTGGGACACAACATCGCCTACTTCCTGCCCAATGTGCCGGCGGCCTCGGTCGTGCTGCTGGGCATGAGTGCCTATCTGGCCGGGGTGACCAGCGCGCCGCTGACCTCGGCCGTGATCGCGATGGAACTGACCGACAACCAGGACATGGTGATCCCGATCATGGCCGCCTGCCTGATTGCGCGCGCCGCGTCGTCGCTGTTCTCGCCGACGCCGGTGTACCGGGACTTTGCCGAGCGCATGGTGCAGGACTACGAGCAGCAGCAGGCTGCCCATAGTGAAATGACCGAAGGCGAACACATGGAAGCCGCGACGTCAGTAGGCAAGACCAGCGCCTTTGACGAGCGCGCCAGCCCCGAAGACGCCTCGGACGAGATCCCGCCCGACACCACGACCACGCCTTAGAACTGCGGAGCCCGTCCATGACCTCGCCACGCTGGGATCGCCTGCTGCTCAATGCCACGCTGGCCACCTTCGCCGATGACACACCGTGTGGCCTGATCGAGCAGGCCGCCCTTGCCATGCAACACGGCCGCATCGCCTGGCTGGGGCGCATGAACGACTTGCCGGACGCACCCGATCTGCTCGCCAGCGAGGTGGAATCGCTCGATGGCGCACTGGTGACCCCGGGCCTGATCGACTGCCACACCCACCTGGTGTTCGGCGGCGACCGCGCCGACGAGTTCGACCTGCGACTCAATGGCGCCAGCTACGAGGAGATTGCCCGCGCCGGTGGCGGTATTGTCTCCACCGTCGCGGCCACCCGTGTCGCCAGCGAGGACGCGCTCTACGCCCAGGCGCTGCCGCGCGCGAAAACGCTGCTCGCCGACGGCGTGACGACGCTGGAAATCAAGTCCGGCTACGGCCTGGAACTGGAGGGCGAGCGCCGCATGTTGCGCGTGGCCCGTCGCTTGGGCCGCGAACTGGGGATCAGCGTGCGCACCAGTTTCCTCGGCCTGCACGCACTGCCACCGGAATACCGCGACCGCCGCGAGGATTACGTGTCGCTGGTTTGCGACGAGATGCTGCCGACACTTGCGGCCGAGGGCCTG
Source organism: Rhodanobacter sp. (assembly GCA_039922695.1). Taxonomy (GTDB): domain Bacteria; phylum Pseudomonadota; class Gammaproteobacteria; order Xanthomonadales; family Rhodanobacteraceae; genus Rhodanobacter. The sequence continues at coordinate 3,149 of JBDTEG010000221.1, read as the reverse complement.
GTCGATGCGGTTGACGCCTTCTGCGAGAACATCGGCTTCACGCTGGCGGAGACGCGCCGCCTGTTCGAGCGTGCCTGCGAACTTGGTCTGCCGGTCAAGTTGCATGCCGAACAATTGTCCGACCAGGACGGAGCGGCACTGGTGGCCGAATTTGCCGGTCAATCCGCCGATCATCTCGAGTACTTGAGTGAATCCGGCGCCAAGGCCATGGCCACGGCCGGCACCGTCGCCGTGCTGCTGCCCGGCGCCTTCTACACCCTGCGCGAAACGAAGTTGCCGCCGATTGACCTGCTGCGCAAGCATGGCGTGTCGATGGCGGTCGCCACCGACTGCAATCCCGGGACCTCGCCGCTGCTGTCCCTGCGCCTGGCCGCCGGCATGGCCTGTACCTTGTTTCGCCTGACCCCCGAGGAGGCACTGCGCGGCGTCACGGTGCATGCGGCACGGGCACTCGGCTTCAATGACCGCGGCACGCTGGCGGCCGGCCAGCGCGCCGACATCGTCATCTGGAACGCCCGCCGACCGGCCGAGCTCTGCTACTGGACCGGCGGCAACCTGGCACGCCGAATCTATGTCGGCGGCGAGCCGGCGTCGCGACGCAAGGCGACGATGCGATCCGCCACCGCCTGATAGAACGTTTCGGGCAATTGCGCGCTGACTGGCACGCGCCACCAGTGCGGCCGCGCGAACCGGCGGCACTTCACCGCGTCCTTGTCGGTCATCAGCACCGGCAGTCCGTCGCCGAAATCGAGATCGGTCGGCGCATAGGGGTGGTGATCCGGAAAGGCGTGCTCGACCACCTCGAGACCGGCCTGGCGCAGACTGTCGAAAAATCGCTGCGGATTGCCGATGGCGGCGACCGCATGAACGCGTTTGCCGCGCCAGTCCGCCAAGGTCTCGTGCCGGTCATGGACCAGCGCAATGAGTTGGCCGCCGTGCAGCTGCATCGAATACTCGCCACTGGCGGCCACGCCGCCGTTGCACACCCGCACATCGACCCGTTGCAGGCGGCTCATCGGCTCGCGCAAGGGACCGGCCGGCAGCATGCGGCGATTGCCAAAGCGGCGCATGCCATCGATCACGCACACCTCCACGTCGCGGGCCAGCGCGTAATGCTGCAAACCGTCGTCGGCAATCACCACGTCGCAGCCGGCGTCGAGCAAAAGTCGCGCCGCTGCGGACCGTTTGCGCCCGATGGCCACCGCCACCCCGCTGGCTCGAATCAGGCAAGGTTCGTCGCCGACCTCGACCGGGTCAGGCCTGTCGTCGAGCAACATCGGCTCGCGGCGGTTGCCACCATAGCCACGGCTGACGACGCCGGGCCGGAACCCACGTGCGTGCAGTGCTCCGGCCAGCGCAATGGTCAGCGGTGTCTTGCCGGTACCGCCCACGCTGAGGTTGCCAACCACGATGACCGGCACCGGCAGGCGCACGCTGCGCCTGACGCCGATGCGATAGAGCCAGCCGCGCAGGCGCACCAGGCCACCGTACAGTGCCGCCAGCGGCCAGCTCCACCACGGCGGACGGCGATCGCCGTACCAGGCTGATTCGAGCGTATCGATCAGCGTCATGAACGATCCTCAGTTGCCGGCCGTCGTGGTCGCGAGGTCGTGAAATTGCATGCGGTGCAACGCGGCATACTGTCCGTCCAGCGCGATCAGCTCCGCGTGCGTGCCGCGCTCGACGATACGGCCCTGATCCATGACGGCGATCTGGTCAGCACCTTCCACGGTGGAAAGACGATGGGCGATCACCAACGTCGTGCGATGCTTCATCAAGCGCAGCAGTGCCTGCTGGATCAGCCGCTCCGATTCGGTATCCAGCGCGCTGGTGGCCTCGTCCAGAATCAGGATCGGCGCGTTCTTGAGGATCGCACGTGCTATCGCGATGCGCTGCCGTTGCCCACCCGACAGCGTGTTGCCGGCCTGCCCCACCTGCGTATGAATGCCCCGTGGCAATGCGCTGATGAACTCCATGGCGTTGGCCGCCTCCGCAGCGGCGACGATGTCCGTCTCGCTGGCGCCGGCGAGCTCGCCGTAGGCAATGTTGTTCGCCACGGTGTCGTCGAACAGCATGACGCTCTGCCCTACCCAGGCGATCTGTCGGCGCAACGACGCCAGCGTGTAACTCTCGTAGTTCTCGCCGTCCAGCAAGACACGGCCCGCGCTGGGCTCGTTGAAGCGCGGCAGCAGGCTGACCAGGCTGCTCTTGCCGCTACCCGAGCGCCCGACCAGCGCAGTCACCGTGCCCGGCGCGCATTCGAGGTCGACCTCACGCAGCGCCTCGACGTCGTTGCGCGGATAGACCAGACTCACCTCGGCAAAACGAAGTTCGCCGCGTGAGTGCGCCAGCGCGATCGTGCCGTCGTCGCGTTCCGGCGGCAAGTCGATCAGCGCGAAGAGATCCTCGGCCGCAGCAATCCCGCGCTGGATGTTGGATTGCACCGTGGTCAGGCGTTTGAGGGAAGCCAGCATGGTACCCATGGCGGTGAGTACCGCGAGGAACACGCCCGGCGACATGCTCTGCAGAATCTGAGGTCGCGTGCCGAGGAAGACCAGCGCCGCCAGGGCCGTGGCCGCCACCAGTTGTACCGTGGAGCTGGCTGCGGCGTTGGTCGCGGCGATCTTGATGTTGAGTCGGCGGGTGTGCGTGGTGATGCCGTCGAAGCGCTTTTTTTCGTGCGACTGGCCGCCATAGACGCGGACCTCGCGATGCGCGCTGACGGACTCCTCGACCGTCCCGGTCACCGAACCCATGGTGCCCTGGATGCGCCGGCTTATCTGACGGTAACGCCGGCTGACCACGGTGGCCACAAAGGCGATCGGAGGCACCAGCAAAAGCAGCGAAAGGGTCAGGTACGCACTGTTGTGCAGCATCACCACGAACATCGCCAGCACCGTGAAACCGTCGGTGATCGCCGTCTTGGCGGCCGTGCTGGACGCGGCCGCTACCTGTTCGCTGGTGTAGGTGATCCGCGAAACCTGCGCTCCGGATGGCTCGCTGCCGAAGTATGGCGCAGGCAGTTTCAGATACCCATCGAACACATCGCGCTGCATCGCCTGCACCACGTGTCGGCCGATATAGGACATGCCGTAATCGCTGACGAAGGTGCCCACCGAGCGGACCACGAAGATCGCAATGATCCAGAT
>JBDTEG010000220.1:0-15431 GCA_039922695.1 Rhodanobacter sp. | reverse complement strand
GCCGGGGGCGTTTCCGATGCGCCGGTTGCGCTGGCGGCGGCGGGTGGTAACCCCGGTTTGGCCGCGGCGTGGTCAGGGCAGGGGGCGCTGGAACAGCGCGCGGAGGTGCGCAAGGACCTGGCGGCGCTGGCTGCCGGACGCGGCCAGCCGAGCGACGTGGTGAAGCGCTGGGTGGACGACGCGCCGGCGCAGAGGCTGTGGTTCGCAGCCCAGGCGGCGGCAGACGAGCAGCGCGCTCGTTCACTGCGCGACACCCCCCCGTTGGGCAGCGCATTGGACGCCGAGGCATTGGGTAGCTGGTATGACATGGTGAACCGCACCCGCGAGAGTCTGCGTGGTCCGTTGCGCGCCGATCTGCTGTTGCTGGAACTTCTGGCCCGATGGCGTTGATGGACGCCTCGGATGGCAAGCTGACGATTTCCGCGCAAACTCGTCTGCTGGTGGTGGCGCCGCATCCGGATGATGAAACCATTGCCACCGGCTTGCTGCTGCAGCAGGTGCGGGCAGCGGGGGGCGAGGTGCGGATCCTGCTGCTGACGGCGGGCGACAACAATCCATGGCCGCAACGCTGGCTGGAGCGTCAATGGCGCATTCGGGCCGAGGATCGGCAACGCTGGGCGCGGCGTCGTGGCGCGGAGCTGCAGGAGGCCTTGTCAGCGCTGGGAATTTCGCCGCCCGGGTTGCAGACCCTTGGCTGGCCAGACCTGGGCGTCACCGACCTGCTGATGCAGTCGACCGGCCGCGCGCTGGCAGTCGTCGGGGACGCGATAGACCGGTTCAAGCCCGACCTGATCGCGTTGCCTGCGCTGCACGATCATCACCCTGATCACAGTGCGGCCCACGTGCTGTTGCGGCTGGCACTGGCCAAACGTGCGTCGCCGCCGATGCTGCTTACCTACCTGGTGCATGGCAACGCGGACGCCGGCCGTTTCGTCGAGATCGACGGTTCACCTGCGCAGCTATCAAACAAGCATGCGGCAGTGGACGCTCACCGCAGCCAGACTGCGTTGAGCGGCAAGCGTCTGCACCGATTGGCGGACCGGCCCGAGCGCTACGTCGCGTCAGGCAGCGGACTGCAGCCCGCGCTGGACAGCTTGCCATGGCAGCCTCCGCGCTGGCTTCAGCCATGGCTGCACTTGAGCGTGGTCGATTCAGCTGGGGCGCACGAATGGGCCTGGACAGACGCGCCACTGCAGTGCGCCGCGGACGGCAGATTCCAGCTGTCGCTGCGCGCCGGTGAATGTCCGGCGCCACGCTTCGCCAGACTGTCTCTCAGTCTGTCTTCTCCGTGGATCTTCGATCATTGGGGTTGGTGCGAACTGAAGGCATGAAATGGGTCCTCCAGCAACGCGGTTGCATAGCCCGACCGACCAAGCTAGCTTGGCCCGGGTACGGGGCAATCATCATTCTTCGACGCCGCCGCATGACGGGCGGCGCAGCCGGGTGATCCAGATGCGCGGACCAGGTGGGCACGCACGAGGGGGCGGGGTGGCGGCAACTGATCACAGATTCGGGGTTCGAAAGTAATGCAGGTCAACACGGTGGCGACGGCTGCATCCAGTGAGAGCCACTACGCGGCGCTTGCCGACATTGGCCAGTTGCTGGTTCGCGCGGTCGAACCGCCGGAGCTGTACGAAGCGATCATCGAGGTACTCGAGCGACGCCTCGGCGCCGTGCTGGTCATGGTCGGCGAGGTGGATCATGACGCAGGCTGGTTCCGCCGGATCGCTCCGGTCGTGGTTCCCTCCGAGCTGCAAGACATCTATCCCGAGCAGACGCCGCTTTCGCTGGTGCGGCCGTCCTTCTGGCGGGGGGCGCCGCAGATCGAACCGGATTTGCGCAGCGTTCCGGGCCTGCAAGCGTTGCGTGCTGCCTACGTTCAGCACAAGGTAACGTCCGCACTGGCAATCCCGGTGACGGTCTCGGGCGAGGTGCGTGCCGGACTGGTGATACGCGCCGCGGACCCCGCATTCTTCTCTGCGGCGGTTACCGAACTGCTGCAGCAGGCGGCAGCGAGCATTGGGCTGGGGTTGGAAGCGCAGGCGCAGCGCCGGATGTTGCTGGAGTCCGTGCAGGAGGAGGCGCGCCAGCGGCGTGCCTTGCGCCTGCTCAGCGAAATGATCAAGGTTGTGACGCACAGCGTGGACGAAGAGGCCTTGCTCGCCGACAGCAGCGACGTGGCCCGTCGCGTGGGCGGCTATCGCTTCGCCTGGATCGGCCTGTTCGGGGATGACGATTCCATGACGTTGCAGTTGCGCGCCCAGGCAGGCCTGGATGGCATCGCCGCGCCGGGTGCCTGTCTCTTGCTGGCCAAGCCGGCGCACGCGGCGGATGCCGTCGTCACCGCGTTGTCCAGCGGCGAACCGTCCATTCGACATGGCGCCGCTGGCACGCCGCAGGACTGGCCGCTGCAGAACTGCGATCTCGATGTCGGTGCGGTCCTGGCGCTTCCGCTGCGGGTGAATGGCGCCGTCGTGGGTGCGCTGGTGATCGGTGCGACCCAGGCTGATGCCTTCACGCCGGTCGAGACCCAGGTGTTCCTGGAGGTAGCCGTCGAGCTCGGTTTGGGCATGCAGATGCGGCGCACGCAGGCCGCCAGGCTGTTGGCCGAACGAGACCTGCGTTTCAATCTGCAACACGTCCGTACCATTCTTTCCAACCAGTATTCCGGTGTGCTGGTGGTCGCCGAGGATGGCCTCGTGAAGTTTGCCAACGAGGCGTTCTGCACACTGTTCGGGCTTGCCGACACCCCGGCTGAACTCGAAGGCCAGTCCTCTGAGGCGATCCACGCCAAGATCAGCCACGCGTACCAGGACCCCGAGCGCGAACTCGTGCGCCTGACCGACATCGTGACGCGCAACGAGGTGCTGAGAGGGGAGGAGGTTCGCATGGTGGGCGGCCGCATCCTGCTGCGTGATTTCATGCCGATCCGGATCGATGGCGTCGCGCAGGGACGGATCTGGCAGCAGCACGACATCACCGAAAGGAAGCTGCACGAGGCAAGGATCGAAAGGCTGGCGTTCTATGACGTGGTGACCGGCTTGCCCAATCGTCGCCTCTTGTTCGAATTGCTGGAGCAGGTACGCACACGTGCGAAGGACGAGAATTCGCTGCTGGCGGTCGGGGTACTGGATCTGGATCGCTTCAAGAGTGTCAACGACACCGCGGGTCACAGCGGCGGTGACCTGGTGCTGGCCGAGGCGTCCTCGCGCATCCAGGGCATGCTGCGCGAGGCGGACGTGCTGGCTCGCTTCGGTGGCGACGAGTTTGCCCTGCTGATCCCCGGCCTGGATAGTCGCGAGCAGCTGGATGTCATCAGTCGCTGCATCCTGCAGGCTTTGCGCGCGCCGTTCAATCTGAGAGACGAGCAGCTCTACCTTTCCGCGAGCATCGGCTGGACGCTGTTTCCGATCGATGAATCGGATTGCGAGGGCCTGGTGCGGCATGCCGACATGGCGATGTACGAGGCGAAGGAAGAGGGCAAGGACCGCGGTTCCCTGTACGAGCCGGCCATGGAGCTGGAACAGGTGCGATTGCAGGCGATGCGCGAGCGGATTTCGCAGGCCCTGCAACAAGCGCGCCTGCAATTGCTGTTTCAGCCGATCGTCTATATCGATGGGTTGCCCGGGATCAATGGTGTGGCCGGGATGGAGGCGCTGTTGCGTCTGAACGACCGCGACCAGGAGCTCATCGGCCCGGACAATTTCATGCATGTCCTGGACGATCCGCAACTGGCCCGGCCGATCGGCCGCTACGTCCTGGACGAAGCCTTGCGCTGCTGCCAGCAATGGCTGCGAGCCGGAGTGCCGGTGCCGGTATCGATCAACATCAGTACGCGCCACCTGTTGCACCCGGCCTTCTTCGCGGACATCGACTCCGTGCTGGATGAGTATCCGGATGTGATGAACGTGGGCTTTGGCATCGAGGTCACCGAAACCGGCCCCAGCATGGATCACGCACGGGCCAAGGTAGTCATCGAAGAGTGCCGGCGTCGCGGCATACGGGTCAGCCTGGATGATTTCGGCACGGGGTCGGCCTCACTCAGTCATATCCAGCAACTCGACATCGAGCACATCAAGCTGGACCAGAGCTTTGTGCGTGACATCCTGCACGACGACCGCAACATGGCCATCGCTGCCGGCGTGATCACGACCGCGCGCATGCTGGCCAAGGCAGTGATCGCCGAGGGCGTCGAGACTCCTGCCCAGGCTGATCTGCTCGCCTCGCTGGGTTGCCATCAGTTGCAGGGGTTCTCGATATCCCGCCCCATAGCGGCGTCTGCCGTGCCGGCCTGGGTTGCCGGCTGGGTGCCGCCCAAGTCGTGGGGCAAGCTGGTGAACGAGCGCCGATCGCTGCTCTCCAGTCAGTCGGATGGCGGCTGAAAGAATCCAGGGTCGCCATAGGCCGCTACGGTGGTGCGGTCGCCGCGCACCCTCTAAGATCAGCACTATTGACCGGGTCTCGTGTACGCCCGGCTAGGAGTCCGGCATGAAACAGATGGCAGCCCGTCAAGGCATCATTTCCCTGAAAATCAAGGATGCGGCATCCTTGTACAACGCGTACATGCCGTTTCTGAAACACGGCGGTCTGTTCGCGCCGACCGCCCAGTCCTATGCGCTGGGCGATGAAGTCGTCCTGCTGGTGACCCTGGCGGACGAGACTGAACGGTTGTCGGTCGTGGGAAAGGTGGTCTGGATCAGCCCGGTCGGCGCCCAGGGCAATCGCACTGCGGGTATCGGTATCCACTTCAATGAATCCAGCGATGCCGAGGCCGCGCGCAGTCGCATCGAGAACATCCTTGCCGGCACGCTGAACTCCGAGCGTCCCACGCAAACCATGTGACCCGGCGCCCCGAGGACGGCCTCCAGGCTGTGCGTTAGTTCGCAACGTCGCGGCCGTCAAGGCTTGTTGTACCCCAGCGCACTGATACAATGCGTGATTCGCGAGATAGCTTCGCGAAACATCGGGCGCTTGCGGATCCCATCCGCCGGCGCGGCCGAGCGGCAGGTCGCCGCGCGGGCTTGCCGAATCGAAGTCGCCGGACCGTGAGTTCTTGATCCAGGTTCCCATGGTCACTGATGCGCCCTGTGGCGCGGAGGTACGTTGCATCGTGCTTGCCGAATACTGGCCTGTTCTGTTGTTCATCGGCGTTGCCACCGGTCTGGGCCTGGTGCTGCTGGCGATCGGCCTGTTGGCCGGTCCGCGTCGTCCCGAAGCGGAAAAACTTGCGCCCTACGAGTGCGGCTTCGAGGCATTCGAGGATGCGCGCATGCGCTTCGACGTCCGCTATTACCTGCTGGCCATCCTGTTCATCATCTTCGATCTGGAAATCGCCTTCCTGTTTCCGTGGGCGGTGGTGTTCCAGCAAATCGGCCTGATTGCCCTGATCGAGATGGGGTTGTTCCTGCTCCTGTTGGTGATCGGCTTTGCCTACGTGTGGAAGAAGGGAGCGCTGGAATGGGAGTGATCGATTCCGTCAGCCGGGTGATGCACAACCCGCAGCCTTTGAACCTGGTCGACGACATCCTGCGTCCGGCCGGCGACAACCCGGTGGTGCAGCACGGTTTCGCCACCGCGCGCATCGACGAGTTGATGAACTGGGCGCGAACCGGCTCGATGTGGCCGATGACTTTCGGATTGGCCTGCTGCGCGGTGGAAATGATGCATGCCGGTGCGGCGCGTCTGGACCTGGATCGCTACGGCGTGATCTTCCGTCCCAGCCCGCGCCAGTCCGACGTGATGATCGTGGCCGGCACCCTGGTCAACAAGATGGCCCCGGCGCTACGCAAGGTCTACGACCAGATGCCCGAACCGAAATGGGTGATCTCGATGGGCAGCTGCGCCAACGGCGGCGGCTATTACCACTATTCCTATTCCGTGGTGCGCGGTTGCGATCGCATTGTGCCGGTGGACATCTACGTACCGGGCTGCCCGCCTACGGCGGAGGCGTTGATCCACGGCATTCTTCAGTTGCAGAAGAAAATCCGCCGCACCAGCACCATTGCGCGTTCGTGAGGCGCTGACATGTCCGATACCTTCGCGACCTCGCTGGCCGAACAGCTCGCTGCCCGATTCGGTGACACCCTGGGCATCAGCACGGTGCGCAACGAGACCACGGCCGAGCTCGCCGCTGCCGACCTGGTGGCGGTGGCAACCGCCCTGCGTGACGAGCCGGCATTTTCCTTCTCCGAGCTGATCGACCTGTGCGGTCTGGACTACCTCGGTTATGGCCAGACTGAATGGGATACCGAAACCGTCACCGGCACGGGCTTCTCGCGCGGTGTAGAGGGCCAGGCACAAGGCCGGTTCAGCTGGGCCGAGCGGCCGCGTGGTGGACATCTGCCACGTCGTTTTGCCGTCGTGATCCAGCTGCTCTCGATCGAACACAACCGGCGCCTGCGCCTGCGCGTGCTGTGCGAGGATGACAGCCTGCCGCTGGTGCCCTCGCTAACCCTGACATGGCCCGGCGCGAACTGGTTCGAGCGCGAGACTTTCGATCTCTACGGCATCATCTTTGACGGTCATCCGGACTTGCGCCGCATTCTTACCGACTACGGTTTCGTCGGTCACCCGTTCCGCAAGGATTTCCCGCTGATCGGCAACGTCGAGGTGCGCTACGACCCCGAGCAGAAACGCGTCATCTACGAACCGGTATCGATCCAGCCCCGCGTGCTGGTGCCACGCACCATCCGTGACGATGCCGACCTGATGCAGGCCAGGGCCGAAGCCGCCGACGACTGGCGGGAGAATTGAGATGGCCCGGGAAATCCGCAACTACACGATGAACTTCGGTCCGCAACATCCCGCGGCGCATGGCGTGCTGCGTCTGATCATGGAGATGGATGGCGAAACGATTGTCCGTGCCGATCCACATGTGGGTCTTTTGCATCGGGGAACCGAAAAACTGGCCGAGTCCAAGCCATTCAACCAGTCGATTGGCTACATGGACCGTCTCGACTACGTTTCGATGATGTGCAACGAACACGCCTATGTGCGTGCGATCGAAACCCTGCTTGGCATCGAGATACCGGAGCGCGCGCAGTACATCCGCACGATGTTCGACGAGGTCACCCGCATCCTGAACCATCTGATGTGGCTGGGCTCGAATGCGCTGGACCTGGGTGCGATGGGCGTGTTCCTGTATGCATTCCGTGAGCGCGAAGAACTGATGGACGTGTATGAAGCGGTCTCCGGTGCGCGTCTGCATGCCACCTACTATCGCCCAGGCGGGGTCTATCGCGACCTGCCGGCGCAGATGTCCCAGTACCGCGAGTCGCCCTGGCACAAGGGCAAGGATCTCAAGCGCATCAACAGCTGGCGCGAAGGTTCGATGCTCGACTACCTCGACGCATTCACCACCGACTTTCCGAGCAAGGTGGACGAGTACGAGGAACTGCTCACGGCCAACCGCATCTGGAAGCAGCGCACGGTCGGCATCGGCGTGATCTCGCCGGAGTTGGCCCAGCAGTGGAGCATGACCGGCGTGATGCTGCGTGGTTCGGGTGTGGAATGGGACTTGCGCAAGAAGCAGCCATACGCGAAGTACGCCGAGATGGATTTCGATATCCCGGTAGGGGTCGGCGGCGATTGCTACGATCGTTATCTGTGCCGCGTCGCGGAGATGCGCCAATCCAACCGGATCATCCGCCAGTGCGTGCAGTGGTTGCGGGCCAATCCCGGTCCAGTGATGGTCAGGAATTTCAAGGTGGCGCCGCCGTCCCGGGTCGAAATGAAGGAGAGCATGGAAGCGCTCATTCACCACTTCAAGTTGTTCACCGAAGGCTATTGCGTCCCGGCCGGAGAAACGTACTGTGCGGTCGAGGCGCCCAAGGGCGAGTTCGGCTGTTATCTGGTTTCAGACGGAGCCAACAAGCCCTTCCGCGTGCATCTGCGCGCACCGGGCTTTGCCCACCTGTCATCCATGGACACGATCGTGCGTGGCCACATGCTGGCCGACGTGGTGGCCATGATCGGGACCTACGACCTCGTGTTCGGCGAGGTGGATCGATGAGCACGGGAATCGCGGAGTTCAAGGCATGAAGTCCACCGGACACTACGAGCAGGTGAGGCACGTCGATCCGCTGGCCGTGCTGACCGAGCAAACGCGCGACCATATCGATCTGTGGGTGGCCAAGTTCCCGTCGGATCGCAAGCGCTCGGCGCTGATCCAGTCACTGTTCGGCGCACAGGAGCAGAACGGTGGTTTCCTCACCGACGAGTTGATCACCGCGGTGGCGAAGTATCTGGACGTACCAGCGATTTGGTCGTACGAGGTCGCCAGCTTCTATTCGATGCTGGAGACCAAACCGGTGGCCCGCAACAACGTGGCGATCTGCACCAACGTTTCGTGCTGGTTGAACGGCGCCGAGGACCTCGTACGGCATTGCGAGGAGAAGCTCGGCATCAAGCTCGGCGAGAGTACGCCGGATGGCCGCGTTTATCTGAAGAACGAGGAAGAGTGCATCGCCGCCTGTGTCTACGCGCCGGCAGCCACGGTCAATGGCCATTACCACGAACATCTCACGATCGAGAAGCTGGACGCCATCCTTGATGGACTGAGCGTTGACGGACCCAGCCACGGGCACGATGCACGGGAGAAGCACTGATGGCCGTCGGACCCGCACCGCAGGAACACCAGGTCGTCTATACGACCTTGCATTTCGACCAGCCGTGGACGTTGGCCAACTATGAACAGGTGGACGGCTACAAGGCCTGGCGGAAGGTTCTTGCCGAGAAGCCCGAGCCGGCTTCACTGATCGAGGAGATCAAGAAAAGCAGTCTGCGCGGCCGCGGCGGCGCGGGCTTTCCCACTGGCCTGAAGTGGTCGTTCATGCCCAAGGGCGACATGCAGAAGTACATCCTGTGCAACTCGGATGAGTCCGAGCCAGGCACGTCGAAGGATCGCGATATCCTGCGTTACAACCCGCATGCCGTGATCGAAGGGATGGCCATTGCCTGCTATTGCACCGGTTCCACGGTGGCCTACAACTATCTGCGCGGCGAGTTTCACTTGGAGCCGTTCGAGCACTTTGAGGCCGCGCTGGCCGAGGCCTATGCGGCCGGCCTGCTGGGCAGGGACGTGCAGGGCACGGGCATCAATGTCGACATTTATGCGGCACTCGGTGCGGGGGCGTATATCTGCGGCGAAGAGACCGCGATGATGGAGTCGCTGGAAGGCAAGAAGGGCATGCCGCGCTTCAAGCCGCCGTTTCCGGCAAATTTCGGCCTGTATGGCAAGCCGACCACCATCAACAACACGGAAACCTACGCATCGGTGCCTGCGATCCTTCGTAACGGCGCGGACTGGTTCCTCAATATGGGCAAGCCGAACAATGGCGGCCCGAAGATCTTCTCCGTATCGGGACATGTCAATCGGCCGGGCAACTATGAGGTTCGCCTCGGCACGCCGTTCAAGGACCTGCTGGAGCTGGCCGGCGGCGTGCGCAACGGCCACAAGCTCAAGGCGGTCATTCCTGGCGGTTCATCGATGAAGGTGCTGCCAGCCGACATCATGCTCGAAAGCACCATGGACTACGACTGCCTGCAAAAGGCTGGCTCCGGCCTTGGCTCGGGCGCGGTCATCGTGATGGATGAAACCACCTGCATGGTCAAGGTTTGCCGCCGGATCGCGCGTTTCTACCGGGCGGAGTCCTGTGGCCAATGCACGCCATGTCGCGAGGGTACTGGCTGGATGTATCGCGTGTTGACCCGCATCGTCGAGGGCAATGGTACCCAGGAGGATCTGCATCGGCTGAAGGCTATCGCCGGCCAGATCGAGGGGCACACCATCTGCGCATTTGGCGAAGCCGCTGCCTGGCCGGTGCAGGGTTTCCTTGCCCGGTTCTGGGACGAGTTTGAATTTTACGTACGTCACGGTCACTCGATCGTTGATTTGCGCGAGGAAGTCACCGCATGAACCGGATCCTCGTGCGTGCGTATCGGGAAGCGGACTGCGCAGGCAGGATGCCGGAGCGAACCTCGTCGAAGCCGGTAGCCCGCACGACGAGTCGCAGGAGCGGCGAGTCAATCGGAAGTCGGCAATCGCAGGTCCGACTGCGCTCGCTTTCGCCCGTCCATGGCGCCGATTCCCCGCACCCGGCTTCAGAAGGAGTTGCCGCATGAGCGCGCAGCCAACCACCACCTCACCCGATCTGGTCAGCATCGAGATCGACGGCAAGCCGACGCAGGCGCGCAAGGGTGCCATGATCATCGAGGCGGCCGACGCTGTGGGCGTTGTCATTCCGCGATTCTGCTATCACCGCAAACTGGCGATTGCGGCCAACTGCCGGATGTGCATGGTCGAGGTGGAGATGGGTGGTCGACCCGTCCTCAAGGGTTTGCCGGCGTGCGCGACGCCGGTCACCGATGGCATGAAGGTGCAGACGCGTTCCAAGCTTGCGCTGCAATACCAGCGCGACGTGCTGGAATTCCTGCTGATCAACCATCCGCTGGACTGCCCGGTGTGCGACCAGGGCGGCGAGTGCGAGCTGCAGGATCTCTCGCTCGGCTTCGGTCGCAGCGTTTCGCGTTTCACCGAGCGCAAACGGGTGGTAGCCGACGAGAACATCGGTCCGCTGGTCAAGACCTACATGACGCGCTGCATTCATTGCACGCGCTGCATCCGGGTGCTCAACGAGGTCGCGGGCAGCCCCGAGTTCGGTGCCATGGGGCGCACCGAAGACATGGTGGTTGGCACCTACATCGGCAAGAACATTGACAGCGAACTGTCCGGCAACATCATCGATGTGTGTCCGGTGGGGGCGCTTACCGACAAGGTATTCCAGTTCAAGGCCCGTGCCTGGGAGCTGATAGCCAAGCCGTCGATCGGCTACCACGATGCGCTGGGTTCCAACCTCTGGCTGCATACGCGCCGGGGCGAGGTGCTGCGCACGGTGCCGCGCGACAACGAAGCGGTCAACGAATGCTGGCTCTCCGATCGCGACCGCTACAGCCATCAGGGCATGTACGCGGACGATCGACTGCATGCTCCGCAAGTGAAGCGTGATGGCCAATGGCAGACCGCAAGCTGGGATGAAGCCCTGGCGTTCGCTGCGGAGGCACTGAAGAACGCGCCGGGCAGCGATCTGGGCGTATTGCTGCACCCGGCTACCTCGAACGAGGAGGGTGATTTGCTGATGCGGATGGCGCGCGGCCTGGGCAGTGCACATATCGATCATCGCGTGCGTCAGCTTGACTTTGCCGATCTCGCCGTGGCCAATCCATTCGATCTTCCGGTATCGGCGATCGAGAGCGTCAAGGCGGCACTGCTGGTCGGCACGGATCTTCGACATGAACAGCCCTTGCTCAATCACCGCCTGAATGAGGCCGTGAAGAAGGGAGCCAGGGTCTACGCCGTCAATCCGGCACATTTCAATTTCAATTACCCGCTGGCTGGTGAGGCGATCGCGGCACCCCAGCGCCTGGTCGATGCCATGCTTTCGCTTGCCAGCGCGGCAGTCGCGTCGGGCGCTGTTGCGCCCCCAGCGCTGGCCGCTGCCATCGCCGGAGCACCCAGCGACGAGGGCGACAGGGATGCGATCGCTGGACTGAAAGCGGATCCGGCCATGGTGATCCTCGGCGAAGCTGCAGTGACTCATCCGCAGGCGTCGTGGCTGCGTGCGCTCGCACGTTTCATCGCCGAGGCCACCGGCGCCGGCTACAACGAGGTGCCAGTGGGTGCCAATGCCATCGGTCTGGCCCGGCTAGGCGTGCTGCCTGGCAATGGCGGGCTCGACGCGCAGACCATGCTGGCGCAGCCACGCAAAAGCTATCTGCTGTATGGCGTCGAACCGCCGCACGATTTTGCCGACGGCAGCGCGACATTGAAAGCCTTGCGCGCAGCGGACCAGGTGGTGGCATTCAGTGCCTACGGCGGCGCCGCGTTGCGTGAAGTCGCCGACGTGATCCTGCCGATCGCCCTGCTGCCTGAAATCGATGCCACCCTGGTCAATGTGGACGGGTTGGCGCAGTGCGTTGCGGCAGGTGCCAGGGCTCCCGGAGAGGCGAAGGCCGGCTGGAAGGTGTTGCGC
Organism: Rhodanobacter sp.; assembly: GCA_039922695.1. Taxonomy (GTDB): domain Bacteria; phylum Pseudomonadota; class Gammaproteobacteria; order Xanthomonadales; family Rhodanobacteraceae; genus Rhodanobacter. Next base: position 3,402 of record JBDTEG010000220.1, on the reverse strand, counting down.
GCACTCGGTGGCATCATGCAACTGGCAGGTTTCGACTTCGATGACATGGCTGGCTTGCGCGAAGGCATCGTCGAGCGCAGCGTGACTCGCGGCCAGGGTCTGGCGCCCCGCCCTCAGGCGGCCAGCCTGACTCGCCTCGCCACGTGGCCGATCTACCGCGTGGATGCAGTGCTGCGCCGGGCGACTGCGTTGAACGCACACCCGCTCAATCGCGCGCCAGCAGCGCGCCTCAACGAAAACGAAGCAATACGTCTGGGTCTGGGCGACGGCGACCAGGTGCAGATTGGCGAAGCGTTGCTGGCATTGCGGGTCGATGCGGCGGTGCCCGACGGCACGGCCTGGATCGAAGCGGCCCACGACATCACCGCCACGTTGCCGCCGTATGGCGCGACCATCACCTTGAGCAAGGCTTGAGCATCATGGCTGATCAACTCATCAACCAGGTCTTGTGGCCGTTGATCTACATCCTGTGCATCGTGCTGCCGCTGGTGATAGCGGTCGCCATGTTTGTGTACTGGGAACGCAAGGTCATCGGCTGGATGCACGTGCGACTGGGGCCGAACAAGATCGGCCCATTCGGTGTGCTGCAAGCCTTTGCCGATGTCCTGAAACTGCTGATCAAGGAAGTGATCCTGCCGACCAAGGCCAACCGGTTCCTGTACTACATGGCGCCGATGATCGCCCTGGTGCCGGCACTTGCCGCCTGGGCAGTGATCCCTTTCAGCGGCAAGATGGTGTTGTCCAACGCGAACGCCGGCATCCTCTATCTGCTGGCGATGACCTCGTTGGGCGTGTACGGCATCATCATTGCGGGCTGGGCATCCAACTCGCGCTATGCGCTGCTCGGCGCCATGCGCTCGGCCGCCCAGGTGATTTCCTACGAGTTGGCGATGGGCCTGTGCCTGGTCTGCGTGATGGTGCTGGCCGGCAGCCTGAACCTCACCGAGATCGTCAATGCCCAGGCCGGCAACAAGGGATTCTTCGACTGGTTCTGGCTGCCCTTGCTGCCGGTATTCGTCATCTACTTCATCTCGGGCGTCGCCGAAACCAACCGGCTGCCGTTCGACATGGCCGAGGGCGAGTCGGAAATCGTGGCCGGCTTCCACGTGGAGTATTCCGGCTCGGCCTTCGCGCTGTTCTTCCTGGCCGAATACGCCAACATGATCCTGGTCAGCTTCCTGTCGGCGATCTTCTTCCTTGGCGGTTGGTTCAGCCCGCTGCAAGGGTGGATTCATGCCGATGCACCCGGCTGGATCAACTGGATCTGGACCGGCGGGTTCATCTGGCTGTTCATCAAGGCGTTCCTTATGTCGTTCCTGTTCCTGTGGTTTCGCGCCACGTTTCCTCGTTACCGCTACGACCAGATCATGCGGCTGGGTTGGAAGGTCTTCATCCCCATCGCCATCGCCTGGGTATTCGTGGCCGGCTTGATGAAGTACTACGGCGTGGTCAGCATCGGTGTGGGAGCGTAATTCATGAAAGCGATAGTCAGCTATCTCAGAAGCCTTATGCTCGCGGAGTTGTTCGCCGGCATGGGTGTGACCCTGCGCTACATGTTCAAGCCGAAATACACCGTGCGTTACCCGATGGAGCACATCCCCAAATCGAACCGCTTCCGGGGCTTGCATGCGCTGCGCCGTTACCCGAATGGCGAGGAGCGCTGCATTGCGTGCAAACTGTGCGAGGCCGTGTGTCCGGCGCTGGCCATCACGATCGATTCCCATCTGCGCGAAGATGGCACCCGACGTACCACGCGTTACGAGATCGACCTGTTCAAGTGCATCTACTGCGGCTTCTGCGAGGAGAGTTGCCCGACCGACTCGATCGTCGAAACCTCGATTCATGAATATCACTTCGAGCACCGTGGCGAGAACGTGGTGACCAAGCAGCAACTGCTGGCCATCGGCGATCGCTTCGAGCCGCAGATCGCTGCCGACCGCGCCCAGGATGCGGCGTACCGCTGAGGCCTTTCGATGAATCCCCAAACCCTGCAACTGGTCTGTTTCTACGCTTTCAGCTTCGTCACGGTGGTGGCGGCGTTGTCGGTGATCACGCTGAAGAACACCGTGCACGCGGTGCTCGCCCTGGTGCTGACGTTCTTCAGTGCAGCGTGCCTGTGGCTGTTGCTCGACGCCGAGTTCCTGGCGCTGGCGCTGGTGGTGGTCTACGTCGGCGCGGTGATGGTGTTGTTCCTGTTCGTGGTGATGATGCTGGACATCGACCTGGAGAAGATGCACGAGGGCTTCGTCAAGTTCCTGCCGGTCGGCGTGATCGTGGCCGTCGTGATGTTGCTCGAGATGCTCGGACTGATTGGTGTGCGTGCGATGCATGTGCAGGGCCTGGGTGCCGACCCTGCCACAGCCGCCGGAATGTCCAACACGGCGTGGCTGGGGCAGGCGCTCTACACGAGGTTCCTGCTGCCATTCGAGATTGCCGCGCTGGTCCTGACCGTGGGTCTGGTAGCGGCGGTTGCTCTGACATTGCGTGAGCGCCGTGACGCGCGCTACGAATCGGCCAGCCGACAGGTCAAGGTCAATCCGCGCGATCGGATACGTCTGGTGAAGATGGCCGCAGTGCGACCCGAACCACCCGTTGCCACGGGCGAAAACACTGCAGGAGACCCGCAACCATGATCTCGCTCGCACACTACATCGTGCTCGGCGCGGTGCTGTTCTGCATCGCCGTCGCCGGGTTGTTCATCAACCGCAAGAACGTGATCGTGCTGTTGATGTCGATCGAGTTGATGCTGCTCGCCGTGAACATGAATTTCGTGGCGTTCTCGCGTTTTCTCGGTGACGTCTCGGGACAGGTCTTCGTGTTTTTCATCCTCACCGTGGCTGCAGCGGAAGCTGCCGTCGGCCTCGCGATCCTGGTTTTGCTGTTCCGCACGCGCAGCACGATCAACATCGCCGACATCGACAGCATGAAGGGCTGAACCCATGGGTCTTTCCACTAGTGTCCTGTTGATCATTGCACTGGCGCCACTGCTTGGCTCGCTGGTGGCGGGCTTCGTCTGCCCCTTCCTGGGCCGCGCAGGCCGCGTTGCCGCGCACGGCTTCACCATCCTGTGCATGGTGATATCTGTCGCGTTGTCATTCCAGGTGTTGTACCAATTGACTGTCGGCGGCGCGCACAACTACAACCAGGACCTCTACACCTGGTTCCAGATCGGCCACGTCAACGCCAGCATCGGCTTCATGGTCGATCGCCTCACCGCAATGATGCTGGTGGTGGTGGGCTTCGTATCTCTGGTAGTGCACCTGTATACCATCGGGTACATGCGCGATGACCCGGGTTACACGCGCTTCTTCAGCTACATCTCGCTGTTCACCTTCTCGATGTTCATGCTGGTCATGAGCAACAACTTCATGCAGCTGTTCTTCGGCTGGGAAGCGGTGGGTC
>JBDTEG010000219.1:0-3934 GCA_039922695.1 Rhodanobacter sp. | reverse complement strand
CAGTTTAGGCAATCTTTAGGCAACGCACGCGAAAAGGCCACCGCGAAGGTGGCCTAAGTGTCTGTATTTCTTGGTCGGGGAGACAGGATTCGAACCTGCGACTTCTACGTCCCGAACGTAGCGCTCTACCAGGCTGAGCTACACCCCGTGGTAAGCCGCGCATTTTAGTCGTCGGTGGGAAGCTTGGCAACAGGTAGCTGATCCGGCGGGGTCAGCCGGGCAGCAGGCTGGCCAGGCGATCGTGCAGTACGGCGTGGCGCCAACCACCGAGAAAGTCGGGCCATTCGGCGGTCACCACGTATTCCTCCAGCACCTTGCGCGGGCAGAGCAGGCCGGCGGGCAGCGCCAGTTCCGTGGCGACGACATCGATCAGCTGCTTCATGGTGGCCAGTGCCTGCTTGGCCTGACCTTGCGGGTGGCCGGGGATGTCCGCAGTGGCGTCGATCTCGTCGGCGCTCACGGCGGGCGCGAGCACATCGAACAGCTCGTGGCGCTGCGCCGAGCGCAACGCGCGCTGGCCGCGGGCGCGCTGTTCCAGCTCGGGCAGGGTGGCGGGTGGTTGATGCGCCAGGCTGAGCGCCAGGGTGTCGTCGAGCAACCACGGGCGCGGTACGTCGAGTTGGCGTGCGCTGCGGTCGCGCCAGAGCAGCAGTCGGCGCAGCAGCGCCTGCCTGGCCGGCGCCCAGTCGGCGGCTGCGCGCATGCTTCGCTGCGGCTGCGGGTCGCCGTCCCGCTGGGCACGCTGCTTCAGGCGTTCGCAATCTTCGGCGTGCCAGTCGCTGCGTCCGCGCGCTTGCAGGCGCTCGCTGAGTTGCTCGTGGATGGTTTTCAGGTACACCACGTCCAGGGCGGCATAGCTGCACTGCGCAGGGGTCAGCGGCCGGCGCATCCAGTCGGAACGGGTCTCGCCCTTGTCCAGCTCCACCCGTGTCAGTTCCGCCACCAGGGCGCGGTAGCTGATGCCCAGGCCCATGCCGACGAAGGCCGCCGCGATCTGGGTATCGAACAATACCCGCGGGCCATCAGGCAGCAGCGGGGCCAGGGTCTCCAGATCCTCGCTGGCGCTGTGCATCACGGTGACTGCCGATCCGGACCCGAGCAACGGCTGCAAGGCCTGGCCGATGTCAAACGCCAGCGGGTCGATCAGCGCGTGATTGCCGTTCCAGCCCAGCTGGAGCAATGCCAGCTGCGGATAGAACGTATTGCGGCGCATGAATTCGGTGTCCAGGCCAACCGCTGCGTCGGCGGGGAGGGCGGCCAGCCAGGCCTGCAGGGTTTCAGCCCGGTCGATCCATTCGGCAGCGGCGGTTTCGGGCAACGACATCGGGCGTCCTTCGAGTTGGCCAGCACGGATTGCCCTGCCGGCAGTTTGTGCCTATGGTGAGCCAAGCACGATAACAGGCCGCCACAAGGACGCCCATCCATGCCAAAAAATAGGAGCCTCCGCCGTCAGCGCTTTCTCGGTGGGGCACTGGGCGTGATCGTGCTGGGGTTCGCGCTGACCTACCACTTTTTCCCGCAGCTGTTTCATGTCCAGCGCAGCCAGGCGCCGCAACGATCGATGTCGTTGGGTGGCGTGTTGCCGAACGGGAGCCTGCCGTTGCAACGGGTGGCGGCGATCAACGAAATCAATGCCGGCCCCCCGTTGACCTTGGCGCCGACCGCCGTGATCGTGGCACGCAGTCGCAAGAACGCGGCTCTGCCCGAGCAGAAGTCGGCCGAGACTCCGGCGGTCAAGGCCTTGCTGGAGCGCGCCGTGAAGGCGCTGCACGCGGGTCAGTTGGCGGGCGACCCGAACAGTGCCGCCGCGTTGTTCATGCAGGCGCTGAAAGAAAAGCCCGACAGCCGCCGCGCCGTGCAGGGTTTGTACGATGTGCGCGCGCGCCTGGTGGCCGAGATTGACCAGGACATCGCGGTGGGTGATGTCGACGCGGCGGAAGACCTGCTGGGCGCGTTGCGCACCTTGCCCAACGCGGATCAGGAAGTCGCGCAGCTGGAAGCCAACCTGAAAACGCTGGCTACCGTGCGTCCGATGTTGGCCGAGGCTGCCGTGCGCTTGCAGCAGGGCAACGCCGACCAGCCCAAGGGCGAAAGTGCGCTCGAGTTGTACCGGAAGGTGCAGCAGCTCGACCCCCAGAATGCGGTGGCGGAGCAGGGTATTTTCCAGGTCCAGCGCGCGGTGCTGGATGCGGCCCTGGCTGCGGTGGCGCAGAACGATTTTGTCACTGCCCAGCAACAGCTCGCGCGAGCGCAGGCGATTCAGCCCGGCTCACAGCAGATGCACGATGTGCAGCAGCGCATCGAGAACCTGCGCAAACAGCGAGCCAGCAGCGTCCTGGCGCAGGCTCACCTGGCGCTGGATGCCGGCAACCTGGAACTGGCCACGAAGCTGACTGGCCAGGCGCGTGCGGTCGACGCCGACCTGTCCCAACTGGCGGACATGGACGAACGGCTCGTCAATGCGCGTCTGTATGCCAATTACAAGCCCGGTCAGGTCTTCGTTGATCGCTATGTCGACTTGCCCGGCAAGTCCCCCGCGATGGTGGTGATCCCCACCGGCAGCTTCCTGATGGGTGCGGCCGCGAGCAACAAGGATGGCGCCGACTCCCAGTTGCCGCAGCACAAGGTGACCCTGGGCACGGGCTTTGCGTTGGCGCGCGCCGAGATCACGGTAGGGGAATTCCGTGAGTTCGTGCGCGCCAGCGGTTATGTTCCCGATTCGGTCAAGCACGGCGGCGCCAGCGTCTACGATGAGCGCAGCGGCACCCTGCGCGAAGACCCGAACGCCGACTGGCAGGATGACTATGCCGGTCGCAAGGCCGCTGACAACCTGCCGGTGGTGAATGTTTCCTGGAATGACGCGATTGCCTATGCGGCCTGGCTGAATCAGCGCACCGGCAAGCGTTATCGGCTGCCCAGCGAAGCGGAGTTCGAGTATGCACTGCGCGCCGGCACCACGACGCCCTACTGGTGGGGTCAGGGCACACCGGACCGCAAGGTAGAGAACCTGACCGGGTCCGGCGACCGTTCGCGCAGCGGACGCAGCTGGAGCAACGCATTTCGTGGCTACCGCGATGGCTACTGGGGGCTGGCGCCGGTGATGAGTTTCGCCCCCAACCCGTTCGGCCTGTACGACATGGACGGCAACGTCTCCGAATGGGTGGCCGACTGCTGGCACGACAACTATATCCGTGCTCCCGACGACGGCAGTGCGTGGATCAATCCCGGCTGCAGCGCGCACGTGCTGCGCGGCGGCTCATGGGGCAGTTCGCCGGCCCAGGTGATCTCCGCCTATCGCCAGGGCGTGGCCAGCGACGTGCGCAGCGGCCGCGTCGGCTTCCGCGTAATGCGCGAGTTGTAGCCGCACATCAAAAACCCCGCGAGTGGCGGGGCTTTCGAACATCTGGTACCGGTGAGAGGACTGGAACCTCCACTGTGTTACCCCAAGCGCACTGAGAAGTCCCGTTGCTTTCTGAAATTGAAAGCAACGTCATCTCGTCAGCGAAGGCGCGTATCGCGCGATCTGGATGTCGGACTACATCAAGGGAGTGATCAACGAGATCAGGTCTATCTGTGGAAATCAAAAGTGGTGCTGGGTGCAGCGTATTGTGGCGGCGGCACCGTCGAACCGCGTGCGCTATACAACGAACAGAGGGTAGCCATCGCTCCAACATACAGGCCGAGCAACACTGTGCCGACCAATGCATCACGAAGCTTTCTATCAACCATATTCGCCTCCGCAGCGTTTTCGTCGATTTCTGCTCGTTCAATCCTGGTTGGACTGATCGACGTGGGCTAACTCCTGTTGGGACAGTAGCGGTGCAGTCGAACTGCCTACATCGTCCAAGCAGACTAGCGCCGCCTGTCGAGCCAAAGGCCGTGCCGGCCGCCGCAGCCGAGAGGCTCTCGGCTGTTTGCGCCGTGAAGAACGATG
>JBDTEG010000218.1:0-10134 GCA_039922695.1 Rhodanobacter sp. | reverse complement strand
TAGCGGGAACAGGGCATGCGAAATGGGCAGGAACGTAAACGCCTGGATCCGAACACCGAACACCGAACACCGGACATGCATTCCCCGTCTTATCCCCAGTAACGCACAGCTTATCCACAGACTTGTTGTCTCGGAGGATGAGATGGTCCCGCGTATCATCATGGGTCAGTGCGGCAGCCTGATGGTTGTGGGCATGCTGCCCGATTCCGTGTGAGGTAAGTCGATGTCCTTCGTGCCTGAACGTAAATCCCCCTCATCGGCGATCGAGGCGCTGCGGGTGCCGCCGCACTCCATCGATGCCGAACAGGCGGTACTGGGCGGCCTGATGCTGGCGCCAGCTGCACTGGACAACGTCGCCGATCGCCTCGCCGAGGACGACTTCTATCGCAGGGATCATCGCCTGATCTGGCGCGCGATCAACGAGCTGGCGAACAAGGGCATGCCCTGCGATGCGGTGACCCTGGGGGACTGGTTCGAGAGCAACGGCCTGGCCGAAATGGTCGGTGGCGCCGGTTACCTGATCGAACTGGCCAACAGCACGCCCAGTGCCGCCAACATCGCGGCCTACGCCGAGATCGTGCGCGAGAAGTCGGTGTTGCGCCAACTGATCGACGCCGGCACTTCGATCACCGAGGATGGTTACAGACCCGAAGGCAAGAGCGTCCACGAAGTGCTCGAAAACGCCGAGCAGCGCGTATTTCACATCGCCGAGTCGGGCGCGCGCGGCAAGAAGGACTCGGTGTCGATGCGGGAGGCGGTAAAGGATGCCTTCAAACTGCTGACCGAGCGCTACCAGAACCGCGGGCAGCTCACTGGTGTCAGCACCGGTTTCACCGACCTGGACGAAATCACCTCCGGCCTGCAACCCTCTGACCTCATCATCGTGGCGGCACGACCGTCAATGGGCAAGACTGCGTTCGCACTGAACGTTGCCGAGACCGCCGCCTTGGGCAGCAAGAAGGCGGTCGTGGTGTTCTCGATGGAGATGTCCTCCTCGCAGCTGGCGTTTCGCCTGATCTCGTCCGTGGGTCGGATTCATCAACAACATCTGCGCAACGGCACCCTGGAAGAAGAGGACTGGCCGCGCGTCTCCAACGCGATCGCGCTGCTCTCGGATGCGAAGATCTTCATCGACGACACGCCCAGCCTGTCGCCCGTCGAGCTGCGCTCGCGCGCGCGCCGGCTGCACCGGGAACACGGCGGCCTCGGCCTGATCGTGATCGACTACCTGCAGCTGATGCAGGTGCCCGGCAACAAGGAGAATCGCGCCACCGAAATTTCAGAAATCTCGCGTTCACTCAAGGGCCTGGCCAAGGAGCTGAACGTTCCGGTGGTCGCACTTTCGCAGTTGAACCGCTCGCTCGAACAACGGGCCGACAAGCGTCCGATGATGTCCGACCTGCGCGAGTCCGGCGCCATCGAGCAAGACGCCGACGTGATCATGTTCATCTACCGTGACGAGTACTACAACAAGGAATCGCCCGACAAGGGCATCGCCGAGATCATCATCGGCAAGCAGCGCAACGGCCCCACCGACACCTGCAAGCTGACCTTCATCGGCCACTACACGAAGTTCGTCAACTATGCGCCGGATTCGTTTGTGGGAGGCTTTGATTGAGAGCCGGGAACGCGGAACGTGGAACAGGGAACATGGGGTTCAGGCACTACAGTGAGCCGTGGTACCGCATGGAAGATTTGCTCGAGCGAGGGCCTTTCCGCACACGTGATCCGGGCGTTCCCCGTTCGCCGTTCCCCGTTTTCCGCCTTCCAAACCCATGAGCCGCACCACCGTTGCCACCATCCACCTGGGTGCGCTGCGCCACAACCTGACGCGGCTGAAGGCGCTGGCGGCGCCGGCGAAGGTGATGGCGGTGGTCAAGGCCGACGCCTACGGACATGGGCTGGAGCGTGTGGCGCGAGCTCTGGACGCAGAGGCCGACGCCTTCGCGGTGGCGGCGCTGGGCGATGGCTTGCGTCTGCGCGCGGCGGGGCACCGGCAGCGCATCGTGGTGCTGTCGGGGCCCGACAACGCCGGCGATATCGCCGAAATGCAGCGCCTGCAACTCGACGCGACGATCCATCATGAGGCGCAGCTGGCGTGGTTGGCCGAGGCGTCACCGGTGCGAGGGCGCTTGCGCGTATGGCTGAAGGTCGACAGCGGCATGCACCGGCTCGGGTTCGCTCCCGAACGCGTCGCCGCCGTGCATGCACGGCTCGCCACCATGGCCGGCATCGATCCCGAGATCGGCCTGCTCACCCATTTTTCCGATTCCGAGGTTTTCGATGGCGCCCAGACGCCCGCGCAGATCGCATGTTTTGCCGGGGCGACCGGGCCGTTCAGCGGGCCGCGTTCACTGTCCAATTCCGCCGCTGTACTTGGCTGGCCCGACGCGCATGGCGACTGGGTGCGCACGGGCGGTCTGCTGTACGGCTTGTCGGTGGTGGACGGCAAGAGCGGCGCTGATCTCGGTTTCCGTGCGGCCATGACCCTGAGTACGCGGTTGCTGGCGATCAATCGAATCGGCAAGGGCGAGCGTATCGGTTACAACGGCATCTGGACTTGTCCGGAGGACATGCCCGTCGGCGTGGCCGCCGTGGGCTACGGCGACGGCTACCCACGCAGTGCCGCCGCCGGCACCCCGGTGCTGGTTGGCGAACGACGCGTACCGCTGGTCGGACGCGTCTCGATGGACCTGGTCACGCTCGATCTGCGTGAGGCACCCGACGCAAGCATCGGCGACCGCGTGGTGTTGTGGGGGCCGGAATTGCCGGTGGAATGCGTGGCGATGCAAGCCGGCACGATCTCCTATGAGCTCACCTGCGGCATGACTCGCCGCGTGCTGTTCGTGGAAGACGACAACTGACCGAGGGATCCGTCTCGTGGTTTGCGATCGACGCAAGCTAAGCTCGAGGTCCTGGTCCAATCATTCATCCGGAACGTTCCATGGCCAAAGCCAAGACCGCCTACGTCTGCACCGAGTGCGGTGCCGAACACAACAAGTGGCAGGGCCAGTGCATCGAGTGCGGGGTGTGGAACACGCTCAGCGCGATCGTGCTGGAGCCGGCGACGGCAGGCAAGGCGTCCGTTGGTGCGCAGCGCTCAAGCTATGCCGGTGCCGCCGCGGGCGCGCCCAGGATCACGCCATTGACCGAGGTGATGCTGGCCACCGAAGCGCGCACCCTGACCGGGATCGGGGAGCTCGATCGGGTGCTCGGCGGCGGTCTGGTCCCGGGCTCGGTGGTGTTGATCGGCGGTGATCCGGGCATCGGCAAGTCCACGCTGCTGTTGCAGGTGCTCGGCACGCTGGGCCTGCAGCTGCCCAGCGTCTATGTCACCGGCGAGGAGTCGCTGGCCCAGGTCGCAGCGCGGGCACAGCGTCTGGGTCTGCCGCTGGAGCCGCTGCAGGCGCTGGCGGAAACGTGCATCGAGCGCATCCTCGACCAGGCGATGGCGACGCGGCCGAAAGTGCTGGTGATCGATTCGATTCAGACGATCTGGACCGAACTGCTCACGGCGGCACCCGGCTCGGTCTCGCAGGTGCGCGAATCGGCGGCCAAACTCACGCGTTTCGCCAAGGAGACCGGTACGGCAGTGTTTCTGGTCGGCCATGTCACCAAGGAAGGCGGCATTGCCGGCCCGCGTGTGCTCGAACACATGGTCGATGCCGTGCTCTATTTCGAAGGCGAGTCGGGCAGCCGTTTCCGCGTGCTGCGCGCGTTCAAGAACCGCTTCGGCGCAGTCAATGAGTTGGGCGTCTTCGCCATGTCGGACAAGGGCTTGCGCGAGGTACCCAACCCCTCGGCCATCTTCCTGTCCAACCATGCAGGGCCGACCTCCGGGAGCGCCGTCATGGTTACCCGCGAAGGCACTCGCCCTCTGCTGGTCGAGGTGCAGGCGTTGGTTGACCAGTCCTCGCTGGGCAATCCGCGTCGGGTCACCTTGGGACTGGAGCAGAACCGCCTGGCCATGTTGCTGGCAGTGCTGCACCGGCACGGCGGCGTGGCGGCCTATGACCAGGATGTGTTCGTCAACGTGGTCGGCGGCATCCGCGTGCAGGAAACCGCGGCAGATCTGCCTGTGCTGCTGGCCGTGTTGTCGAGCCTGCGCGATCGGCCGCTGCCCGAGCACATGGTCACCTTTGGCGAGGTGGGTCTTTCAGGCGAGATCCGTCCGGTGCCCAATGGCGAAGAACGACTCAAGGAGGCCGCCCACCATGGTTTCCGGCGCGCGATCGTGCCCAAGGCGAATGCGCCGAAGAAGGGCAAGGTCGGCGAGATGGAGGTGGTCGGCGTGGAGCGGCTGAGCGAGGCGATCGACGCCTGTCATTAGCCAGGCGTTGAAAAGCACCCTGCCAAATGCAGAAACAGGCTCGACGGGCTCAGCTCATCGTGCGATGCAGGATCACTTCGAGCACGAATTTCGAGCCGAAGAATGCCAGCGCCAGCACGGCCATGCCGGTCAGGGTGAGGTTGACCGCGCTGCGCCCGCGCCAGCCGTGACGCCAGCGACCCCATAGCAGCGCACCGAAGATGAGCCACGCCACGATGCTCAGTACGGTGGTATGCACCAGGTGTTGCGCGCGGATATTGGCGATGAACAGCAGACCGCTGAGCAGGGTCAGGGTGAGCAAGGCAAAACCGGCACCGATCAGGCGGAACAGCAGCGCCTCGGTCTGGGTCAGCGGAGGCAACGCGCGAACCAACAGTCCCGGCCGACGTGAGCGCAACGCGCGTTCCTGCACTGCCAGCAACAGCGCCAGTACGGCGCCGATCGACAGCACGCTGTAGGCAAGCAGGGCGATCGCCACGTGCAACTGGATTTGCCAATCGATCGGCTTGGGTGCGGTCGGTGGTGCCACGAATACATCCAGCGCCAGCAAGAGCGCCGCCAGGGGAAACACGATGACGCCGAGCCCGGCCACCGGTCGCGTCAGGTTCACCAGCAAGGTCAGCGCGGCGACCACACACGCAACCAGCGACAGCGCCGCGAAGAAATGCAGGTCAAGCCGCCCGCCATGCGCGCCCAGCAGGACCGCGGCGTGCAGCAGCACCGCCGCCGTCCCCGTAGCCAGGCCAAGTCGTCGCGGCGTGCGTGGGCAACCCGTCAGCGGCGCGGCCAGCAGGCTCGTGGCGGCCAGATAGAACACGATGGCCAGAACGGTGGGAATGGTCAGCGACATGACACACGAGTGTGGCACAGCACTGCGGACAGGTGAATGTTCGGCGTGGGGCCAAGGCGTGTCGCGAGGCGAGGAAACGAACAGCGCTGCAGGGCGGACGCCGTCCGCCGCTTGTCGATGCACGCGCGCCGGCGGACAGTGTCCGTCCGACGACTTGGAGCATGGTGCATGGTGATTCGGAGCCTGTGATCCGTCTCACTCCACGGGACGCGAGAGCCGCTGAAGAGGGTGTGTCGCGGGCGGCACGGGCACCGCGAAGACACGGCACTTGCAATAATTAGAAACTTGTCTAATTATCTACGTGTCGTGACTCTCAGAGCCAGTGACCCGATGAAGCAACAAGCCATATTCAAGGCCATGGCCGACCCGACACGGCGCGCAATTCTCAAGCGTCTGCAGGGCGGGTCGCTGACCGCTGGCGAGATTGGCGAGGCCTTCGACATCACTTCGGCCTCGCTGTCACACCACTTCGCCGTGCTCAAACAGGCCGACCTGGTGCGTACCGAGCGACGTGGCCAGTTTATTGTGTATTCGCTCAACAGCACCGTGTTTGAGGACCTGGCGCGGATGCTTTTCGACATGTTTCCGGGGAAGCCCGGATCAGGAGCCAAATCATGAGGTTGAAGCGCAGTTTGCTGGTTTCGCTGGTGTTCCTGGTGATCTCGATCTGGGTGGCGGTGTGGCTTTATGCACGGCTACCGGCACAAGTGCCGACGCATTGGAGCCTGCAAGGCCAGGTCAACGGCCACATGCCGCGGTATTGGGCGGCGGCGATATGGCCGCTGATGATTGTGGTGGTTGCCGGACTGACCTGGCTGTTGCCGGTGATCTCTCCGCGGCGTTTCGAGATCAGGCCGTTTTCTCAGGTGTACACGTTGCTGATGCTGGCGGTGCAGGGCCTGCTGCTGGCGCTGGGTATCGCCACGCTGTTGTCCGGTGCCGGTCATGCGGTACCCATGCCGAAGCTCGCCATGCTCGGCACCAGCGTGCTGTTCATGCTCATCGGCAACTACATGGGCAAGTTGCGCAAGAATTTTTTCATCGGCATCCGCACACCGTGGACTCTGGCCAGTGATGCGGTGTGGGAACGCACGCACCGAATGGCCGGTTGGCTGTTCATGCTGGCCGGTGCGCTGGGGATTGTCTTCATCCTGGCTGACGTACCGATGTGGTTGACCATCGCCCTGATGCTTGCAGCGGCGTTCATACCGGCACTGTATTCGTTGATGGTCTACAAACGTCTGTCCGCAAGCGATTGACCCTCGCAGGCTCGATTCCTGGCACCATCCATATGGGAGGAAGTACTGATGATTCGTCGCTTTCACATGGCCTTGCTGGCCGTCTCGCTGTTGGCCGCGCCATCTGCGTTTGCCGCCGATGCGCCGGCCGAAACATGCACCACAAATTCCACCGTATTCCTGCAAGCCATGGTTCACGGCAGCTACGCGCAGGCGGGCAAGGACTTCAACAGCACCGTTGCCGCAGCGCTGGACGCCGACAAGCTGAAGCAAGTCTGGACCCGGATTCAGGGCCAGGCCGGCGCGTTCCAGAAATTGGGTACCCCCACGCAGCAGATCATTGCCGGGCACTCCGTGGTGGTCACGCGGCTGACCTTTGCCAATGTACCGTTGAATGCCCTGGTCGCCTGTGACGCGGATGGAAGGATCAATACGTTCCGGCTGGTACCGGTGCCGCCGGACAGCGCGGCCATCTCCCACGCAGTCCGGATGGATCCGAACGGCGTGACGTCGCGCTCGGTGCAGGTGCAATCACCATGGGGACCTTTGACCGGAACCTTGACGTTGCCCAGGGGCAACGGACCGTTTGCCGCGGTGGTGCTGGTCGGTGGCTCCGGGCCGCAAGATCGTGACGAAACGATTGGTCCGAACAAGCCGTTCCTCGATCTCGCGAAAGGTCTGGCTGCCGATGGTATTGCATCTTTGCGTTATGACAAGCGCACCCTGGTGTATGGCGCGCAGATATCCTCGGATACCTCGTTCACCGTGGATCAGGAAGTCACCGACGATGGCTTGGCCGCTCTGAAAGTTCTGGCGCACCAGCCGCATATCGACGGCAAGCAACTGTTCGTTATCGGCCACAGTCTGGGGGCAATGATGGCGCCGCGCATCGGCAAGCAGGATCCCCAGTTGGCGGGTCTTGTGCTGATGGCGGCGCCTGCGCGTCCGCTGTTGGACGTGTTGGCCGAACAGGAGCGTGACCAGGGCCGCAAGCGGGGTGCGACGGCCGCGCAGATTACCGCCAGCGAGAACGCCATTGATGCCGAGCGCAAGCTGCTGGCCAGGGCCGATCCCGCGCATCCGCCGAAAGGCACGTTCGGTCCGGCGCCGCAAAGCTACTGGCTGAGCTTGCATGACTACCATCCGCTGGAGGTGGCCAAGGGTTTGTCCATGCCGATGCTGATCCTGCAGGGTGGGCGCGATTTCCAGGTGTCCCCGACGCTCGATTTCGCGCGCTGGAAGCAGGCCTTGAACGGTCAGCCGAACGTGACCTTTCTTTTGTACCCGAAGCTGAGCCACCTGTTCATGCTGGCCGGGTCAACGGGTACCGTGGCGGATTACAAGACACCGGGGCACGTTGACCAACAGGTCATCCATGGTATTGCCGGCTGGATCAAGCAGCATTCGTGACCGGCCGCGGCGCGCGAAGCGAGGGCGTCGGGCCGATCGACAAACCGTGGTCGGCTATACTTGCCGGTCTCCGAATAGTCCACGACTTTCCTCATGTTTGAATCGCTCAGCCAACGTCTGTCCACCACCGTCAATCGCCTGCGCGGCCGCGGCCGCCTGACCGACGAGAATATCCGCGAGGCCCTGCGTGAGGTACGTATCGCCCTGCTGGAAGCCGATGTCGCGCTGCCGGTGGTGCAGGCCTTGATCCAGCGCATCAAGGTGCGTGCTGTCGGCCAGGAAGTGGCCAGGAGCCTCTCGCCCGGACAGGCATTGGTGAAAGTGGTCAGCGATGAGCTGACCATGGTGATGGGGGTGGCGAATACCGAGCTGAACCTGGCCCAGCAGCCGCCGGCAGTGATTCTGATGGCCGGCCTGCAAGGCGCTGGCAAGACCACCACGGTGGCCAAGCTGGCGCGGCTGCTGACCGAGCGCAAGAAGAAGAAAGTGATGGTGGTCAGTTGCGACGTGTATCGTCCCGCTGCCATCGAGCAGTTGCGCACGCTGGCCGAACAGGTTGGAGTCAAGTTTTTCCCGTCGGAGGCGGGCCAGGATCCGGTACGCATCGCCAGGGACGCGATCGCGGCAGCCAGGCGCGAGGTGGTTGACGTGCTGCTCGTCGATACCGCCGGCCGCTTGCACGTGGACGAAGCGATGATGGCCGAAATCAAGGCGCTGCACGCCGCGATCACGCCGATCGAGACCCTGTTTGTCGTCGACTCGATGACTGGACAGGACGCCGCCAATACGGCGAAGGCGTTCGACGAGGCATTGCCGCTGACCGGCGTCATCCTGACCAAGACCGACGGTGATGCCCGTGGTGGCGCGGCGCTGTCGGTGCGCTACATCACCGGCAAGCCCATCAAGTTCCTCGGCGCGGGCGAAAAGAGCGACGCGCTGGAGCCGTTCCATCCTGATCGCCTGGCCCAGCGCATTCTCGGCATGGGCGATGTGTTGTCGCTGGTGGAGGAAGTCGAGCGCAAGGTCGACCACGACAAGGCGCAGAAGCTGGCCCAGAAGGTGATGAAGGGCAAGCGTTTCGACCTCAACGACATGAAGGACCAGCTGGAACAGATGGGCAACATGGGCGGCCTGGCGGGTCTGATGGAAAAGTTGCCCGGCGTGTCCAGCCTGCCTGACAGCGTCAAATCCAAGATCAACGATGGCGAAATGAACAAGATGATCGCGATCATCAACTCGATGACCAGGAAGGAGCGCCACCACCCGGACCTTCTGAACGGCTCGCGCCGTGCCCGCGTGGCCCGCGGCTCGGGCACCCAGCCGGCCGACGTCAACCGCGTGCTGAAACAATACATGCAGATGGAAAAGATGATGTCCAAGCTGGGCAAGGGCGGCAGCAAGGGGCTCATGCGCCAGATGCGCGGTGCGATGAAGGGGATGGGTGGCATGGGTGGCTTGCCGCCGATGCGCTGAGTGAGAAACGGGGGGCGGGGAAGAGCGCAGTCCCGGAGAATGGAGGGGTAACGCTCTTCTGCTGACTCCGGAACCTCCACTCGCAGCTTGAGCCACCCTTCAGCGTCGTTCCCTCGCGTTCCCTGTTCCCTGGTCCCCGCCTTCCAAGCCCTTCCATTTTCTCGCAAATCCGCTAAAATGCGTCGTTTACCGCGCACGACTCTCGTGTGCCTGCCGCTGATTCGGCACTTCTCGGAGTTCTACCATGGTCAAGATTCGTCTTTCGCGCGGTGGCGCCAAGGGCCGTCCGTTCTACCACGTCGTTGTGACCGATCAGCGCAGTAAGCGCGACGGGCGCAACATCGAGAACATCGGCTATTACAATCCGGTGGCGTCTGGCAAGGACAAGCGCCTTGAGTTGAACGTCGAGCGCGTGCACGAGTGGGTCGGCAAGGGTGCGCAGCTGAGCGACAAGGTCGCCGCCCTGGTCAAGGAAGCCGGCAAGCAGCAGCCGGTCGCCTGAGCATGACGACAGCCGGTCGACGCGTCCTGATCGGGCGCATCGTCGGGCTGTATGGCGTGCAGGGCTGGCTCAAGATCGAATCCTGGGCCGAGCCGCGCATGCGGATCTTCGACTACCAACCGTGGCTGCTCGGTACAGCGCCCGGTGAGGAGAGGGAGGTCTCGGGAGTGAACGGTCGCACGCAGGGCAAGGGCATGGTGGCCCAGCTGCCCGGGGTGGACGACCGGGAACAGGCGGCAGCCTTGATCGGTACCGACATACATGTCGACCGCGAGCAGTTGCCTCCACCCGCGAAGGATGAGTACTACTGGGTCGATCTCGAAGGACTCGA
>JBDTEG010000217.1:0-14259 GCA_039922695.1 Rhodanobacter sp. | reverse complement strand
TCATCCACGAACGACGCGTTCGCCGTGACTTCATCTTCCTTCACGCCCAACTGCTCGACGACGATTTTCTTGACGCGCTCTTCGATGGTGCTCATGTTGCCCATACCTCTCAAGGAGTGATTGTTTGTAGGTGCCGGCCGGATACCTGCAAAAGACCGGCGGCATTGTAGTGGCTAAATTCGCGATTCGCCACGATCTGGCGGCAATGACACTTCGTCTGCACCCATGCAGCAACGCGAAAGCGCAATTGTCGCCTAAAACGCGCCTGCTGGCGACAACTTTCATGCGCAACCCTCACGCCATGTACATGCCGCCGTTGACATGCAACGTCTCGCCGGTGATGTAGGCGGCTGCCGGCGAAGCCAGGAATGCTACCGCACCGGCAATATCCACCGCCTCGCCAAGACGGCCCAGCGCGATCTGTCCGAGCAAGGCCTGCCGGGATTCTTCCGGAAGTGCACGCGTCATGTCGGTATCGATGAAACCGGGTGCCACCACGTTCACGGTGATGCCGCGCGTGCCGATTTCGCGCGCCAGCGATTTCGAGAACGCGATCACGCCGGCCTTGGCCGCGGCGTAGTTCGCCTGGCCCGGATTGCCGGTAAGGCCGATCACCGAAGCGATCGAAATGATGCGGCCCTTGCGCGCCTTCATCATGCCGCGCAGCACGGCCTTGGACATGCGATAGACCGAGGTGAGGTTGGTATCGATGATCGCCTGCCAGTCCTCCTCCTTCATGCGCATCAGAAGCTGGTCGCGTGTGATGCCGGCATTGTTGACCAGGATCGACACCGCGCCAAATTCCTTCGCGATACCGTCGACTATGGCCTCGACTGCCGCGCCATCGGTGACGTTCAGTTCGCGACCGTGTCCGCCGTGGGCGGCCAGCCGCTCGCCGATGGCGGCGGCACCGCCTTCACTGGTCGCCGTACCGATAACGGTGGCGCCCAGCGTGGCCAACTCATCAGCGATCGACGCACCGATACCGCGGCTGGCGCCGGTGACCAGCGCGATCTCACCTTGCAGGAGTTTGTTCATGCTCGTGGATCCTCGGGAAACGGAAGACGGGGAACGTTCGACGCCGGTGAGCGTGCAAGTGCCGGTCAGGCCCACTCGGCGTGCACGGCATCAAGCTCTGCCGGGGTGCCAATCGCGCGCGCTTCAATGCTCTTGTCGGTGCGTTTGACCAGGCCGCACAGCACCTTGCCGGGTCCGCACTCGACAACGCGCGTGGCGCCCGCCGCAGCCAGTGCCTGCACGCACTCGGTCCAGCGTACCGGCAGATACAGCTGTTGCTGGAGCGCGCCACGAATTTCCTCCACGGTGGAGTAGCTGCGCGCTTCGGCATTCTGGATCACCGGGATCGACGGCGAACGCCAATCGATGGCCGTCATGCGCTCGCCCAGCCGATCGGCGGCCTCACGCATCAGTGCACAATGCGATGGTACCGACACAGCCAGCTTGATCGACTTCTTCACGCCGAGCTCGGCCAGTTTCTCCAGCACGCGATCGACAGCCTCGACATTGCCTGCGATCACCAGCTGACCCGGCGAATTGAAATTGGCCGGCGCCACCACCTGCCCCTGCGCCATCTCCTCGCAGACACTGGCGATTTGCGCGTCGTCTCCACCCAGGATCGCCGCCATGGCGCCAACGCCCGCCGGTACGGCTGCCTGCATCAAACGACCACGCTCGGCCACCAGCGCCGCAGCGGCCTGCAACGACAAGGCACCGGCGCAAACCAGCGCGCTGTACTCGCCAAGGCTGTGCCCGGACAACTGTGCGGGCTGTGCACCACCCAGCTTCCGCCACACGCGCCATACCGCCACGCTGGCCGCCAGCAATGCGGGCTGCGTGTTCTCGGTGCAGTTGAGCTGCTCGCCCGGTCCGTGCTGGCTCAGCACCCACAGATCAAGCCCAGCCCCCTGCGAAGCCTCATCGAATGCCGCTTGCACCTCAACATGGGTCGCGGCCAGCTCGGCGAGCATGCCGACCGATTGCGAACCCTGACCGGGGAAAATGAAGGCAAGCGACGGGGATATTGAACTCATGGACGCGCCGATTCCTGCAACGTAAAGTCGTCATGGTGCCAGCATCGCCTGCCATACGCAGCTGTATTCAGTGATCTTCGCCATGGAAAATCACGATGCCGCCCCGAGGACGGCATCGGCGAACACCAACGCAGCGCACAACGATCAGTAGCGCAATAGCGCCGATGCCCAGGTGAAGCCGCCGCCGAATGCCTCCAGCAAAAGGTTCTGGCCGCGCTGAACCTTGCCCGAGCGTACGGCGTAATCCAGCGCCAGCGGCACCGAGCCGGACGACGTGTTGGCGTGCTTGTCGACCGTGACGATCACCCGATCCATCGACATTTTCAGTCGCTTGGCGGTGGCCTCGATGATGCGCAGGTTGGCCTGGTGCGGAATCAGCCAGTCGATGTCCGACTCCTGCATGCCGGCGGCCTCGAGCGTCTCGCCGACCAGCGAATCGAGAGTCTTGACCGCGACCTTGAACACCTCGCGGCCGGCCATGCGGATGCGCACGCCGTGGTTGGGCTCGTCCTTGAAACCCACCGATACGCCCACCGGGTTGTAGAGCAAGTCCTTGTGGCCACCATCGGCGTGCAGGCACGTGGCATAAATACCAGGCTCGCTGGAGCCTTCCAGCACCACTGCACCGGCGCCATCGCCGAACAACACGCAGGTCTCGCGTTCGCTCCAGTCGACCATGCGGGTCAGCGTCTCGGCACCGATGACCAGCACTTTCCTGGATTGGCCGCTGCGAATGAACTTGTCCGCCACCCCCAACGCGTAGACAAAGCCGGAGCACGCGGCATTGACGTCAAACGCCGCACAGCCGTTCGCCCCGAGCCGGTGCTGCACGAGGCACGCGGTGGACGGGAAAATCAGATCCGGCGTGGTGGTGCCCAGCACGATCAGATCGAGTTCGGATGCCTTGACGCCAGCTGCCTCCAGCGCATTCTGCGCGGCGCGAAAGGACAGGTCACCCGTGGTCTCGCCATCTGCCGCAATGTGTCGTTGGCGGATGCCGGTCCGGGTGCGGATCCACTCGTCACTGGTATCGACGATCTTTTCCAACTCGGCGTTGGTGACGATGCGCTCGGGCAGGGCGCTGCCGGTGGCGATGATGCGGGTGTAGATCTGGGTCATTCAACTTTCCATCGGCAGGAACCTGGAATCGACCGAGCGGCCGACAACAGGAAACGTTACGTTACGTTCCAAGACCCCGAAATGCAAAACGGCGCGTTGCCGCGCCGTCCCGGATGATCGTCCGGTGGGAATCCCGCGAAACTCCCGCAACCCGGTCAATCCTCGACCGACACCGCGCTCTTGGTCTCGATCACTTTCTTGCCACGATAGTAGCCATCCTTGGTGATGTGATGACGCAGGTGCACCTCGCCACTGGTCGGGTCGGTGGACAGCTGCACGGTTGTCAGCGAGTCGTGCGCGCGGCGCATGCCGCGGGTGGAAGGGGTACGGCGGCTCTTGGCAACAGCCATGGTAGTTCTCCAACGGAAACGTAGTGAAATGAATCGGGATGATCTTGCATCGAACGACCCGGGTAACAGCGAGCCGGGCCAGCGGCTATTTCTTCAGCTCGCGCAACACTGCGAACGGATTTTCGGAGCGACCCCGGTCGGCCGATTCTGCCTCCGGGCCGGGATCTGTCACTTTGTCAGGCAGGCTGCTCTCCGGGTTGACCGGAACCAACGGCAGTGCCAA
Organism: Rhodanobacter sp.; assembly: GCA_039922695.1. Classification (GTDB taxonomy): domain Bacteria; phylum Pseudomonadota; class Gammaproteobacteria; order Xanthomonadales; family Rhodanobacteraceae; genus Rhodanobacter. The sequence goes on along the minus strand of JBDTEG010000217.1, from coordinate 10,516 downwards.
CAACAATTCGTCCTCGATCATATCGGCCGGGCGCAGACGGCCATCCTCGGCCACCAGCAAGGGCTCGTACTCAGGCGGCAAGCCCGCCTCCTCGCGCTCTTCGCTGAGCAGTCCCAAACGGGTCTGCACTGCCACCGGCAGCACAAAAGGCTCCAGCGTCCGCTGACAGATCAAGGTCAGCGGTGCACTGGCGCGGACATCCACGTAATTCGTGCCCAGGTCGTCGCGCCCGAAGTCCAGCTCGAAGCGCACCTCGCCCTCGGCACTTGCCAGCGCGTCGCACAGACGGCGCAAGCGTGCGATGGAAAGCGTTCCTTCGAACGAACGCCGCGCCGTGACCATGCGCCAAGCGTCCACGGATTCTGGCAGCGTCACGGACATAATCGCGGAATGGTAGGTTTGCCAAGCTTGGAAGTCAACCCGGGAGACGCTTCGCGCATCGGCGGCCGGGCCTGAGAGCGCGATTTTGCCTGAATTCGCCCGGATGCGGCAGACTGGCCGCCTACGCACCCACGAAGCACTGTCCTTGAAATCCTACCTTACGCTCGGCGTGGCCGCTTGCTTCGCCATCCTGGTCGTTCTGGTCGTCGGAGCGGTGCTGCTGCGCCGGCGCCAGAACCGTCGCGCACGCAGCATCCGCCATCTGCTCGACCTGGCCGACCGCCTCGAGACTGACCTGAAGACCTGTCGCAACGGCCTGCAACAGGCGCACGCCGTGATGTCGCTCAATCCGGACCTCCCCGCCGCCAGCGAAAAGGATGCGCGTCACGCCATCGATGCCGGTTTGCGTGCGCTGCTGCAGCAGCGGCTGTGGATCCGCGACCGCTCCGTCGGCGCCAACCAGCGTGAACTCGACGAGGTGGCGAACTCGATGCGGGATGCCCGCGACCGCCTGCAGCCGTTGTTGCAGGCGCTTGAGCAGGCACAGACCGACCTGAACAGCGCGATGCGCGAACAGATCCGCCGCGAATCGGACAACTGATGTCCCATCTGCCCGTGCCGCCCCGCATCGCGCCTCCGCGCATTGTTTTGGCCTCCACCTCGAGCTATCGCGCCGAGCTGCTGCGACGGCTCCTGCCCGAATTCGAGCAAACCGCGCCGCATGCAGATGAGTCGGCCCTGCCGGGCGAAGCTCCGGCCGCACGTGCCTTGCGGCTTGCCACCGCCAAGGCCGAAGCGGTCGCCGGAACATGCGGCAACGCCCTCGTCATCGGTTCCGATCAGGTCGCCGAGGTCGACGGACTGGTTCTCGACAAGCCAGGCACCAGCTTGCGTGCCCGCGCCCAGCTTGCCGCCAGCTCCGGCCGCCGCGTACATTTTCATACTGCGCTGTGCCTGCTCGATGCCCACCACGGCCGCCGGCAAACCCACGTAGACCATACCCAGGTACGTTTTCGAGACCTGGCGCCAGCAGAGATCGCACGTTACGTCGAACGAGAACAGCCACTGGATTGCGCCGGCAGCTTCAAGTGTGAAGGTCTGGGCATCAGCCTGTTCGCGGCGATCGACAGCCGTGACCCCAGTGCGCTCATCGGTTTGCCACTGATCGCGCTGGCCCGTCTGCTGCGTGACGCAGGCATCCCCGTGCCGTGAAGGCCGCGGCTACACTGCGGCTTTCATTGCACAGCTTTGCGCTCACGAATCCAGCCCATGACCGAACGCATGACCGAACGCACCAAGTCCGCCGTCAGCCAGTTGCACGATGAGTCCCTGCCGCAGCGGCTGGACGCCGCCATCGCGCAGGTCAACCGCGTACTGCTGGGCAAGCCGCACCAGATCAAGCTGGCCTTCACCTGCCTGATCGCAGGTGGCCATCTGCTGCTCGAAGACGTGCCTGGCGTGGGCAAAACCACGTTGGCGCACGCGCTGGCTGCCACTTTTTCGCTCGAGTTCCAGCGCGTGCAGTTCACCAGCGATCTGCTGCCATCTGACATCATTGGAGTCAGCGTGTATGAGCGCGACACCGGGCAGTTCCGCTTCCATCCCGGCCCGATCTTCACCGGCCTGCTGCTGGCCGACGAGATCAACCGCGCCAGCCCCAAGACGCAGAGCGCGCTGCTTGAGGCGATGGCCGAGAACCAGGTCACCATGGATGGCCAGACCCACGTGCTGGCACAACCCTTCTTCGTCGTCGCCACGCAGAATCCGCTCGATCTCAACGGTACCTTTCCGCTGCCTGACTCGCAGCTGGACCGCTTCATGCTGCGGCTGTCACTGGATTATCCGGACGCCAGCGCCGAGCGCGCCCTGCTTACCGGCAGCGACCGCCGGGACCTGCTTGCCCGGCTCACGCCGCAACTGGATGCCGCCGCTCTGCTCGCCCTGCACGGGCAGGCACAATCGATCACCGCCAGCGGGGCCCTGCTCGACTACCTGCAGGCCTTGTTGGCCGCCAGTCGGCGTCACCCGGAGATCCGCGCCGGTCTGTCGCCACGCGCGGGGCTGGCTCTGCTCGGCGCAGCGCGTGCCTGGGCCATGCTCAGTGGTCGTGGCCATGTCCTGCCCGAAGACATCCAGGCGCTGTTTGTTCCGCTGGCCGCCCACCGTCTGTTGTCGACCCGCGGCGCCGATGGCACGACCCTGGCCCGGCAGCTGCTTGTCGAGGTAGCGGTGGACTGATGCGCGGCCTGCCGCAGCGACTGCAACGCTGGGCGGAAGGGCGCCTGCCGGCGCTCACCCGCTACCGCCGGCCCGAAAGCCTGCCGATCGAACTGCATCGGCACCGTATCTATATCGTGCCCACTGGATTCGGACTCGGCTTTTCGGTCCTGCTGCTGGTGATGCTGATCGGCGCGCTGAACTACAGCAACAACGCGGCGCTGCTGCTCACCTGCCTGCTCGGCGCGGCAAGCGCGGCCAGCATGTTGGTGGCATTCCGGGCGCTCGACGGGCTGCGCCTCGAGCACGTGCGCGCCGGCCACGCCATCGCCGGTGAACCGATCGAGCTTGTGCTCTCCATGCAATCCGGCCGCCTGCGCAGCGCGATCCGGCTGGATCTGGGCAACCGCTGCGCCGCGTTCGCCCTGGATGGCCACGACACCACCCAGGTGAAACTCCTGCTCCCTACCGAGCGTCGTGGCTGGCAATCGTTGCCCCGCCTGCGGCTGTGGAGCAGTTGGCCACTGGGCATGTTCCGGGCCTGGAGCTGGTTGCATCCCGATCTGGCAGTGCTGGTCTGGCCGCGGGCGGAAGCCGCAGGCCCGCCACCGCAGGCACTGGCCGAAGACGCTCGCCACATGCGACTGCATCGTGGTGAGGAACTGTCTTCGCTGCGCGACTACCAGACGGGCGACCCACAGCGACATATCGCCTGGAAAGCCAGTGCGCGCCACGACGACCTGCTGGTGAAGGATTTCGAGCAACCGCGCAGCCAACCGCAATGGCAACTGGACTGGCGCCAATTGCGCGGCATGGACGATGAATCACGCATTGCCCGCCTGGCTCGCTGGCTGAACGAGGCGCAGGCGAAGCGCTGCAGCTACAGCTTGTGGCTACCGGGCAACGAGATCGGCACCGGCAGCGGTCCGTTGCACTACGCTCGTTGCATGGACGCGCTGGCAGGCCTGCCGTGAGCCCAGCCAGGCCACGAAAAAAATCCATGCCTGCTGCTGTGGGACAGCGCAGTTTCGATCTGTTGAGCCTGAGCATGGCCTTCGTGCTGGCTGTGAATGCCTCGCATCTCCCGTGGTGGCTCGACGTGGCACTGACGTTGACCCTGGCCTGGCGCTGGTGGCAACGGCGCCAACGCAGCGGCCGGGTGCCGGGCTGGATCAAGTTGCCCCTGCTGGCCCTGCTGACCGTGGCCGTGATCGCGTACTACGGCAACCTGTTTGGACGCGCACCGGGCACGGCGCTGGCCATCGGGCTGCTGATCCTGAAATTGCTGGAAACCGAAACCCTGCGCGACGTACGCGTTGGCGTCAGCTTCGCCTGTTTCACGCTGATGACCGCGTTGCTGTTCGATCAGGGGTTGGTCAGCACGGTGGTGGTGGCACTCGGACTTTTGCCCGCCCTGGCGACGCTGCGGGCACTGGAGCCGGCGCAGGCGCCAGCCAGTATCCCCCGCGTCCTGTGGCCTTCCTTCGCGCTGCTTGCCGCCGCCTTGCCGCTGGCGCTGCTGGCCTTCGTGCTGGTGCCGCGCCTGAGCTCGCCATTGTGGGGAGCACCCTCGCAAGACCAAGCACGTACGGGGCTCAGCGACCGCATGAGCCCGGGTGGCTTCACCGAACTGCTCACCGACGACCACCCGGCGATGCGAGTGACCTTCGACCGCGCACCGCCGCCACCGGAGCAACGCTATTTCCGCGCCTACGTGATGGCGCGCTACGACGGTGCCAGCTGGACCTATGGCGATGTCGTCGGCCAGCCACCTGCGCTGCTGCGGGTGGAGCAAAGCGTCGACTATCAGATCATGCTGCTGCCCACGCACCGCCGCGTGTTGCCCGCCCTCGACGTGCCGATCGACGCGCCCGCCGGCGCGGGCATGCGCCGGGATCGGGTGGTGATGGCGGACAAACCGGTCAATGACGCTTTCACCTACAGCCTCAGCTCCGCCACCCGGTACCGTCTCGAACCCCAGCTCGGCAACCACCGCCTGCGTTGGCTGCAACTCCCCGCCGGCTTCAACCCGCGTACGCTGGCCTTGGGCCGGTCCTGGCGACAGCGCTACGGCGACGATGATGCCGCGATCGTGCGCGCCGCACTTGCGCTGTTCCATGACGGCAGCTTTCGTTACACCCTGGCGCCGGCGCCGCTGGGCCGCAACGCCATGGACGATTTCCTGTTCGACACCCAAGAGGGTTTCTGCGAGCACTACTCGTCGGCATTCACGGTATTGATGCGCGCCGCAGGTATTCCCGCGCGCGTGGTCACAGGCTACCAGGGCGGTTACTGGAACAAGTTGGGCAGCTACCTGCTGGTTCGCAACTCCGACGCGCATGCCTGGAGCGAGGTCTGGCTGGTGGCCCGGGGCTGGGTGCGGGTCGATCCCACGGGAGCCGTGCGTCCGGAACGGGTCAACCTGGGTGCTGCGGCCGCCGCGGGCGATCAGCTGGACTGGTATCGCAGGGACTGGCTCCAGGGGCTGGGAAATCGCTGGGACATTGTCAACCGGTGGTGGGATCAGGGCGTGGTGGGTTTTGATGCGCTTCGTCAGCGCGGCTTGTTGAGTCCGTTCGGCGTCCGCGACACGGACACGGCGACGCTGGGCGTACTGCTGGCCATCGGCGGCATGCTGTTCATCGTGATCGGGCTTGCGTGGGCCTTGCTGCGCCGGCAGTCACGTGATCCGCTGCGCGAGTCGCTGCGCGAACTGGAGCGGAAGCTGGCGCGTCAAGGCATTGCGCGTCGTGTCGGCGAAGGACCGCAGCACTACCTGAGCCGCGCCGCGCGTGCGTTGCCCGGCCACCGCAAGGAACTCGCGATCTTGATGGAGAGTTACCTGCAGCTGCGCTATGCTTGCGACGTACCGCCTGCGCAACCATCGCTGGTGTTTCACCGCGCCGTACGAAACTTTCGTATCTCCGGCGTCCGGACCTCCAAGAGTTCCGAGCACTGAAGTGCTCAGGCAGGCGCTCATCGCGATAGTGGCCGTTATCGCCAATGATGGAGTGAATCTCATGTCGATTTTCCGTCTGTCCTGCCTCGTCGCTGCCCTGGTCCTGTTCGTCGGATGCGCGACCGTACCCGAACCGCTGCAAGGCACCTACGCCGGCGGTTCCAGCGCAAGTGTCCAGGGCGTCGCCAGCCACAAAGACGCCGTGCGGTGGGGTGGCACGATCATCAATGCCGTCTCGGATTCGAAACGTACCTGCTTCTACCTTCTGGCACGTCCGCTGGACCATCAGGCCCGCCCACGGGCGGGGTCGGCCAACAGCGAGGACCAGGATCGCTTCGTCACCTGTCATCAAGGCCGGTACGACCCGCAGGTCTTCGCCCAGGGTCGCGACCTCACCATTGTCGGCACCGTGCATGGCACGGTAATGCAGCAGACAGGCGGTCGCGAGCAGGCTTACCCGCTGGTGAATGCCGACGTGGTCTATCTTTGGCCCAAGCGCGAAAACGCGGGCTTCCCTTCCGACTCTTCGAGCTTGATGGGAAATCCACAATACCCTCCCGAAATTGATCGGCAACCCACCGGCGCCCTTCCACCGACAGTAAAGTAATAACGGTTGGATGCAAGGACGCCGATCGTGCTGGTGCGAGGTCTGCTGTTTCGTCGCCGACAGCAACAGCCCTGCTGTCCCGTGACCGCGTCAACCTCTCGCGAGCGGATGCGTTATTGGCGTGGATGAGCCATGTCGTTGAAGATTTGTACTCCCCGATCCCGACATCGAGCGGCCCGTGCAGGCTCGCTTGGGACGGCGCCATACCCCTGACGAACCCGGGGCTGAACCGGCCTGAAAGTTTCGACGCGTCGTGCGGGAGTTTCGGGCCAGAAACGTGGTCCAATGAACCATGAGCGATGGCGGATGCCATCAATGCTGCTGACGGAGAAACCCCCATGTCCCTGTACCGCCCCCTCACTCTCGTCGCTGCCCTTGCCGTGCTGGGTGGCTGTGCGACGATTCCCAAACCGTTGGAGGGAAACTACGCCAACGTCACCACGGCCAGCGCGCAACAAGGCGGCGCTGGTGGTACCCAGGTGCGCTGGGGCGGTGAAATCATCAAGACCGAACCCGGCCCGCAACAGACCTGCTTCTACGTGCTGTCTCGCCCGCTCAACAGCCAGGCGCGTCCCGAGCCCGGCAACGCCGGTGAAAACGAAGGGCGCTTCGTGGCATGCCGGGCCGGCTTCTACGACCCCGAAGTGTTCACCCGCGGTCGCGAATTGACGGTGACTGGCACATTGCGTGGCACGGTGTCCAGGAAAGTGGGTGATTACGACTACGCCTACCCACGGGTCGAAGCCAACGTGGTCTATCTGTGGCCCAAGCAAGAGCGCTACGCTGCCTACCCGCCTGGATACTATGACCCGTTCTGGGGCCCGGGCTTCGGCCCGTACTGGGGCAGCCCGTGGGGGTATGGTGGCTACTGGGGCGGCCCGCGCCGGGTGATCGTGGTGCGTCAGCCAGCGCCGCCACCGCCGCCGAAGAATTAACCCCACAAAAAACGCCGGCGCGAAGCCGGCGTTTTTTTGAGTTCGCCGCCGATGTTCAGCCCGGCGGCCAGTGCAGGCGTCGGCCCGCCAGCAAGTGCACATGAAGGTGGAACACGGTCTGGCCGCCATCCTCATTGCAATTGATCACGGTGCGGTAACCCTGTTCCGCGAAGCCTTCCTGCTTGGCGTAGTCCGCCGCCGCCAGCAAAAGTCTGCCCAGCAGTGGCGCCTGCTCCGGAGTGGCATCATTGAGCGTGGCCAGCGGCTGCTTGGGGATGAACAGCACGTGCACCGGCGCCTGCGGGTTCACGTCACGAAATCCGAGCACATCGTCGTTCTCATAGACAATGTCCGCGGGAATCTCGCGGCGAACGATCTTGCTGAAAATGGTCTCGCTCATGCTTGGCTCCCCTCGATGGTTCAAACCCGACAAAATGGGTCGTTTCATTCCAGCAATTGCCGCCCACCGAACGCGTGTGCGAGCGTGCCGCGATCGACGTATTCCAGCTCCCCACCCAAGGGTACGCCATATGCGAGCCGGGTCGGTCGTACTCCGCCAGCCCGCGCCAACTGGGCCAGATAGTGCGCGGTCGCGTCGCCCTCCACTGTGGGGTTGGTGGCAATAATCAGCTCCTCGATCTCGCCTTCGCCCAGACGCTGCGTCAGCTTCGCCAGGCCCAGTTCCTCCGGGCCCAGTCCGTCCAGCGGCGACAGGCGGCCCATCAGCACGAAATACTGGCCGCGATAACCGGTGGCCTGCTCGATGGCTGCCAGCTCCGTGGGCGATTCCACCACGCACAACACCTGACGATCACGAGTGCTGCTGGCGCACAGAGTGCAGAGCGGATCTTCGCTGAAATTGCGGCAACGCTCACAATGACCGATCCGCGCCATCGCCTGCGCCATCACACTGGCCAGCCGCAAACCCCGCTCGCGCTCGCGCTCCAGCAGATGGAAGGCCATCCGCTGTGCGCTCTTGCCGCCCACTCCGGGCAGGCAGCGCAGTGCTTCGATCAGTTCGGCGAGGAGTGGAGACCCGGTCATTGGCTGTCTGGGACAGGATATTCGAGACTGGAAAATCGCAAAATCAAGGACATCGGCCGCCACGCTACTGCCGTCACGAATCCCGAATCCCGGCTTCCAACAGACGAATGTCTGGTCATGCAGAGTCCCGGCTTCAAAACGGCAACTTGAAGCCAGCCGGCAGGTTCATCCCGGAGGTCACGCCACCGAGCTTGTCCTTGCTGACCTGCGCAACCTTGTTCACCGCGTCGTTGACGGCGGCAGCGACCAGGTCCTCGGCCATCTCGGGGTCGTCGGCGAAGGTTTGCCGATCGATCTGCACGCGGCGCACTTCGTGGGCGCCGGTCATCACCACGCTGACCAGGCCACCACCCGCGCTACCCGTCACTTCGAGCTTGCCGATTTCCTCCTGCGCGCGCTTCATGTCTTCCTGCATGCGCTGGGCCTGCTGCATCAACTGACCGATCTGTCCTTTCATCTCATAGCTCCGGATTCATTGCCCAATGTTTGGTTGTCCAATTTTCAATTGCCCAGGGGTTTGACCGATTGCGGCACGACGCGCGCGCCGAAATCGCGTTTCAAGGTTTGCACCAGCGGGTCATCCTCGATCGCCTGTTCGGCAGCAGCTTGCGCGCTGTCTCGCACCTGCGCCGCACGCGCTGCTGGCGTTCGTGTCGCCGCCGCCTCGTTCTGACTGACGAAGCGCAATCGAATACGCTCGCCCAGTGCCTGGCCGATGCGCTCTTCCATCTGACTCACCATCGGCTCCACCGCCATGCCCATGTGGGTCGGCTGCAACGCCAGCACCAGGGTCTGGCCATCACGTTCGCGCAGCACGGCGTTCTGCGCCAGCACGCTGAACGGACCGCGCAGGCCGGCACGCTCGATGAGCGCCTCCCAGTCGGGCAGGCCGTTGGCATCCCGCGCAACGGGCACCGGCGCAACGCTGTCCGCCTCGGGCGCCGCCGTTGCCATCGCCGGCGACGTCGGCTGGCGTGGCGCAGCGGCTGGCGCTTTGGCCGGCGGAGCCAGCGTCGAAGAAGCGCGCGATGGCGAGCTCGCCGGTGCAGTTCTCGCGGGCACGGGCCGCGACACGCTCTCCGCCGGGACGACGTCGGCGGGCCTGAACGCCAGCATGCGCAACAGCGCCATCTCGAAACCGGTGCGCGCGTCCGGTGCCAACTGCAGATCACGCCGACCCGACGTTGCAATCTGGTAATACAACTGCACGTCTTCGGGAGGGATTCGCTCGGCAAGAGCCATCAGCGCGGTATCGTCGTCGCCGCCGTCCTGCTCCGGCCGATAACCAGGTACCAGCTGGACCAGTTGCAGGCGGTGCAGCACGCTGGCGACATCGTCCAGCACCCCGCCGAAGTCGGGGGAATAGGAGGCGATCTGGCTGCATTCGGCCAGCAAGCGATCGCCATCGCCGTCAGCCAGCGCATCCAGAACGCCAAGCACCTGGCCCCGCGCGACGCTGCCAAGCATGGTGCGCACGTCGTCCGCATGCAGCGCGCCGCCGCCATAGGCGATGGCCTGGTCCAGCAGGGACAAGCCGTCGCGGAGCGAGCCGTCGGCCGCGCGCGCCAGTTCGCCGATCGCGACGTCCTCGTAAGTGATGTTCTCGGCCGCCAGGATGTGGCGCATCTGGCCGGAGATCTGCTCGGGCAGCAGCCGCTTGAGATTGAACTTCAGGCAACGCGACAGCACCGTCACCGGCAGCTTCTGCGGGTCGGTGGTGGCCAGCAGGAACTTCACGTGCGGCGGTGGCTCCTCCAGCGTCTTCAGCAACGCGTTGAACGCGTTCTTCGACAGCATGTGCACCTCGTCGACCAGGTACACCTTGAAGCGACCACGCGACGGCGCATATTGCGCGTTCTCGATCACCTCACGCACATCGTCGACACCGGTGTTGCTGGCTGCGTCGATCTCCAGCAGGTCGACGAAGCGGCCCTCGTCCACCGCCGTGCACACCGAGCACTCGCCGCAGGGATCAGCCGACTGTCCGCGCTCGCAGTTCAGCGACTTGGCAAAGATGCGCGCAATGGTGGTCTTGCCGACGCCGCGGGTACCGGTGAACAGGTAGGCGTGGTGCATGCGCCCGGTCTCCAGCGCATTGGTCAGTGCTCGCACCACGTGTTCCTGCCCGACCAGTTCGGCAAACTTGCGCGGGCGCCACTTGCGGGCGAGTACTTGATAGGACATGACTACCAACGTGGGGACAAAGGTCGATTGTGCCAAGTCGGCGCACGCAAGTCAGTAAACGGTACGCCAGAAATGGCGGCGGCCCCGCCAGCCACACCCCGGCACCCGAATCATTCGCTACCGTTGCTTCCTTCCGGACCTGGCGGAGTTTGCGAACTATCGTCGCGGGGGGACCGACGGGGCCACCAT
>JBDTEG010000216.1:0-6306 GCA_039922695.1 Rhodanobacter sp. | reverse complement strand
GAACAGGAAGGGTATGTTGCGCCCACGCAGCGCATCGGCCAGCGGGAAGCTGTCCTCGCGGCCCAGCGTCACATCCAGGATGCCGGCATCAATCTCCTCCTCCTGCACCAGGACCAGGGCCCTGGCCAGTGTTTCTGCCAGTACCACGCGATGGCCGGCATCGGTCAGCAGGTCTTCCAGCAGCATTGCAACCATCGCCTCATCCTCGGCAATGAGGATGGTTGAATTCGTGTCTTTGTGGTTGCTCAAGGGTGTCCTCGCTTTCGACCGGAAACAAAGGTCGGTCGCGACACCGCGACGAACGCATCATCGATGCACACTCCAGTAGGCCTGCGCCGGGGTGAATCGGATGCGACGGTTACCCCTGTCCGGTCATCACCATCCTGACTGCCAACGAAAGCTCGGCCTGGTTGTACGGCTTGCGCAGCAAAGGCAGCCTTCGACCCGCTCACCTTCAGCCATGTGCTGGGCGGTATAACCTGACGCAAGCAACACGGGGAGCTTGCGATGGCGTGATTTCAATTCGCGCGCCAGGTCGATGCCATCGAGATCGCCGGGCATGATCACATCGGTGAACACCAGCTCCAGGCGCTGCCCGCTCTCCACCAGATCGAGTGCCTCGCGTCCCGAAACCGCTTCCAGCGCTGAATATCGGAAATCTTCCAGCAGGCCGCTGGCGACCGCCCGAACGACAGGATCATCCTCGACCACCAGGATCGTGCCCTTGGCGACGTGACCTCGCTGCCAGATACTGGTCGAAGAAAGCACCGCAACGGGTTGCGCGTGGCTGCAAGCCGTGCGCTTGCGCGACTACGCCACGCCTGACGTCAACGCTTGCGCGTGCGTGAAGCGCCCAGCTTCCGGGTCAGGGTATTCCGACCCACACCGAGAGACTGCGCCGCGTTCTGGCGATGGCCGGCGCTGACTTCCAGCGCGGCCTGCAGCAAGGTCTGATCCAGCGCTTCGCGCGCCCGCGCGTGGATATCGGCTTCGCCGTCAGCCAGGGCCTGGGTCGCCCATTCGCGCAAGGCGTCCGTCCATTCTCCGCCGCGTGCCGTGCCGGCCTCGGTGCCGAGGTCGCCGGGTTGGATTTCACTGCCGGGCGTGATCACCGCCAGACGCCTGCACAAATTCTCCAGCTCGCGCACATTGCCCGGGAAGTCACGCTGGGCAATGAGTTTCAGCGCAAGCTTGGAGAACCGCTTCGGCGGCAGCCTCAGTTCCTGCGTGGTGACGGCGAGAAAATGCCGGGCCAGCAACGGGATGTCGCTGCGCCGGCTGCGCAGCGGCGGCAACGCGACGCGCACCACGTCGAGGCGATGCATGAGATCGGCGCGGAACTGACCAGTCGACACGCGCGCGGCCAGGTCCTGGTGGGTGGCAGCGACGATGCGCACATTGCAACGGATCAGTTCGCGCCCGCCCACGCGATAGAACTCGCCACCGGCCAATACGCGCAGCAGGCGGGTCTGCAGCAGCAGCGGCATGTCGCCGATTTCATCGAGGAACAGGGTGCCGCCCTCGGCCTGTTCGAAGCGACCGGCAACGCGTCGCGTCGCGCCGGTGAATGCGCCGGCCTCGTGGCCGAACAGTTCGCTCTCCAGCAACTCGCCGGGAATTGCCGCAGTATTCAGCGCAACGAAGGGGTGGTCGCGGCGCGCGCTCTCCTCGTGCAGCGCGCGGGCCACCAGTTCCTTGCCAGTCCCGGTCTCGCCGGTGACCAGCACATTGAGATCACTGGCGGCGACGCGGCCGATCAGGCGGAACACCTCGCGCATCGGCGCGCTGTCGCCAAGCAGCGCATGCGTGGACGCCACGGGCTGGGTCGGGACGGGCATCGACGAAGCCACGCTGGCGAGCGCGCGCTGCACCACTCCTACCGCATGGTCGAGGTCAAAAGGCTTGGCGAGGTAATCGACCGCGCCGGCGCGATAGGCAGCCGCCGTCGTAGCGACGTCGGTGAACGCGCTCATGACGATCACCGGACCCATGCCTTGTCGCTGCAGCTCGACCAGCAGGCTGAGGCCACCTTCGCCAGGCATGCGCACGTCGGTGAGCAACAGCGCGGGGCGGTCATCGAGCAGCGCCGCGCGCACCGCCTCCGCATCGCCGAACTCGCGCACGGCCAGCGCCGCATCGCGCAACGCCTCGGCCAACACGAAGCGCACCCCACGATCATCGTCGACGACCCAGATTTCATCAGCCATGCGACTTCTCCAGCGGCAGATACAGCGAGAACACGGTTTCGCCAGGCCGGCTGGCGCAGCGCAGCTCGCCGCCATGTTCATGCGCGATCTCGCGCGACAGCGCCAAGCCCAGGCCGGTGCCGTCAGCGCGGCCGGAAACCAGCGGCTCGAACAGGGTGTCGCGCAGGGCGTCAGGTATGCCGGCTCCGGTGTCGATCACATCCACACGCAGTGCCATGCGCAGCATGCGTTCGCCAACCCGCACGCCATGCTCGATCCGCGTGCGCAAGGTGATCGTCTGCGCGCCGGCTTCCATGGCGTTGCGCGCCAGGTTCAGCAACGCCTGGTGCAGGCGGTCCGCATCCCCAAGCACATCCGGCACGCTGGGATCGTAGTCGTGGCACAGGCGCGGCGGTGCCGACTCGGCCTGCAGCAGGTCGGCGAGCCGTTCCAGCAGCTGGTGGATATTGACCGGGCTGAGTCGGGCTGCGCCATCGTGATGAAGCAGGCGGTTGGCCAGCGTGCCAAGTCGGTCGGCCTCGTCGATGATCAGCCCGGCCAGCGCACGCAAGTCATCGTTGTCCACGCGCCGCTGCAACAGCTGCGCCGCACCACGCAGCCCGGCCAGCGGGTTCTTCACCTCATGCGCAAAACCTCGCAGGGTGGCCGATAGCGGCGACTGGCTGGCTAAGGGTTCAGCCAGCACATGCACCTCCAGCAGCAGGCCACCATCGAAGGGCTGCAGCGCGAGGTCTGCGCGAAACTCACGCCCGTCCGGCGCGCGCAGCGCCGCATTGCGCCATTGCACGGCTTGTTGCTGCGCCAGCACCTGTGCCGCGCGCGCCATCGCGTCCGGCTCGGCCAACAGCAGGGCCAGTGGCTGTCCCACCGAGCTGCGCGAGCCCAGTCCAAGCCGCTCGGCCAGTGCCGGGTTGAGCCAACGCAGACGCAGCTGGTCATCGACCAGAGCCACGCCGGTGCTCATCTGCCCAGCCCACACCTGCCATGTCTGGTCCGCCATTGCACCATCATGGAGAATGCGTCGATTTGGTGCAATCCCGCCGTGCTGCGTGGCGGCCTGCGGCGGCCCGGCAATCGATCCATGGTCGCATTTGGTCGTTCGGCCTGGCGAGCAAACGCGGTGTTCACCCTGCGTGCGATTTCATGGGCCGCATCGCCAGGCGACGATCGCCGCTCGTCTCGATCGCGACTGGCCGACACGTACGGTAATTCCATGGCCAAATTGCGTATCGGTATCTCTGGCTGGCGCTACGCGCCATGGCGCGGGAAGTTCTATCCCGCGGATCTGCCGCAGCGGCTGGAGCTGCATTACGCCTCGCGCCAACTCGACAGCATCGAGATCAACGGCTCGTTCTACTCGCTGCAGCGCCCCGACAGCTGGCGCAACTGGTATCGCGATACACCGCGTGGTTTCGTTTTCGCCGTCAAGGCGCCGCGCTTCATCACCCACATACGCCGACTGCGAGAGGTGGAAAAGCCGCTGGCGAACTTTCTGGCCTCCGGCGTGCTGGAACTGCGCGAAAAGCTGGGGCCGATCCTGTGGCAATTTCCGCCCAACCTGAAGTACGACCACGAGCTGTTCGAGGCGTTTCTTTCGTCGCTGCCAAAGACCAGCGCGGCGGCACTGTCGATGGCCAGGTCCCACGACGATCATCTGAAGCATGCCGGCGATCTGTCGCCCGGTCGAAATCGGCGGCTGCGCCATGCCATCGAGATCCGTCATGAGAGCTTCAAGGATCCGGCCTTCATCAGGCTGTTGCGCAAATATGGAGCGGCGCTCGTGATCTCCGATGCGGCGTCGAAATGGCCGAGACTCCAGGACATCACCGGCGGCTTCGCCTACCTGCGCCTGCATGGCGACAAGCAGCTCTACGCGAGCGGCTATACCGATGGCGCGCTGGGCGACTGGGCACGGCGGATCCGCTTGTGGACGAAAGGCAAACAGCCTCGAAGCAGCGAGTATCGCGTCAGCCGCCAACCACCACCGGCACGGTCATCGCGCGACGTCTACTGTTACTTCGACAACGACGTCAAGGTGAAGGCACCTTTCGACGCGATGAAACTTCGCGACAAGCTTCAGCCGTGATCAAGCTGGGCCCAGCCGGCGCCCTGTGTCTGTATTCAGCAGCAATCGCCTGCCCTGTTTGCGACAGGGTCGCCGACCGTTACGGTCTATCTATTCAGGTTCCGGCACCTTGGCCGGGATGAAAGGCGACACCGGATCGCTCGCCGGAAAAGTCTCCTGCAGCGCCTCGTCCTGGTTGTCGCTTTCCTTTTTCTTGCGCCGCTGGCGCATTTCAGGCGTTTCACGTGCCGTCGCGCCGTCCTTGCGATCCGGGTGCACTGAATCCTTGCGATCATTGCTGGACACGGGCGCTGCTCCTGACCGGGTGGGATGTGGAAGCATGCGGTCAAGTGGGTGAAATCCGGATGAGCGGTCGATCAACATTCGCAGCCGGTCCAGGCAGCGACTTTTTCGGCGAGGGCGGTCGATGTGATTGCGAAACGCCGATGTGATTTCGGTGTCGCCCTCTCACTGCTTTCACTCGTCGGTCGGATTCACGACCGTCTCACGGCGCCATCTCCAGTCTGGGTCAGGCGTTCGCCCGACGCGTAGCTGCCAACCCCCGCCCATGAGCATGCCCTCGCCGCGCCAGTCCATCTTGATCGGATGCGCGGGCTGGTCGATTCCCGCTGCGATGACAAGGCGCTTTCCGGACGGAGGCAGCCATCTGGAGCGATATGCCCAGCGCTTCAACTGCGTGGAACTCAACTCCTCGTTTCACCGTCCGCACCTGCCGGCGACCTACCGGCGCTGGGCGGCCAGCGTATCGCCCGGGTTTCGTTTCGCAGTGAAGATGCCGCGTTCCATCAGCCACGAAGCCCGCCTGCGAAACAGCGGGACGCTGCTGCGGGCCTTTCTGGACCAGGTCCATGAGTTGGGCACGAAACTGGGTTGCCTGCTGCTGCAATTGCCGCCCAGCCTGGCCTACGAGCCGTCGCAGGCGCTGTCGTTCTTCGACCAGTTGACCCACCTCTACGATGGAAGGGTGGCTTGCGAACCGCGTCATGGCTCGTGGTTCCATCCGGCGGTCGATCGCGCCTTGCGTGAACGCGGCGTCGCGCGCGTCGCCGCCGATCCGGCACGGTGCCTGCGGGCGGCCGTGCCGGGAGGAGATCACGATCTGGAGTATTTCCGCCTGCATGGTTCGCCGCGCACCTATTACGACGCCTATTCCGACGCGACCCTGCGCCGGATCGAGCGGCGACTGCGGCGTCCTGGCCATGACGTCCAGCGCTGGTGTGTCTTCGACAACACGGCGCTCGGACATGCCGTCGCCAACGGACTGGATTTGCTCGAGTGGCTCGGCAACGCCACCGGCTGACACACTTCACTTCATGTGCTCGTCCGACCTTGCAAAGTAGGCGTCCCATGTCATCGGAACCCGGCAATGCCGGAAGGTCCTTCCATCGTCATCCTGCGTGAAGAGGCGGAGATATTTGCCGGACGTACCATCCTGCGCGCCGAGGGCAACGCGAAGATCGACGTGGACCGACTGTCAGAACGTCGCGTGCTCGCCTTGCGCAGCTTCGGCAAGCAGTTCCTCATCCAGTTGCAGGACGACCTGGCCGTGCGGGTGCACCTGCTGATGTTCGGCAGTTACCGCGTAGACCAGTCACGTGACATCGCGCCGCGCCTGCACCTGGGTTTCGACGAAGGCGAGCTGAACTTTTACAGCTGCTCAGTGCGTCTGCTTGAGGGTGACCTCGACGCGCTGTATGACTGGCGCGGCGATGTGATGTCGGATCAGTGGGACCCCGCGCTGGCGCGCGCGAAATTGCGCAAGATGCCGCGCACGCTCGTCTGCGACGCCCTGCTCGACCAGAACGTGTTCGCCGGCGTCGGCAACATCATCAAGAACGAAGTGCTGTTCCGGATCCGCCTGCATCCTCTCTCCGAGGTCGGCGCACTGTCCCCCTACAAGCTGCGCGAACTGGTGCAGCAGGCACGTGCCTACGCGTTTGAGTTCCTGGTCTGGAAGAAGGCGCACGTATTGGCCAGACACTGGCTGGTATACAACCGCGGCCGCTGTCCTCG
>JBDTEG010000215.1:0-7606 GCA_039922695.1 Rhodanobacter sp. | reverse complement strand
CAGGCAGCCAGACAGGATGCGAACCGCATGTGCGGATGCAGCGAACGCACGCGGGGCAAACGGAATCGAGGAGGGTTGCATGACGGTCTCCTTACAATTGGGGCGCTTGCGCGTTCTTGCTGGCGTCTTGCACCTGCTTGGCACGGCGCGCCGCGTCCATCGTCTGCAGGACCTGCTTGGTGTCCGTCAGTGCCTGGTAGCCGCCAGCTTGGTCGACCACGCCGGCCTGAAGGAGCTGGGCCAGCGCCGGGTTGCTGCGCAGCGACTGGATCGCCGCTTCGACGATGACGCCGCAGTCGGCCGACAGGCCCATGCCGCCGTCGGGATCGGCAACGCCGCGACATTTGTTGTACAGCGGCGAGGTGTCGGTGATCAGCCGTCCCCGCGGGTCGTAGGCCCAACGCAGTTGGTGATAGCTGTCCTGATCCGTTTTCTGGGTCGGCGTGCCGTACTTGTTGATCAAAGCTTGTTCGACACTGTCCATGGTCGGGTTGCGGCTCTCGGCAAACCAATCCTCGCGCGCTGCGCCGATCACCTTCTCTTGCCCCGGGATGCCCATGGTGCTGACGAACCATTTGCTCTGACCGGGTTTCATGTCGTGGCGCGCCACGTTCAAGCCGCGTTCCATGGCCTCTTGTTCCATTTCCCGCGCGTAGTCGCGCCCTGTTTTCTGCACGCGGGCCGCGGCGAAGCGGGCGCTGAAACCCTGACGGATGGTCTGGCCGTAGGTCTGGATCTGGAAGCCGCGGCCATTCTCGGGTGTGATCACCAGCAACGGGTTGCTGCACATCACCGCGTTCGCGGCTTGCTGGTAGGTCATGCCGGGACGCACGCCGAGCACGTCGTCCACCGGTGCTCCGGCCGGTGCGGCGACGCTATGGGCCGGGCATTTCACGTCGCCACGCGCGGCGGCGGCAACCTCCTTGGCAGAAGCGTTGCCTGAAGGCGTCGCGGTGGTATCTGCGCGGGCACCGGGAGTGGCGGTGCCCGGCTTGCCGGACGACCCGCAGGCGGACAGGAGCCCGGTGACGAGCAGGGCGGTCAGAAGTTGTTTGATGCGCATGGTGATGTTCCTCATGGTTGGCGTGGAAGGAGAGCAGCTGGCCTCATGTGACATGCTTGGCGTGATCCCAGTACGGCCCACGCCCGATACGCCTGATGGGTTCAGTCTTTTTTCTTCATCGTTCCCCACGGCGTGTCGAGCGAGTCGTCCGCGTTGCGCTTGAGCACCAGGTTTCCCTGCGGCGAATGCAGCACGATCTTGTCGCCCTCGGTCGTGTAGTCCATCTGGATGGTGTTGCCCATCAAGGTTGCCTCGGCCTTGCCCGAGGCGAAGCTGATCGAACCCATGCCGCCTTCGTAGGTGCCGCTCGCTCCATCCCCACAGGCGGCGAGCAGGACGATGCAAAGTGTGGTCAGTACTTTTCCCGGGATGTTCATGCTTTGGTCTCCGTGGCTGGGCTCGGCTGAGCTGATGTCTTCGTGCTCATGCGCCCGGTGGTGGCGTGTTGTCGCTGGATTTGCGGGCGTGTTCCCTTGCCAGTTGCGCGGTCCGGGTTTGCGCCGCGCGCGCCTTCTGCTGCATTCGCTCGGCCTGCGCGCGCATTTGTGCTTCCAGTGCCGCGGGGTCCAGGTCACGCGCGGTGTCGTTGAAGATCACCACCCAGCCGCTCGCGTAGACCACGAAGCCGAGGCTGAGGGCGAGGAAATACAACACCATCGAGGCGGCCCCGATCGAGCGCAGACCGGCCAGCTCACCGACCACGCCGGAACCCATGCCGCCCATGGCGTTCCCATAGGCGTCGGACATGTTGCTGTCGCCATAGCTGCTCATGCCGCTGGCGTGACCGATCTGCACCATGTGCTGGAGCACGCCGGAGACGCTCACGCCCATCACGACGATGGTCAGCGCCAGCGCGATCACGAACAGCGCCATCAGTTTCAGCAGGACGCCGCGCAGGACGGTGTCGAACAGGCGGCTGCGAACTACCAGCACGACGGTGGCGACGACGCCGAACACCGTGCGGCCACTGCATGCAGCCACCGCGGCCAGGGGCGCGGCGATGAACAGCAGCGCATACAGCGCCACGCCGACGATCAGTGCGACGATCGGGAAGATCAGATAGTTCAGCGCCGGACCGATGCCGGGAATCTGCGTGACAAGGAACAGCAGGCTGGCCACCAGCATCAGCAGCAGTACCGCCACGCACAGCAGCAGCATCGCCAGCAGCACCTTGATCGCCGCGAAGAAGCCGCTGACAGCCGAACCCGCGACACCCGACGGCATCTGCCCGCGGCTAGCTTGCAGCCGGCGCAGGGTGACCCCGCAATAGCCGGCCTCGCCGACCAGGCACGCCAGCACGATCAACAGCAAACCGAATATCACCGCTGGACCCCCATGCGCCACGCAAGCCGTGGCCAGTGCCAGGATCGCCAGCGCCAGGATCGCTGCCAGCGCGACGAGGGTCAGATTGGCCGGGCTGCGCAAAGCCTCCAGTGCGGACAGGAAGTTGCCGTTCCCGGCGGTGGATGTGGGCGTTTGCATCGGGTCACCTCGTTGTCGATGTGGGTGAATGGGGTTCGCTCAGTGTTTTGGGGCAGTCTTCATTCCCTGCACGCGACCTGCAGCGTGTTGCCGTGGCAGCGCAGCCGATCCGCGGCGGCGGCCTTGCCGTTCACCGCGCAGACCGCGCCCATCTGGTGCACCAGCGAGGTGTCCTGATTCATCGCGCTGATTCGCGCGTCGTTGCAGCCGGTGGCGTCGACGTCGACCCAGCTGATGCGTTGGTTGCAGCCGCTGAGGCTGCCCAGCAGGAGCAGGGCCAGCATGGCGAGCGGGTGGTACGCACAGGACATGACGGCTCCTGGTGATCGACGAAGGCGAAGGCATGGCCCGTATTGCCGCATGCCGGGTTCGCGAAAGTCGTCACGACGGTCTAACGGACGGCTAACGGTGGCCTTCGCTATGGGCCGGAGGGCCGCTCGCGCTGCGCCGCCAACTGCGGCATAGTTGCCATGGGGGATGCCTATGCCATCGATCGGGCCGAGCGAGGAACAACCGCTGTATCGCTACGCCTTCGGCAACGTCGAGTTCGACGAGGCGCGTGGTGAGTTACGCGTGGGCGGCCTGGTCGTGGACCTGGAGCATCGTCCGCTGCAGGTGCTTGCCTGTCTGTTGCACCGTGCCGACGAGGTGGTTCCGCGGGAGGAGCTGTTCGACACGGTGTGGGCCGGACGCCCGACGGTGGACAATGTGCTGGCCAATGCGGTGGCCAAGCTGCGCAAGGTGCTTGGTGCCACCGAGCACGAGCGCATCGTCAACGTGCCGCGGGTGGGATATCGCCTCTGCGGTCCGGTCGAGCGCACGGTGTCCGGTCGCCACCTGCACAGCCGGCTCGACCTGGCCAAGGGCCAGAGCGTGCCCGGACGCGAGCACTTCCACCTGCGCGAACAGCTTGGCCCGTCGCGCGGCAACGAGGTCTGGCTTGCGCAGCACGACAAGACCGGCGAGCTGCGGGTGTACAAGTTCAGCGTCGACGGCGAACGGCTGGCCGCACTCAAGCGCGAAGCCACGATCCATCGCCTGTTGCATGAAAGCCTGGGTGATCGCGACGACTTCGTGCGGGTGATCGACTGGAACTTTGCCACAGCACCGTACTATCTGGAGTGCGAATACGGTGGCCCGGACCTCGCCCGTTGGGCCGAGGGCGTATCCGGCCTGGCAAGGCTCGATCAGTCACAGCGCCTGCAGCTGTTCGTGCAGATCGCCGACGCGATTGCCGCGGCACACAGCGTCGGCGTGCTGCACAAGGACATCAAACCGGCGAACGTGTTGATGCAGCCACGAGGCGAGGGCTGGCAGCCGCGGCTGGCGGATTTCGGCTCCAGCCGACTGCTGGAGCCGCAGCGCCTGCAGGAGCTGGGCATTACCGCCATGGGCCTGACCATGACCCAGATTGTCGGCGATTCCAGCGCCACGCCGTTGTATCTGGCGCCTGAGCTGTTGGCGGGCCATGCACCGACCGTGCAAAGCGATGTGTATGCACTGGGTTTGATGCTGTATCAGTTGATGGTCGGGGATCTGCGTCACCCGCAGGCGCCGGGTTGGGAAGCCGACATCGAGGACGAATTGCTGCGCGAGGACATTGCTGCGGCTACCGACGGTGCGCCCGCACGCCGGCTGGGCAGTGTCGGCGACCTGTGCGCGCGGCTGCGGCGTCGCGACGCGCGGCGGATCGAGCGCGATCGCCTGCACGATGCCGAGGCACGGGCACAGCGTGCCGAGCATCGGCTGGAGCGCAGTCGAGCGCGGCGGCCATGGGTCGCAGCGGCCTTGCTGATGCTGCTGATCGGACTGGGTACGAGTCTGTGGCAGTTCCAGCGCGCCCGCACGGCACGCGACGACGCGCAGCACCAGGCGGCCATCGCCACCGCCACCAACCGCTTTCTCAATGAGGACCTGCTCGGTGCCGGTATCGGCGGTGATTCGCCCGCGTGGTATGAGAAGAATCCACGACTGAGCGAGATCCTCGACGCCGCCGCGCTACGTCTGGACCAGCATTTTGGCAAGGCGCCGCTTCTGGCGGCCGGATTGCGCCAGACGCTGGGGCGTGCGTACCGCAGCACCGGCGCCTACCGCAAGGCTCTTGTCCAGTTGCAGGCCGCCGCCGATCTGTTGCAGCAGAGCCTGGGCCGAGGCGACGAGCGCAGCGTGCTGGCTGAGTACGAGCTGGCGGTGATGGAAGCACACCTGTCGCAGTTCAAACAGGCGACCGAGCGCCTCGATCGCGCCGATGCGATTGTCGGCGCGCGCCGGCAATCGGTGTCCGAGATCAGCCTGCGGTCGCACCTGGCGCGCGGCGACCTGGCCTATCAACAAATGCAGGTGCAGGTGGCGCTGGACAACTACAGGGCCGCACAGACCATGCAGAAGATCCTGCATCCGGATGATGCGCTGATGGCTGCGCACCTGCTGCTCGGTATTGCCGGCTGCGAACTGCGTCTGGATCACGCCGCCGCTGCCGAACGAATCGCGCGCGACGTACTGGCCGGGCCGGCGTATACGCAGCAGCGGGTGGGTCTGGTTGTGTTGGCGTTGGCGCATTTGAGGCTGGGGAATGCGTTGCGTGCACAAGGCAAATACGCCGGAGCCATCGCCGCCACCCGCCTGGCCGTGGCCGATTACGAGGCGACGCAGGGGGCCGGCGGACAGGGCACGATCAGTGCACTGAGCTCGCTCAGCTATCTGTATTCGCTCGATGGCGAGGCGGCGAAGTCGTTGAGCACCCAGCGAGATGTCTACCAGCGTGCGCTGGCACGGTGGGGCAGCGGCAGCCAGTACACCCTGGTCGAGCAGCTCAATCTTGGCTCCCAGGAGCAGGAGGCGGGTGATCTCAAATCCGCGTTGGTCAACGTGCGGGCGGCCGAACGCGGCCTGCTTGCCGTGTCCGGTGAACGCAGTCCCACGGTGCAGGCGGCCCGCGCGATGCGGGCCGAGGTGCTCAGCCAACTGGGTCGCAACGACGAGGCGCTGGCGCTGGTGGAGCACGCCGATCCCGTTGCCTACCAGGCCAGCACCAGCGACCCTGGGCGGGCTGCAGTGCTGAGGGCGCTCAAGGCACAGATCCTGCTGCGTCTCGGCTGGCACGCGGACGGACTTGCACAAATGCAGCAAGCCCTGCATGACATGCAGGCCGCTGGAGTACCCAGTGAGGAGATGGCAACCTATCGCAACGCGGTTTCCGTGCAAGGGCTGACGACCAAGTGACGGGCGCGGCCATCGACACAGCGTGGGTCGCACTGCACAGGCCCGGACCCCAGGGGTCCGGAAGCGGTCGCGAGCGGGTGACCCAAGGCGCGGACTGCGACGGGGTATCCAGACAGCATCTTGCGGACGCGGCACGCTGGCTGCAGCGCAACCCGGAACGGTTCCGGCCAGCTAGTTGCGAGCGATCGGCTGGCACCGGAAACGGTTCCGGTCGGCCGGTTCACGTGTTCAAGTACTCGTTTTGTGGCGCCGGCTGGCGGCGCCCGATCACGACCGGACGCGATCCTTCGCCCGGTCAGGCAACGGCAAACCACCGCAACACCCACCTGTGCAGGAGATAGAGAGAACATGAATACCCATTTTGAACGTACCGGCCCATTGACCGAATTGACCAGCTACCCGCAATGGGCGCAGGACATGGTGGCCGATTGCGAGAGTACCCGGCATCGCGTGATGGATCACGAGATCTGGAAGATGATGATGGCGCTGCAGCTCGACCGGGAAGCCACCGGCAATTTCATGATGGGACTGTGGCCTTTCATCGAGCGATTCCCGAGTTTCATGGCACTCAACCTGCTGAAGACCCGCTACGGTCGCAGCCCGGGCGACGACAAGGCCCGCCGCTGGCTGGTACGCAACATCCGGGTGGAGCAGAACCACGCGGAATACTGGATCAACTGGGCCGAGGGCGCGGGCGTACCGCGCGAGCAACTGTTGAACGAGAAGGCTCCGCACGGCACCGATGGGCTGGCC
Source organism: Rhodanobacter sp. (assembly GCA_039922695.1). Lineage (GTDB taxonomy): Bacteria > Pseudomonadota > Gammaproteobacteria > Xanthomonadales > Rhodanobacteraceae > Rhodanobacter. Next base: position 1,086 of record JBDTEG010000215.1, on the reverse strand, counting down.
CGCTGGTGCGAGGAGATCAGTGCGCACGGAAGCCTGGCGGCAGGCATGGTGGCGACCAATTACGCGATCGAGGGGGTGACTGGCGATTGGTCCCACATGATTTACGGGAGTGAAACGTACCAGCAGAGCTTCGATCCGGCAATTAGGGCGAAAAGCCTGCGCTGGTTGCACCTGCATGCCGCGTATGATGACGTTCATCCGTGGGAAGCTTTGGATATAGTGTGTACCCTGATGGGGGAAAAGCCCTCCGCCATCGACGTGGCGCATCTGGGGGAGTGCATCAAGCGGAGCTACATGAGCATGGTCCTGCTTGGTGACCGTTGCATCAAGTCTTGCCGCCATCTGTCGATAGCTAAAGAGGTAGCGGCATGATGTAAGACACCGGAGGAGACTGGAGCCATGGAAGGCGAGGCATCATCCACTGAACGGGAAGCCGATGCGTTCTCCAGATCACAGCTTGCAAAAACCCCTGGTCCGGCGGCTCATGCCGCTGGTCTGGTCACTGGTCGTCGCCATCGCGTTGATCATGGCGCTGACCTGGGGAGTGTTGCAGGTACAGGTCACTCTCGCTGGCTTTCTCAATAGCGAGAGTGTCTGGTCCAAGGCGCAAAAACAGGCGGTGATCGACCTGGACCTTTATGCCAGCACCGGCGCAGCGCCGGACCTGGCCGGCTTCTGGAACAATTTCGGGTTGCTTGATGCCGATCGCCGGGGACGTGATGCGATCACCTCCGGCAACTACGAAAAGGACGAGATCAGCAAGACCTTCAAGCGCGGCAACGTGATGCCGGCGGCGCAGTCGGGCATGATTTTCATGCTGCAGTATTTCTCCGGCGCCCCACACATGCGCCAGGCTATCGCAGCGTGGCGATCCACTGATGCGTCGATCGCCGAACTCGGCACGATTGCCGAGAAGTTGAACAAGTTGTACCAGGCTGGAGGGCCCAGTGCCGCCGAGATTGCCAGCCAGCGTGCACGTATTCACGCCCTCAACGCGTACATGGCGCCGCGCACCAACCTGTTCTCCGTGGAAATGGTCAAGGGTGCGTTGTTGCTGGGTTTCATCCTGTTCTGGGGTGTGTTGGG
>JBDTEG010000214.1:0-60074 GCA_039922695.1 Rhodanobacter sp. | reverse complement strand
GCGCGTTTCGGCATGCGCTGCGTGGTCTACATGGGCGCAGTGGACATCGAGCGGCAGAAGATCAACGTGTACCGGATGAAGCTGCTCGGCGCCGAAGTCGTGCCGGTGACCTCAGGCTCGAGGACGCTGAAGGATGCGCTGAACGAGGCGATGCGCGACTGGGTCAGCAACGTCGCCGACACGTTCTACATCATCGGTACCGTGGCTGGACCGCATCCGTACCCGAAAATGGTGCGCGACTTCAACGCGATCGTGGGCCGCGAGGCACGGGCGCAGATGCTGGAGCAGTATGGCCGTCTGCCGGACGTGTTGACCGCCTGTGTCGGCGGCGGCTCGAACGCCATCGGCCTGTTCCACGCCTTCCTCAACGATGCGGACGTGCGCCTGGTCGGCGCCGAGGCGGCAGGTTTGGGTCTGGCGACCGGTCATCATGCGGCCTCCCTGGCCGCCGGTCGGCCTGGCGTGCTGCACGGCAACCGCACCTACGTGCTGTGCGACGACAACGGCCAGATCACCGAGACCCATTCGGTCTCCGCCGGCCTCGACTACCCCGGCGTGGGGCCTGAACACGCCTTCCTGAAGGATGCCGGCCGCGCCGGGTACGTGGGCGTCACTGACGACGAGGCGCTGGAGGCGTTCCATTTGCTGGCGCGCACCGAAGGCATCCTGGCCGCCCTGGAATCCAGCCATGCGGTGGCGCAGGCGATGAAGCTGGCACGCGAGTTGCCGAAGGATGGCATCGTGCTGTGCAACCTTTCCGGCCGTGGCGACAAGGACGTGCACACGATTGCCGCACTCGAAGGAGTCGAGGTATGAGCCGCATCGATCGCCGCTTCGCGGCGCTCAAGGACGCTGGCCGCACCGGTCTGATCCCGTTTGTCACCGCGGGTGACCCCTCGCCCGCGCACATGGTGGCGATGATGCATGCCCTGGTGGGTGCCGGTGCCGACCTGATCGAGTTGGGCGTGCCGTTTTCCGACCCGATGGCGGACGGTCCGGTCATCCAGCACGCCAGTGAGCGGGCCATCGCCAAGGGCGTCGGCCTCAAGGAGATATTGAGATGGGTTGGCCAGTTCCGGCAGAGCGATGCGGATACGCCGATCGTGCTGATGGGCTATCTGAATCCGGTGGAGATCCATGGTCATGCGAAGTTTGCGCAGGAAGCCGTGGCGGCGGGTGTCGACGGTGTGCTGCTGGTCGATTGCCCGCTGGAAGAGTCGGCGGTGTTGCAGCCGCTGCGCGACGCCGGTCTGCAGCAGATCCTGCTCGCTGCGCCCACCACCGCACCCGACCGGATGACCGCTTTGTGCGGTTCGGCCGAGGGCTTCCTGTATTATGTGTCGTTCGCCGGCATCACCGGAGACGCGCGACTGAGTACCAGCGACATTGCAACGCGTGTTGCCGAGGTTCGCGCCTGCGCCAATGCCCCGGTGGCGGTCGGCTTCGGCATCCGTGATGCAGCGAGTGCCGTGGCCATTGGTGCGTTTGCCGACGCGGTGGTAATCGGCAGCGCGCTGGTCGAAAGGTTGTCGGGCGCCACGGACGCGGCGGATATTGCGCGTCGCGCGCGGGAATTCCTGCAGCCGATCCGCTTTGCGCTGGATGCACGCTGAAACGTTCGTCTGACCGCTTCGAGGTCAGTAAAAGATTGAGGTCCTGCGATGAATTGGCTGCAGAAAATCATGAGTCCGCGTACCCGCACCCTGCCGGCCAATGGCGGCAAGGGCTCTGTGCCCGAGGGCGTCTGGGAGAAGTGTGGCGGCTGCGGCACGGTGCTGTACAAGCCGGAGCTTGAACGCAACCTGATGGTATGCCCGAAGTGCGGGCACCATCACTACATCAGTGCGCGGATGCGCCTGGAAGCCTTGTTCGACGACGGTTCGGCGCAGGAGCAGTGGGCCAGCCTGGAGCCGACCGATCCGTTGAAGTTCCGCGACTCCAGGAAGTACCGTGACCGCATCATTGCTACCCAGAAGAAGATCGGCGAGAAGGATGCCATGGTTGCCATGAGCGGAAGGCTCAAGGGCCGCCCGCTGATGGCGGTGGCGTTCGAGTTCGCCTACATGGGCGGCTCGATGGGTTCGGTGGTCGGCGAGAAATTCGCCCGTGCCGCCGAGCGCGCGCTGGCCGACAAGAGCGCGCTGGTGTGCTTCTCCGCCACTGGCGGTGCACGCATGCAGGAGGCGCTGTTCTCGCTGATGCAGATGGCCAAGACCTCGGCTGCGCTGGCGCGCCTGCGCGATGCCGGCGTGCCGTACATCAGCGTGCTGACGAACCCGACCACCGGCGGCGTCTCCGCCAGCCTGGCGATGCTGGGTGACATCAACATCGGTGAGCCGAAGGCGCTGATCGGCTTCGCCGGTCCGCGCGTGATCGAACAGACCGTTCGCGAAACATTGCCGGAAGGCTTCCAGCGTTCCGAGTTCCTGCTCGATCATGGCGCGATCGACATGATCGTCGACCGGCGGGAAATGCGCGACAAGCTGGCAGACCTGCTTGGCATCCTCACCCGGGCCGATCGCGCGGCCTGAGTCAGGCCGGCGGGCTGGCTGCAGCGATGCCGTCATCGGGCGGCATCGTCCCATTCGCTGCTGAGTTGTCCACAAGCGCTGTGGAAGCGTCGCCGCAAAGCCTGTGGACAAGCCGGGTCCGGCACTTGTCGATCAAGCACTTGCCACGCGCTGGTCAGGAATTGCACAGCGTGTGGGTGCCCGCGCGGTGCCTGCGGTTGCGCACGAGGTGGCATCTTTCCACAGCGACTGGGGCGCGTTGCTTACAATCCGGTGGGCAAGCGGCTCGCCTCGTTCGCGGCATGTACTTGCCACGCGTCGACTGTTTCCTGTTCAGTCAGACGAAGTTGCTCGCGACAGGGAGGTTGCACGCGCCATTCGGGAATTGCCCGTCCCGCGCTTACACTGGACTCCCCGTCTCTTTGCTGGAGAATGTTGATGAAACGCATGCTTCTCGTTCTCGCATTGACTGGCCTGACCAGCCCTGCGATCGCGTCCGACGCTCCCGGCTTGCCCACCACCCCTGCGCCGGCAGGTGCCGCGGTCTACATCATCTCGCCCTCCGACGGCGCCACCGTCGGACAGCACCTCACCGTGCGCTTCGGCCTTGAAGGTATGGGCGTTGCGCCGGCGGGTATCAGCAAGGAAGGTACCGGGCACCATCACTTGCTGGTCGACGTGAAGGCATTGCCTGCGGCTGGTCAGCCGATTCCGAACGATGCGCAGCACATCCACTTCGGCGGTGGCCAGACCGAAGCCGCGATCACGCTCAAGCCCGGCGCCCATACCCTGCAACTGGAACTGGGCGATGCCCACCACGTGCCGTTCGATCCGCCGCTCCTGTCGAAGAGGATCACGATCCACGTGAAGTGACACAGCAGCCAGTGGCGGGTCAGTGTCCGAAGAACATCGAGGCGCCCAGGCCCGCCCACCAACGGGACAACGGACCGCTCACCCGTCGACGAAAGCCCGCATCCAGTTGCACGCGACGACCGGCTTGCCATGCCAGCCCCGCGCCAGCCAGCGTGCCGGGCCGGGAGTTGGCCTCACGTTGCCACGCGGCCTCGCCGTAGATCGTGAGCGTGGGTGTCAAGGCGTGACTGCGATTGATCGCAACCGTATAGCTGTCGGCGCCACCGGCCCGCACATCTTCCAGATAGGCGCCCACGCTGTCGCTCGGATCAAGCTGCAGGCCCAGTGCCATGCCGAGCAGATATTGGCGCTGGCTGTTGCGAAAATCGCGGTCGCCGTCAGTGAATTCCACGCTGCCCAGCACGCCCCAGCTGAAGGACGCGCCGGGGGAGGGCAGGGCAAGCTTCAGTGCCACGCTGCTGTCGCCGCGCCCGCTGCGGTCCTGCCGGATCCCGGGGCCGCTCAGCTGGAGATGGTTGTAGAACGAATCACTGAATTGCAGCTCCAGGGCATGACCCACGCCCAGGCGCAGCAAGCTGTCCGCGCTGTACTGCACGCTGCGGACGCCGTCCTGCCGATCGTCGTTCCAGTTGGGCAAGCCCTGTTCGAGGGTGAACTCGCCTGCGGCCAGCGTGGCGGGATTGAAGCCAAGTCCGGGGCGGTCATAGCCAGGGTTCTCTGCCGACGCAGGCGCCAGAGCGCTGCAGCCGAGCACCAAGAAGAAAACAAGCCACTTGCTGCGTGGCCTGCACCACCGCAGCTTCGGGGCGCCGCCCCGGTATCGGCTAAAATCCACTCTTTCACCTCGCCTGTCCCGAAAACACCCATGACCGTACGCACCCGCTTCGCCCCAAGTCCCACCGGCTTCCTGCACATAGGCGGCGCGCGCACCGCTCTGTATTGCTGGCTCGAGTCGCGTCGTCGCGGCGGCGAATTCATCCTGCGCATCGAGGATACCGATCGCGAGCGGTCCACCGACGAAGCGGTACAGGCGATCCTGGACGCAATGCACTGGCTCGATCTCGATCCCGACGAGGGTCCGTTCTACCAGACCCAGCGGCTTGATCGCTACAAGCAAGTTGCCGAGGACCTGGTTTCGGGCGGAAAGGCGTACTACGCCTACGAGAGCAAGAACGAGATCGAGGCGATGCGCGAGGCCGCCATGGCGGCAGGCCAGAAACCGCGCTACAACGGGTATTACCGCAATCGCAACGAACCACCTCGCGACGACCCCAACCGGGTCATCCGCTTCCGCAATCCGACTGAAGGGTCGGTGGTATTCGAGGACAAGGTCAAGGGATGCATCGAGTTTGCCAACAGCGAGCTGGACGATCTGGTCATATTCCGCTCCGATGGCTGGCCGACATACAACTTCGCGGTGGTGGTCGATGACATCGACATGGGCATCACTGAGGTGATCCGGGGCGACGACCACGTCAACAACACGCCGCGGCAGATCAACATCTATCACGCCCTGGGCGCGACAGTGCCGGAGTTCGCGCACCTGCCGATGATCCTGGACAAGGAAGGCAAGAAGCTCTCCAAGCGCACCAGTGCGGTGAGCGTGATGGAATACCGCGCTGACGGCTTCCTGCCGCACGCGATCCTGAATTACCTGGTTCGCCTGGGCTGGTCGCACGGTGACCAGGAAATATTTTCGCGCGAGGAGATGATTTCGCTGTTCGACGTTGCCCACGGCAACAAGGCCCCCTCCCGCTTTGACACCGAGAAGCTGGCCTGGCTGAACCAGCATTATCTGAAGACCGACCCCCCCGAGTCACTGGCGGCCGAGTTCGCCTGGCACTTGCATCGAGCGGGCATCGACGTGAGCAAGGGTCCGGCGCCGGTCGACGTGATCGTGGCGCTGCGTGAACGCGTGCACACGCTGAAGGAAATGGCCGAGCGCGCGAAGATCTGGTATGGACCGATCCTCGAATGGGATGACAAGGCGGTCGCCAAGCACCTGAAGAATGCAAATGCGTCGAAGGTGCTGGAGACGGCGAAATCCCGGTTGGCCGAGTGCGAGTGGCAACCCGCGCCGATCCACCAGGTAATCGAACAGGTGGCGGCGGAGCTGGAACTGGGCTTGGGCAAGGTTGCCCAGCCGCTGCGCGTGGCGCTGACCGGATCGCAGGTCTCGCCCTCGATCGAGGACACGATCTACCTGGCCGGTCGCGAGGAGGCGCTCCGCCGTGTCGACGCAGCCCTCGACATGGCCAAGGACTGACGCGCAGCGCCGCCGTGACGCGCCTGTCCAGCCATGGATGAACTGCTCGCCAGAGCCACCCAGGGCGTCGATCTCGATGCCCCCGGAGCGTTCTGGCATGTTTTCTTCAACCTGTTGAATATGGTGCCCTGGGCAGCCATGTTCTGGTGGAACCTGGTGTTCGTCGCCGTCGGCTTGTTGCTTGGCTGGTGGCGTGGACGGGTGGTCGAGGCCGTCCTTTGGGCTTGGGTACTGGGGCCGATCGGTTGGATCGTGATCCTGTGCAAGCCCCGTCGCGAGCAGCCGGGAAAGCCGCCGTCCCGTTTGCGCTGAGGCACACAGGGGTGGTTGTATGATCCTGAAGGTTGCTGTTCGGCTGATTGCGCGTCCAGTCAGCGGCCAGGGCTGGCAATCAGGCCGGGCCCCGTCCTTTTCTGATCAGACGCGGGCTCTGGCAGCAGACGCGGCCGACTCCCGCCACGAGGTAAGCGCATTGAGCCACGATGGCACCGACCACCTGCATACGCATCATTCGCACCATCATCATGATGCGAAAGGATTCGTGCGCGCGGTGGAACTTGCCAGCAAGGAGCGCGGCCTGCGTCTGACGCCGCTGCGCAAGGAAGTTCTGCAGCTCGTCGCGAGCGCTGGCAAACCGGTCAAGGCCTACGATCTGCTCGACCAGCTGCGCGAGCAGCATGGCAATGCGGCCCCGCCCACCGTGTACCGGGCGCTCGACTTCCTGCTGGAAAACGGTTTCATCCACAAGCTGGAATCGATCAACGCGTTCGTGTCCTGTCATCATCCGGCCGAAGCACACCAGGTGCCCTTCCTGATTTGCGACACGTGCTCCAGCGCACAGGAAGTCTGCGATGACCGGGTCGCCGAACTGATCGAGGCACAGGCCCGCGCCTTGGGTTTCCGTCCGCAGGCGCAAACGCTGGAAGTCCACGGCATCTGCAAGAACTGCCGCAAGGCTTGACGGCAGGCAGTTCAATGTAGTGGCGTCGTCAATTGTTATAATGTAACATGCCTGGCAATTCATCAGGATCGCCGTGGCGGCGAAACCAGACATCAAGATGGACTCCGCGCAGTCAGACAAATCGCATTGGTGGCAAGTGGCCGACCGCATTGGTGCGGCGGCCTCGTTCCTGTGTGCGATCCACTGCGCCTTGTTGCCCTTCGTGCTGGCAATCCTGCCCCTGGTGGGGCTCGAGTTCCTGGCCGACCATCGCTTCGAGCGTGGTTTCGTGATGTTCGCCTGCGCACTGGCCCTGGTTGCGCTCGTTCGAGGCTTCCGCCGCCACCGGCAGCCATTGCCCTTGCTGCTGGCCATACCCGGGCTGGCCCTGCTGCTGCTTGGCGTGACTTTCGCCGAGCACTATTCGATCGTGCTGCACAGCGTGCTGGTGGCCAGCGGGGGCCTGTCGCTGGCCACCGCCCATTTCGTCAACCTGCGTCGCGATCGTCAGCTGGGCGCCCGTCACGTGCACGGGCCGCAGTGTGCTCACTGAGCACGGTTCAAGCGGCGGTCCGTTTTTGCCGTCAGCCCCCGGAGCGTGGTGATTGTGTAACGGCGGCACCGGTTTCTAGCATGTGTGCATGAGTCACGCACACACGCACCAGCATCGCGAGGATGGCCACGCGCATGGGCCTGCGAGGGAGCATTCGCGTGGCCGCCGCCGCAAGCTGCTGGTGGCGTTCGTACTGACCGTCCTGGTGATGGTGGCCGAGGCGATGGGTGGCTTCTGGTCCGGGTCGCTCGCGTTGCTGGCCGACGCCGGGCACATGATGGTCGACGCGCTTGCGCTCCTGCTGGCCGTGGTCGGTGCCGTGATGGCGGCCCGGCCGGCGGATGCGCGGCGAAGCTATGGCTACGGACGGATGGAGGTGCTGGTCGGCTTCGTCAACGCCTTGAGCCAGTTCGTGCTGGTGGGCTGGATCATCTACGAGGCGGTCACCCGACTGCTGCGTCCGGAGCCCATCCTGTCCGGGGTGATGCTGGTGGTCGCCGTCGTCGGCTTGCTGGTCAACGCGCTGGTGCTGCGCACGCTGCATGGCCACGCGCACGACGATGTGAACATGGCAGGCGCCCGCTTGCACGTATTGGGCGACCTGCTCGGCTCGGTTGCAGCAGTGCTGGCTGCGCTGGCGATACGCTGGTTTGGCTGGTTGTGGGCCGATCCGGTGCTGTCACTGCTGGTGTCGTTGCTGATCCTGGGCAACGCCTGGCAGTTGCTGCGGCGCTCCGCGCACATCCTGCTGGAAGGCGTACCCGAAGGGGTGGACTGTGCGATGGTTGAGCAATCACTGCGTGAAGCCGACCCGGCCCTTCTCAGTATTCACCACGTACACGTGTGGCAGCTGGCGTCGGGCTCGCGCATGGCGACCCTTCACGCAGAAGTGGATGATCAGGCCCATGCGGCCAGGGCGCTGCAGTCGATCAGACAGATGTTGCGCGAGCGCTTCCAGGTGGAGCACGTCACCGTGCAGATCGACCCCGGCGCGTGCCCCGATGAGGCTCCGGGCTGTCCCGGGCATGGTCCGGCCTGAGGGTCGGGTCTGGCTATGGCGTTTTCTCCGGCGCTGCTATCATTGACAGCCGTTCATCAGACAAATCAGGTATTTCCATGGGCAAGGGCGATCGCAAGACCCGTCGTGGCAAGATCAATCGCGGCAGCTACGGCAATTCACGCGCGCATGCTGCGGCTCCGGCCGTGGTGGGCGTCAAGCCCACAGTGACCAAGCCGGCGACCAAGAAGGTCGCAGCCAAGAAGAAGTCGGCCTGAGTCGACTCCAGCTTCCTCGCGTCAAGAAAGACCCCGCTTCCGCGGGGCTTTTCTTTTTGGTGTGGGCAAGCCGATGCGCGACTCTCGCGAGAGTTGGAGTGAAGGTGAAGATCCTCGCATGGCACTTGCCCCGCACACGAGGCAAGGTCGATCTGATGCCGTGAAAGTGATTGCTGCGCTGCGATGCGTCGTGTAAACTGCGCACTCGTGTATTAATGCATTAGCACATTATGAAGCGTCGTTCACTCGATCCCGAGACCCCTGACGAGTCGGCGGAGCTGAGTCTTTACCAGGCGCTGTTGTCGTTGAGGAATACTGACGAAATGGCGGCCTTCCTGCGCGACCTGTGTACGCCGGCCGAGCTGGAGGTGCTGGTTGACCGCTGGCGGGTGGTGCCTTACCTGCTCGAAGGCATGCCGTACCGGGAGATCCACGAGCGCACTGCGGTCAGCATCACCACGGTTGGGCGGGTGGCGCGTTATCTCAACCAGGGCAGCGGCGGCTATCTCGCGGCAGCAGCTCGGGCGGCGCGGCGACAGGCGCAATCAGCAAGGAAGAGAACATGAAACCACGCGACCGCTTGCGTATCGCGATGCAAAAATCCGGCCGCCTCACCGAACCGGCACTGGATCTTCTGAGCCGTTGCGGACTGACCTTCCGGCAAAGCCGGGACAAACTGTTCTGCTTCGGCGAGGGCGAGCCGGTCGACTTGCTGCTGGTTCGCGACGACGACATCCCCGGCCTCATCGCGCAAGGCGTGTGCGACCTTGGCATCGTGGGACGCAACGTGCTGGGCGAGTTCCAGCTCACCCTGGGGCGAGAGGCGGAGCCGCTGACCGAAATACGTCCGCTGGGGTTCGGGCGATGCCGCCTGTCGATCGCGGTGCCGCAAGAGCTGGAGTATGCCGAGCCCAATGACCTGGCAGGTCGGCGCATCGCCACGTCCTATCCGGGTCTGCTGGGGGAATGGCTGCGCGCACACGGCATCGACGCCGGCGTGGTGACGCTGGCCGGCTCGGTCGAGATCGCGCCCAAGCTGGGAACCGCGGACGCAATCTGCGACCTGGTGCAGAGCGGCGGCACCCTGGTGGCGAACCAGTTGCGCGAGGCTGACGTGTTGCTCGAGAGCGAAGCGGTGCTTGCCGGCCCGGTGACATTGCCGGGTGACGAACGCGGCGACATGCTGGAACTGCTGCTGAAGAGGTTGGACGGCGTGATCCAGGTGCGGGAGTCGCGACTGCTGCTGTTGCAGACATCCCGGCACACACTGGAGGCGGTGACCCGCTTGTTGCCCGGCGGCCCGCAGCCGACTCTATTGCAAGTGGCCGGTCAGCCCGACCAGCTTATGCTGCAGGCGCTGTGCGCCGGTGAGGTGAGCTGGCGGCAACTGGAAGAGATCAAGAAGGCGGGCGCGCGCGAGATGTTCGTGCTGCCGGTGGAAAAAATGCTGATATGAAGCAGGTTGACGTGATGCGGAAGAGCAGGCTGGCATGAAACGTCTGGACTGGAACGCGCTGGATGAAGCGGGCCGCCGCGAGGCGCTGGCCCGGCCTGCACAATCACGTGCGCACGAACTGCGTCAGGGAGTCGGGCAGATCATCGCCGACGTGCGCGAACGCGGCGACGTCGCACTGCGCGAACTCAGTGCGAAGTACGATCACTGCACGCTGGACGCGCTCGCGGTGGACGAGACCGAGTTCGTGGCGGCCGAAGCCGCGCTCGATCCCGCGCTGAAAGCAGCGATCCGCGAAGCCGCCGGACGCATCGAGCTTTTCCATCGCGCCGCTGCACCGCAGCCGGTGGCGGTCGAGACTGCCCCGGGCGTGCGCGTGGAGCGCATGTTGCGCCCGATCAGTCGGGTCGGGTTGTATGTGCCGGCCGGCAGCGCGCCGCTTCCATCCACCGCGCTGATGCTGGGCGTACCCGCCCGGATCGCCGGCTGTCGCGAGGTGGTGCTGTGCTCGCCGGCGCGTGCCGACGGCCGTTGCGACGAGGCGGTGCTGTATGCCGCGCGACTCACCGGAGTGCACCAGGTGTTCAAGCTCGGTGGCGCCCAGGCGATCGCCGCGATGGCGTACGGCACTGACAGCGTTCCCAGATGCGACAAGCTGTTTGGTCCTGGCAATGCCTGGGTCACCGAGGCGAAGCTGCAGGTCTCCTCCGATCCGGATGGCGCGGCGATCGACATGCCGGCTGGGCCGTCCGAAGTGCTGGTGGTTGCCGATGCCGAGGCCAATCCGGTGTTCGTTGCCGCCGACCTCTTGTCACAGGCCGAACATGGCCCGGATTCGCAGGTGATCCTGCTCAGCCCGTCGACCGTCTTGCTGGACAAGGCCGCCGCCGAAGTCGAGCGGCAGTGCGCGGAGCTGCCACGCAAGGCGATCGCTGACCAGGCGCTGGCGCAGAGCAGACTGATTCTGGTCGAATCACTGGCTCAGGCGGTCCAGGTCAGCAACGGCTACGCCCCCGAGCATTTGATCGTGCAAGTCGCCACGCCACGCGACCTGCTGGTGGACATAGAAAGCGCCGGCTCGGTGTTCCTCGGCCAGTGGACACCCGAATCCGTGGGCGACTATTGCAGCGGCAGCAACCATGTACTTCCGACCTACGGTCATGCGCGCAGCCATAGCGGCGTGTCAGTGGCAAGTTTTCAAAAGCAGATCAGCGTGCAGGAAGTTTCAGCCAGCGGCCTGCGCAACATCGGTCCGTGTACGGTGACGCTTGCGGCCGCCGAACAACTGGAGGCGCACCGGCGTGCAGTGACGTTGCGCCTTGCCGTGCTGGAGTCCATGCCATGAACGTGCTCGATCTTGCGCGGCCGGAGATCCGGTCGATGCAGCCGTACTCCTCGGCGCGCATGGAAGCCAGCGGGGGGGCGGTCTTCCTCAATGCAAACGAATCGGCGTGGACGCCGCTGGGTGACGGCGGTCTGGGCTGCAACCGCTACCCTGAGTCACAGCCGGCAGCCCTGGTTTCGACGCTCGCGGCACTCTATGGCGTGCGCCAGGAGCAGTTGCTGGTCGGCCGGGGCAGCGACGAGGCCATCGACCTGCTGGTTCGCGCCTTCTGCCGCGCCGGACAGGACGCTATCCTGATCCAGCCACCAACCTTCGGCATGTACAGCATCTGCGCACGTATCCAGAACGCCGGGGTGATCGAGGTACCACTGGCGGATGACTTCACGCTGGACGTGGACGCCGTGCTCGCCGCGGTCACTCCGGCGGTCAAGCTGGTTTTCGTCTGCACACCGAATAACCCCAGCGGCCAGTGCGCGCCACGCGAGAGTCTCGAGCGCCTGCTGCAGATGCTCAAAGGCAGGGCCTTGCTGGTGGTGGACGAGGCTTATATCGAGTTTGCTTACCAGCGCAGTGTCGCCGACCTGATTGATCGCTACGAACACCTGGCGGTGCTGCGTACCCTGTCGAAGGCCTGGGCGCTGGCCGGTGCGCGCATCGGGTGCCTTCTGGCCAATCCCGAAGTCATTGCCCTGCTGCGCCGGATCATGACGCCTTATCCGCTGCCGCTGCCATGCGTGGCGGCGGCGATGGCCGCGTTCTCGGAACAAGGCCAAGCGCAGGCGCGCGAACATGTGGCGACGATACGCAATGAGCACGAACGGGTGCGTGGCGCATTGGCTGCACTTGCGTGCGTGCGTGCGGTGTTGCCCTCCCAGGCGAATTTTCTGGCGGTCCGTTTCGATGATGCCGGTGCGGTTTACAAGCATCTGCTTGCGGCCGGCATCGTGGTGCGCGATATCCGCCACTATCCACGATTGGGTGACGCCTTGCGCATCACGATCGGCACCCCTGGTGAAAACGATGCGTTGCTCGATGTTCTGCACGGGCTCGCACCATGAACCACCGCAGGATTCTTTTCGTCGATCGTGATGGTTGCCTTGTCGAAGAGCCCGCCGACCAACAGATCGACAGTTTTGAGAAGCTGACCTTGCTCGCCGGAGTTATCGCCGCCTTGCAGCGTTTGGTGGCTGCCGGCTACGAACTGGTGATGGTGACCAACCAGGATGGCCTGGGCACCGACAGCTTTCCGGAAGCGGACTTCATTGGCCCGCACAATCTGCTGCTCGGCATCCTCGCCTCGCAGGGCATCTGTTTCCACGAAGTGCTGGTCGACCGCAGCTTTGCACACGAGGGCCTCGACACGCGCAAGCCCGGCATCGGTCTGGTGCGTCACTATCTGGGCGACGACAGCTGGAGCCGAGCCACCTCGGCAATGGTCGGTGACCGTGAGACCGACCTGCAATTTGCCTCCAGTCTCGGCGTGCGCGGCTACCGCGTCGGACCACAGGGTGTGAGCTGGGAGGAACTGGCGCACGAACTGCTGGATGCGCCGCGCACTGCCAGCGTGGTTCGCAACACGAAGGAAACCCGGATCATGGTCAGGGTGGATCTCGACCACGTGGCCGAGCCGAAGGCGCACACCGGCCTGGGCTTCTTCGACCACATGCTGGAGCAACTCGGCAAGCACGGTGGTTTCGCGCTGGAGTTGCACTGCGACGGCGACACTCATATCGACGAGCACCACACTATCGAAGACTGCGCGCTGGCCCTTGGCCAGGCGTTGAAGCAGGCGCTGGGCGACAAGCGCGGCATCGGCCGCTACGGTTTCACCCTGCCGATGGACGAATCACAAGCCAGCGCCGTGCTGGATCTGTCTGGCCGCCCGTACTTCGTGTTCGAAGGCAGCTTCCCGCGCGAGCGCGTTGGTGAGGTGCCGACGGAGCTGGTGCCGCACTTCTTCCGTTCGCTGTGCGAATCGCTGGGCGCCAACCTGCATCTGTCCGTGCGCGGTGACAACGCCCACCACATGGTCGAAGCCTGCTTCAAGGTGGTGGCCCGCGCCTTGCGCCAGGCCATTCGTCGCGAAGGCAGCGAGCTGCCCAGTACCAAGGGCTCGCTGTGAAGCCGTCGGCAAGCGGCGACCCGCGTGTCGTACGCGCCCGCTGGGACGCGATGCTCCGGGTCGGGATGACAAGCCGTTCGTCTGTTGAAAGCCGGGATTCGGGCTTCGGGATTGGCAAGAGCATATCTTCCGTCAACGCGCTCCTGCGAGGACCGAAAGGCGCTTTTTCGGGGCAATTCCGCTGGGAGCGATTTGCGTGAGCGTGGTACTGGTCGACGCCGGCGGGACCAACATCGGATCGGTGCGCTACGCCTTGCAACGCCTCGGAACGGACGCCGCGCTGACGGCGGATGGGGCCACGATCCGCGCTGCCGACAAGGTCATCCTGCCCGGCGTGGGTGCCGCCGGTCCGGGGATGGCGCGCTTGCACGAGCTGGGGCTGGTCGAGCTGTTGCGATCGCTGCAGCAACCCGTGCTCGGTGTCTGCCTGGGAATGCAGTTGCTCTGCACGCATTCGGAAGAGGGCGACACCGCGTGTCTCGGCGTGATTCCCGCGTGCGTACATCGTTTTGCCGAGACACCGGGTTTTCGCGTGCCGCACATGGGCTGGAACCAGCTGCAATCGACGCAGACGCATCCGCTGCTGGCCGGGATGGCTGAAGACGATCAGGCGTATTTTGTGCACAGTTATGCGGTGCCAGTGGGTGATTTCACCCTGGCCAGCACCGATCACGCCGGTGAGTTTTCAGCGATCGTGGTCCGCAGGAATTTCCATGGCATGCAGTTCCATCCCGAGCGCTCGGCCGCCGTCGGGGCGCGCTTTCTGAGGAATTTTCTCAGCCTATGAGCTTTCATGTCATTCCCGCCATCGATCTGCGCGAGGGGCGCGTGGTGCGCCTGCGCCAGGGCGATTACGCGCAGCAGACCACCTACGCGCTGGATCCGCGCGAGCTCGCCTTGCGTTATCTGCATGCTGGCGCGCACTGGTTGCATGTGGTTGATCTTGACGGCGCCCGTTCGGGCAACCTGGAAAACCTGGCCGTGATCAAGGCGATTGCCGACCATGGCATCGACGTGCAGGCCGGAGGTGGCGTGCGCAACGAGGTTGACCTGCGGCGACTGTTCGACGTCGGCGTGCGTCGCGTTGTCCTGGGCAGCGTGGCCATCCGCGAACCGGAGCGGGTCGTGGGCTGGCTGGAATCGTTCGGCAGCGAATGCATCACGTTGGCGCTGGATACCCGCCGTGTTGGCAACGATTGGCTGCTGCCCAGTGCCGGCTGGACCAGGATTGAACCGGGCTCGCTGGACGAGTTGGCGAGTTGGTATGCCGAACGCGGCGCACGCCACCTGTTGTGCACTGACATCGAGCGCGATGGCATGCTTGCCGGTTTCAATCTCGAGCTGTATCGGCATCTCACCGATCGTGTGCCCGGGCTTGCCTTGCAGGCTTCGGGGGGTGTGCGATCGGTGGCCGACATCCGCGCGGCACGCGAAGCCGGTGCGAAGGCAGTGATTCTTGGACGCGCCCTGCTTGAGGGGCACTTCACCTTGGAAGAGGCGCTGGCATGTTGAGCCGCCGCATCATCCCCTGCCTTGATGTCCGCGACGGCCAGGTGGTGAAGGGCGTGCGCTTCCGTGACCACGTGGTGATGGGCGAAATCGTCGATCTGGCGCTGCGCTACCGCGATGAAGGCGCCGACGAGCTGGTGTTCTACGACATCACCGCCAGTCCTGAAGGGCGCAGCGTGGATCGGGCCTGGGTGGAGAAGGTCGCCCGCGTGATCGACATTCCGTTCTGCGTTGCCGGCGGTATCCGTTCGGTCAGTGAGGCCCGCGCCGTGCTGCATGCGGGTGCCGACAAGATCTCGGTGAACTCGCCCGCGCTGGAGCGTCCCGAACTGATCAATGAACTGGCTGCCGCGTTCGGCGTGCAGTGTGTCGTGGTCGGCATCGACTCGTTGCGCGACCCTGATGGCCAGTGGCGCGTACGCCAGTACAGCGGCGATCCTTCGAAGACACAGGCACTGCCTCGCCGAACGCTGGACTGGATGATCGAAGCACAGCAGCGCGGCGCGGGTGAGATCGTGCTGAACTGCATGGGCAGCGACGGCGTGCGTCGTGGCTACGATCTGGAACAACTGACCGCCGCTCGCGCGATCTGCCGCGTGCCGCTGATCGCCTCCGGGGGAGCCGGCACTCCCGAGCATTTTCGTGATGCCTTTGTCGACGCCGACGTCGATGGGGCGCTGGCCGCCAGCGTGTTCCACTCTGGCAGCATCGCGATCCCCGCGCTCAAGCGCTACCTGCACGGGCAGGGCGTACCCGTGCGATTGTGAGTTTCAAGGGAATACAGACATGACTGATACCGACACCGAGACCAGCCGGCTCGACTGGCGCAAGGGCGGCGGCCTGTTACCGGCGATTGTGCAGCACTGGCTCACCGGTGAGGTGCTGATGCTTGGCTACATGAACCCTGAAGCATTGGCACAAACCCAGGCCATCGGCCACGTCACCTTCTACAGTCGCAACAAGCAGCGCTTGTGGACCAAAGGCGAGCGTTCCGGCCACGTGCTGGTACTTAAATCGATCCGCATCGACTGCGACGCCGACACCTTGCTGATCCAGGCTGACCCGCACGGCCCCACCTGCCACACCGGCACCTCCAGCTGCTTCGGCGAAAGCGCCGACGTGCGCCCGCCGTTGGGTTTCCTCGCCGAACTCGATGCGCTGGTGGCGCTACGTCACGCCAAGCGGCCCGAAGGCAGTTACACCACCAGATTGTTCGACGGCGGCATTCGCCGCATTGCGCAGAAGGTGGGCGAGGAGGGCGTCGAGACCGCGCTGGCCGCCGTGGTGCAGGACGATCAGGAACTGCTCGGTGAGGCTGCGGATCTGGTGTTTCATCTCCTTGTGGCACTGCGGGCGCGGGGGTTGTCCATGGTCGATGTGGTGAACGTGCTGGTTGTACGCCATGCAAACAGAGTGTCAAATTGAGGATTAGCGGCATTGTTTGGCACGCAGTCACTTGGGTCAATCGCACCGTGTTTCGGGTGCCAATGTCCTCCAGGGTGACGAATCGTGTCGGGTTATTGAACTGACATTCCGCGGAAGTTGAAAATCGCCGCGATATGAGGCTCACGCGAGCTGATGCGATGGACGCGATAGGTATTAAAAATACTCACATTCAGTTGAAATTCATATACACGACGCGCCAAAAGTACCTGTGAACGCAAAAAGCTGCGTGAAGATGAAGAAAATCGCGCTCGGGGATCGAGACGCTGCGCGGGTTAAGAGGGAATGACGTTGTGCGATACATCAGCAATACGCGATTTCCTACGACAAATCGGTATTGAAGTGACGTTGAATAAATCGTCGTAAATATTTGATTAAACATCTTTTTGTGAAGTTCCGACATGCCCACGCAGAGAGCTTGCCAAGTCGACGCGGCCGAGTAGGATTCGTGGCTGGAGACGGTCGGCTGCGGTCGATACCGAGGGCGTCTCCGGCCTCGTTTTTGTTCCTGCTTTCAGTGGAGACAGCCATGGTTGCTCGTCGGTAGCAGCCTTTATCGTTGGCCGTGGCGTGGATCCGCGCAATCTGCCCTAAAAGAATCTATGCGTTCAATGTCTGAATGCTCGGTTGTGGCTGCGTGTTCTGCGGATCCTCTCTCCATAGGTCAGCGAGTTCAGAAAGTCTGGTGATGCATTGAAGTGGATTAGTGATGCTTGTTGATGGAACGGGGCCTGGAGTGCCCTGCCGTCCGCAAGTCCTTTCCTGTCTGTTATTCGGAGTACTGATCTCATGAACATGGTGCCCAAGTTCTATCGACGCTCGCTCCTCGTTGCCTGCATAGCCATGGCGCTGCCCACCCTCGCCTTGGGACAAAACATCACCCCGTCCCTGTTGTCTGGACTCAATACGATCGAGGCTCCACGCGTCACTCAGACGATCAACGAACGCCTGGTTTCCACGCTGCCCAACACCCACGTCATGGCGATCAGCTCCCTGCAGCCCAAGGCACCTCTCGCCGACACTGCCCGCATGAGCCACCTGCAGTTGATCCTCAAGCGTGGCAGCACGCGTGCGGCAGTGCTGAATCAACTGATCGCGGGGCAGCACAATCCCAGCTCACCTTTGTTTCACCATTGGTTGACACCTGCGCAGTACGGCCAGACCTTTGGCGTGGCCGAAAGCGACATTGCGGCCGCAAAATCGTGGCTGGTCTCGCAGGGCTTTACGGTAAACGGTGTCTATCCAAACCGGATGCAGATCGATTTCAGCGGTACGGTGGGCCAGGTGAATCGTGCATTCCACACGCAGGAAAATATCTACTCGGTGGCTGGCAAGCCGCGTGTGGCCAACGCGACCGATATCAGTGTGCCCCGAGCGCTGCAGCCGATCGTGGTAGGCGTCGCCGGCCTCAGTACGTTACGACCGCAGCCACTGCACATCGCGCCACGCAAGGGTCAATGGGACAAGGCAACCGGGATGTTCCACGTGGCTTCTTCCAGCACACGCGCCGTCTCCAGCACGCCGGGCCCCCAGGCGATAACGCTGCCCGGTGGCGAGGTACGCGGTCTGGTACCCGGTGACCTCTCGACGATCTACAACGTAAATGGCGTGCGAGCCAAGGGCTTGACCGGCAAGGGTGTGACCATCGCGGTGGTCGAAGACGATTCGATGGTGCCGGCTGACTGGACCAATTTCGTGACCCAATTCAATCTCCAGCAGTACGGCGGTACATTCTCACAGATCCAGCCGCAGTCCGGCGGCCTGAACAACTGCTATGACCCGGACGTGATTTTTGGCGGGCAGGATGACGGTACCGAAACCGTGCTCGATGCCGAATGGTCGACGGCGATCGCGCCGGGCGCAAATATCGTGGTGGCGAGTTGTTCGGACTACGATCCCAGCTTCAATCCGGCCACCGACAATTTCTTTGGTGGGGTGTTCATTGCCGCCACCAATCTGATCAACGGCACCCAGCGGCCGGACATCATCAGCGCCAGCTATGGCTACGGCGAGGGCTACACGGATGTCGCCAGCAAGACCGCCATCGACCAGATGTGGGCCCAAGCGGATGTCGAGGGTATTTCGGTGTTCGTTTCCACCGGCGATTCGGGTTCCAACCCCAGCTTCAACGGCGGCATCATCAACGGTGTGGGCATCGATGCAAACTCGTTTGCCACCTCGCCCCATGTGACGGGCGTGGGCGGAAACGATACTGCCGATGTGCTCGACGGCACTACCAACAAGTATTTCAGCAAGTCGCCGCGAGCTTATTACGTGACGGCCAAGTCATACGTGCCGGAGATTCCTTGGAATCAGTCGTGCGGCAACGAGGTAGCCGCCAAGGCGATGGGCTTCAACTCGGGGCTCGCGTTCTGCAAGGCGCAGCTGAAATTTGATCCTTTGGGCTATTACATAATCTCCGAGGCGGGCAGCGGCGGCCCTTCATCGGTCGATTTCAAGCCGATCTGGCAGCGCCTGGTGACGGGCGCGGCCAAGGACAACTCGCGTGACCTTCCGGACGTGTCGTTGTTTGCCGGGTCGTATGGTGGTCACACCTACGTCGTCATCTGCGACAGTTTTGTCCCCTGCGATTCGACCTTTAGTCAAGGAGTCGAGTTGACTGGCGGAACGTCGTTATCGTCACCCATGTTTGCCGGCATGCAGGCGTTGGTGGACCAGAAGCTTGCCAAGGCGGGTTTGCCGATGGATCAAGGAAACGCTGCTCCGGTGCTCTACGCTTTGGCTGGCATCGAGTACGGGACGGGTTACGGATCGACACCTGCCACCCTTGCCGCGTGCAGCGCTGACAACGGCACCTTGGGCACGAACAGCTGCGTATTTCACAATGTTACCCGCGGCTCCATTGCCACCAATTGCTTCCAGCAGTTGCCCACGGACATCACCCCGGACTGCTATTTCTACGGCACCGTCTATCCGGGCACGATCCAGGTTGGTCTCACCAGCACGAACCCTGCGCGTTACGACGAGACGACCGAGGCCTTTCCCGCACAACCGGGTTGGAGCTTTGCTTCCGGCCTGGGTTCGGTCAACGCCGCCAACCTGGTCTCGGGTTGGAGCAAGCTCTTCGGCGTGAAGTAAGCGCGCCAGTTCAAGAGCGGCCGCGGGACCGCTACTCCTTGCATCGGTGTAGCGGTCCCGGCTAGCGACGAGTTCGCCGCGTTGGGTTGACTGAGATCACCGCGCAGTGGGCATTATCCTGATTTCGAGGGCAAATCCGGTCGATGCAAGGCGACGTGTTCAAACGCCATACCGAGGCGCCGTTCGAAGCCATGGGAGGGCTGCAGCGCATGGAAAAAGGTGGAGAAGGTGCCTACTGATGCGGAACAGGTGGCATTGGGAAAAGCGGGGAAAGGCGCCAGAGACAATTTCCATGAGGTCTCTCACCGCGACCTGCAGGGCACGCCACTGAGCGACGCAATGCTGTCTCCCGGTTTGAGTGGCGCAAGACGCCCCTGGCGCATCCCCTTGTTCACCATTGCCGGTGCTGTCCTGCGTAGCTAGCACCATCGTCAACGCCGCGGTATTGGTATCCGGATCGGCAGCCTGCAGAGTGCGGCCGTCATCACAGGCATACGTCAATGGATTCGCTGCTGCGCGTGCGACTGCGGCGGTTGCGGATGATGAGGCCGTGGTGGACTTCAATGGCATCAGCGTATAGCTGGGCGACTTGCCGCCGCGACCGCACAGATCGCCGGCGAAGTCGGTGGCGACGGTTTCTTTGCCGACCGTGAGCGTGATCATTACGGGAGATTCGCAGTGGCCATTGGATCGTAGACGCCGCTGGAAACCCAGCGCAGGTAACTGGTCGCGCTCGCCCTATGATCAAGCGTGGTGAGCGCTGATGTCCGATACGAATCGCGCGCTTCCGACGCTGTGACGTCCAGGGTCTGCTTTTCGTGCCGTTGAACGCCAGCATTGGCTGTGGAGATACGGCGAATGGCCTCGTTGCGGTATTGCGCAAAACCAGCGCCGTGCCGGAATGGGGCGTTCCATTGAAACCTCCATTACCGATGTCGAGGGTGAATGCCAGCGGCGATGGCGTACTGGTGCGGTGCTGGGTTTGAGCGGAACTTGTCCGGGGCGACCCTGTATGACGCGGTTGCGGCGCACATGCCGTGAGGAGCAATGGCAGGCCATCGCCAGCGCACCGCGCGTCGTGGTCCAGCGAAGCGGGGAGTGGGTTCGGGAGCGGCCTGCATCTGTCGCCATTCCTGTCGCGTCTCATGTGTTCACGCGCGCAATTCCGCAGAACCACGGTCGCGGACGCTGGCACGCAGGTTGCGAAACCTGGTCAGAATGGACTCTTTGATACACGTTACTTTCGGCACTCAGGGAGCTGCTGTTTTACGTCGACACTGGCTTGAGTGCATGGCGGGGGAGGTATGCTGGATCGAGGGATTCCACATGGCGAATGAAAGCAGGATCGCGCGCTGGGCAGGGTTGACGTATCTTCTTGTGGTTGCCGCCGGATTTTTCAGCTTGGGCTATGTGCCCGGGAAGGTTGCGGCGCCGGGTAATTCCCAAGCCATGCTCGCCAACATCGTGTCGCATGAGGGATTGTTCCGCGCGGGCATCGGCTCCTTGATGGTCGAGCAGGTGGTCTTTTTGCTGTTGCCACTCCTGCTGTTTCTGCTGCTGGGTGCTGTCAACCGCGCGGTCGCGGTCGCGTTGGCAATGGCGACACTTGTCGCGACGGCGGTGCCGATTGCGCTGGTGGGTGTGTCGCATCGGCTCGACGCATTGTGGCTGCTGACCAATCCCGGCGGTTTGCCGATCGAATCTGTGCACGCGATGGCGAGTCTGTCACTGATCACGTATGACCACCCCATATTCGTGGCCAACCTGTTGTGGGGACTGTGGCTGTTGCCGTTTGGCTACCTGGTGTTCGACAGCGGCATGTTGCCGCGCGTGGTTGGCGTGCTGCTGATCCTTGGCGGCACTGGTTATCTGGTGGATGTCTTTGCCGACTTGCTGTTCCCGGCACACGCGGATACACCGTCGGACTATGTCCATCTGCCAGCGGCACTGGGTGAGATAGCCACCTGTCTGTGGCTGCTGGTGATGGGCGTGCGGTCGCGTGATGAGCGCAACGATTCTGGCCAGGTGGAGAGTCCCGCATGAGTGCGCCGACGTTCACCGACATCAAGCTGCATGTACGGTTCAAGCTGTCTGCGCTGTGGTCGTCGTTGATGTTTTGCTACATCTACGGCGACTACTTCGGTCTCTACGTGCCGGGTCAGTTGAGGGGGATGCTGGATGGTGCCGGCCCCGTGGGACCGGTGAGCCAAGGCTCGTTGATCGGTACGGCCCTGTTGCTGGCGGTGCCAGGACTGATGGTGTTCCTGTCGCTGGCGCTCGCGCCGCGACTGTGCCGCTGGCTGAATGTCGCGCTCGGCCTGTTTTACGCGGCGATCATGTTGCTGACCATGCCCGGTGCCTGGTGGTTCCACATCACGCTGGGCCCGGTCGAGGTGGCGTTGTCGCTGCTGATCGTGGCTTATGCATGGCGCTGGCCCAAGGGCTGACGACGCCCTGGGTCAAAGTGCCGGCGAAGTGCCGGCCGACGCTGCGGTGGCTGGCTTGAACGGTACCACCGGCCCGGGCTTGATACCCTGGCGCCATAGCGCCAGTTGTTGCTCGATGCCGCTACCGACGTCGATCTGGGGTTCGGAAGGGGTCAGCTTGTCCTGCTTTTCCCACTTCGCGATTTCACTGCGGGCGAGGTTGAATGCGTCGACGAAATTGTCCGTGTGGTTAAGCGCGTCCTCCAGCCATGCATGGCCGAAGTAGGTGATATCCGATTCGCTGCCGCAGCCGAATGAGCTGCGGTCGCTGCGCGCGGCGGTGAGTACCAGCGTGCCGGGGCCGCGCAGGGGCGGCACGAAGCCGCCGGAGTAGCACGCGTTGATCACCAGCACTTTCCATTTGAAATGATGCGTGGACAGGATGTCAGCCAGGTCCTGCGCGCCAATCTGGTCCAGCGGCAGTGGATCCATGTCGACAAGCAAGCTGTGGTCCTCGCTGCCGTGGCTGGTGACGTACAGCAGCAGGATGTCTTCCGGCTGCATGACCTCGTCCAGGCCGCCGAGTGTTGCGTCCAGGTTGCTCCAGCTGGCCAGCGGCTGGGTGCTCAGCGTGGCCGGATTGTTTTCCAGTATCAGGCTGTGAGTCGTGGGTCCGAAGCGGGTGGCGAAGAGTTGCGCGGCGTACTCCGCCTCGTTGCGGAACACGTCCTCGCCGCCATCGCCCGCGAAAGCCAGCAAGTACAGGTTCGGCTTGCCCGCCACGCGTGACGAAAGTGCAGCCAGTGCGCGGCGGACCATGCGCGGTTGCGCATAGATCGCTTGTTCCGGGCTTGGACCGGAGTTTGGCCAGTCGGCGCCGACCTGGGCGTCGTCCTCGGCTATTTCAGTGGGGCTTTGCGATGAGGCGGTGGCAGCTGGCCCCGGCGTGGTGGCAGTCAACTGGTCAGACAAGGCGGAAGCCGGCGCGTGACCCGGCATCCACCGCATCAACAAGGCGCCAGCGGCAAACGCCAGCAGGATGGTCAGGACGGTGCGCATGACGGGATTCGTGCGTCAGGCCGTTACGGTGACAGTGACGAAATCGCGACAGGCCGGGTGGCGGGGCGACGCGGGGAGTGGTTGCGGTTCGCGTACCAGCCAGGCCGTTTGCAGGCCGGCAACCTTTGCCGCGTCGAGTTCCTCGACGATATCGGACAGGAACAGGAGATGCCGGGGTTGCTCCCCGATGGCCTCCGCGATGCGGCGATAAGATCCGGGATCGCGCTTGGGCCCGGTTTCAGTGTCGAAATAGCCGGCGAACAGCGGCGTCAGGTCGCCGGCCTCGCTGTGACGGAAGAACAGCTGCTGTGCCGGTACCGATCCGGACGAATAGACGTACAGGCGCAGGCCATCGGCACGCCATGCGCGCAGGCGCGCGGCAACCTCCGGATACATGTGTGCCCGATAGGCGCCGGATTCGTAGCCGTCCTTCCAGATCATGCCCTGCAGCGCCTTCAGGGCGGTGGATTTGCGGTCCTGGTCGATCCATTCCAGCAGCAGTTCAACCACCTCCTGGCGTTCGGCTTCGATCATTCCGGCCTCCCGTGCGGCTTCATGCAGCCAGTGCTGCACCTCGGGCTGATCCCCGTGTGTTTCGATGAACGCGGGCAGGCGCTTGCGCGCGTACGGGAAAAGGACCTCGCGGACGAAGCTGATCGAGCTGGTTGTGCCCTCGATGTCCGTGATGATGGCGCGGATTTCGGTCACGGCAGGGTCGCCCCGTGCCCTGGCGCGGGGGACATGCGAGGGAAGCGCGAGCCAATTTCGTCGCCGGTGAAATTCGCCACCCAGCCATCCTTGTTGGTGAACAGCCGGATGGCCACGAAATACGGTGACTCGCTCATGTCGAACCAGTGGCGGGTGCCGTCCGGCACGCCGATCAGGTCGCCCTGTTCACACAGGATGTCGTAGACCTTGCCGTCAACGTGCAGGGTGAACTGACCGGAACCGGCGACGAAAAAACGCACCTCGTCTTCGCTGTGGGTGTGCTCGCTGAGGAACTTTTCGCGCAGCATGGCGCGGTCGGGATGATCGGGTGCCAGGCTGATCACGTCGACGGTGCGGTAGCCAGCCTCGCGCATCAGACGGTCGATGTCGCCGCGGTAGGCCGCGATCACCTCATCCTGGCTGGCGCCGGGAACTATGGGCTTCTTCGCTTCCCACTGTTCGAAGCGCACGCCGATCTTGCCCAGTTCAGCAGCGATCGCGGCGTGTTCGTGGAGCGTGAGGCGGGCCGCTTGAGGTTCGCCTTCGTCGAAGATGCGCAGTTTGCTCATGACGCCCTCAGTTTTCTCAGTTCCAGTTCGCAGTCGAGCAGGAATTCCAGCGCTTCCAGATGGCGCATGGCTTCGGCCATGTCGCGACCCCATGTGTAGATGCCGTGGCCATCGATCAGGTAGGCGTGCAGCGGCTTGCCCGCGTCCAGCCACGCATCGACGCGGGCGACCAGTTCGGGCATTTGCTGGGTATTCGGGAACACGGGGACTTCCAGCACGCTCTCATGCGTGTCGTGGCCATTGATTGCCTTTTGCAGCTCCCATCCCTGCAGGCGAATCACCCCCTCCGGGGCGAACAGGCGCGACGCCACGCTCTGCGTGCGCGAGTGGGTATGCAGCACGGCGCCTGCCGTCGGCCAGCGACGATACAGCTGGGTATGCAGCGCGGTCTCGGCGCTGGGGCGTGCGTCGGTGCCGATCGCACGGCCTTGCAGGTCGATCAACATGATGTCGTCTCGACCGAGCTTTCCCTTGTCGCGCCCCGACACGGTGATGGCAGCGTGATCCGCATCGACGCGCGTCGAGAAATTGCTGCTGGTCGCCGGGGTCCAACCCTTGCCTGCCAGCACGCGGGCGATCGTCGCGATCTGGTCGGCGCAAGTGTTGAACTGGCCGCAGGGCATCGTGTCTGGCAAGGTTTGGCTCATATGGTTTGGACGTCCAAATGAAGGACTGATGATAACACGCAGGGCGGTGTCTCCAGGAGGGAATGAGAGCCATTCTCGCAAGTCAGGAAACATTGCGTCCGTCGGCGTACCATCGCCGTGGAGCCGGCGCAACGGGTGTCGGGTAAATACGATGGAGGCTTGTCCATGTCGAACGAGAAAGATATCGAATCGCGCCGCCGATTCCTCAAGGTGGCGGCCGGTACCACGGCAGCCGCAGTGGTTCTTGGCGGATTGCCACGGATGGCACGCGCCGCCGAACTGCCGCCGCTCCCGCCAACGGATCCGACCGCGAAGGCTCTGGACTACGTGGAAGACAATACCAAGTCGACCAACCCGAAGCACAAGGCTGGCGATGACTGCACCAATTGTCAGTTCTACTCCGGCGGCCCCACCGGCCGTGGCCCGTGTCAGCTCTTCCCTGGTCATTCGGTGAACGCGAAAGGCTGGTGTGTATCGCACTCTCCGAAGAAAGCCTGATTGCAGCAGTGACAATGAGAAAGGCCGGCGATTTCGCCGGCCTTTCTCATTGTGCGTGGTCGCTTGAGTGCAGGTGTTGCGGCGGGCGCTGGCGTGATCGCGAGAGGTATCCCGGTGCGACGAGAGGTGCTCTGGAATCCGGACAAAGTGCGGCCCGGTGACATCAGGTTGAGGAACTGCTTACCTGATGCACCGGGCCGCGATCCGGGGCCCACTGCCAAGTGATATACCTCGGACTGAGGATCATACTCCCGAGATCGGCGAATGGGCGAGCCCCTGCTTGAGATTTCTCTCGGACTCTGTGAGAAATGCTTTTACAATCAATAACTTAACTTGGATTTTACGAGTAAGTCCACAAGTTGTGCCGATTTGATTCAGGTATGCGTTTTCGCAGAACTTGTCGCATATTTTACATCATATGAAGAATATGAGCGAAATTCAACGAAATTTCGTAATCGAGTCTCCCTCCGCGGTCTGGCGCAGCAGGCTATGACGCCGACCGTACAGGAAGTAGATCGCAAATCCGATCGCCGTCCAGATGCCAAGGATCGCCCAGTTGAACCAGTCGAGACTGAAAAGCAGGGCGAAACAGCTGGCCACGCCGGCGAGGCAGGTGAACCACACCCACGGCACGCGGAACGTGCGTGGCAGGTTTGGCATGGTGTGGCGCAGGATCAGTACGCCGCCACATACCGCCGAGAAGGCGATCAGGGTACCCATCGAGGTGAGGTTGGCCAGCAGGTCCAGCGGGAACAGCGCGGCCAGCACGGCGATCATGCCACCGGTGATCAAGGTGTTGATGTGCGGCGTGCGATAGCGCGGATGCACCCTGGCGAATACCTGCGGGAGCATGCCATCGCGCGCCATGATCATGAAGATCCGCGGTTGCGCGATGATCATCACCAGGATCACCGACGACAGGCCGATCATCGCGCCGATCTCCACGATCAGGCGCAGCCAGCCCAGCTGCGGGATGGCAGCCACTGCTGTCACCACCGGCTCGGAGGTATCCAGCACCGTGTACGGCACCAGTCCGGTCAACACCGCGGCCATCGCCAGATACAGCACCGTGCAGATCACCAGCGAGACCAGGATGCCGAACGGCAGATCGCGCTGGGGATTCTTGCACTCCTGCGCCGCGGTGGAGGTGGCCTCGAAGCCGATGTAGGCAAAGAACACCATGGCGGCGCCGCGCATGATGCCGGACCAGCCGTATTTGCCGTCACCCTGCGGTTCGGGAATGAACGGATGCCAGTTTTCCGGATTCACGTAGCGATAGCCGGCAACGACCACGATGATGATCAATCCCACCTTGACCAACACCATCAGCGCGTTCAGCGTGGACGATTCACGGATGCCGATGTAGCACAGCCAGGTCAATGCCAGCACGATCGCCACCGCCGGGAGGTTGAACAGATGCCCGGTCGCGACCAGCTCGCCATGGGTGAACGCCAGGGGCGCCTCGGTAAGCGCTATCGGCAGATGCAGACCCATGTGGTCGAGCAGGCTGGTGAAGTACCCGGTCCAGCTGGCGGCCACCGCCGAAGCCGAGATGCCGTACTCGGCGACCATGTTCCAGCCAATGAACCAGGCGGCCAGCTCGCCCAGCGAGGCGTACGCGTAGGAGTAGGAACTGCCGGAAATCGGAATCAGCGTGGCAAACTCGGCGTAGCACATCGCGCTGAAGCCGCTCACGACCGCAGCGATGATGAAGGAAATCAGCACCGCCGGTCCGGCATGCTCGGCCGCCGCCGTGCCGGTGACGACGAAGATGCCCGTACCGATCACCGCACCGATGCCCAGCGCAGTGATGCCCCAGGGCCCCAGCGTACGCCGCAGGGCCGGACCATGGGCGTGATCGTCGTTGCTGAAGTCGGTTTTGCGTGCGAGTAGCTGGTTGAGCATGAGCCAGGAGTCTTGGAAGGGCAGGGCGCGTGGCGGCAGCGGGCGTGTCAGAAGCGCTGCGGTCGGCGCTTGGGGCGTCGGCCGCAGTCGAGGTCAGTCGGCGTTCTTGCGCAGCTCACTGTGGCGGTAGCCGTAAAACGCGTAGATCAGGAAGCCGATCGCAATCCAGCCGAGCATCAACGGCCAGCGGACCTCGAAGGCCTGCCAGAACAGGAAGAGACAGGCGATGGCGCCCACCGGGCAAACCAGCCATGGCACCGGCACGCGGAAGGCACGTGGGAGGTCCGGGCGGGTACGACGCAACACCAGAACGCCGATGCATACGGTGGCGAACGCCAGCAAGGTGCCCATCGAGACCAGATCGCCGAGCACGTCGACCGGGAACAGGCCCGCCAGCGCCGCGGCGATCGCGCCCACCAGGATGGTGCCTATATACGGCGTGCGATGCTTCGGATGCAATCGTCCGAGTGCCGGTGGCAGCAGGCCGTCACGCGACATCGAATAGAAGATGCGCGGCTGGCCCATCAGCATCACCAGAACCACGGAACTCAAGCCTGCAAGCGCGGCGAAAATCACGAGAATCTTCAGCGTGTTCAGGAGGTAGCTGGAGGCGCCGCCAGAAGTAACCGTGCCGAGCACGTAGTTGATGGCGGTGGCGACCGGCTCCGGCGTATTGAGCATGCGAAACGGCGTGGTCCCTGTCATCGTGGCAGCCATCGCGATGTACAGCACCGTGCAGATCAGCAGCGAACCCAGGATGCCGATCGGCATGTCGCGCTGGGGATTCTTGGCCTCGCCGGCGGCGGTGGAGACCGCGTCGAAGCCGATGTAGGCGAAGAACACCAGGGTAGCGCCGCGGTAGATTCCGCTCCAGCCGAACTTTGAACCACCCTCGTTGGGCGGGATGAACGGATGCCACAGGCTGGGCTGGATGTAGTTGAACATCACGATCAGGAACAAGACGATCACGGTCACCTTGATCGCCACGATGACCGCGTTGACCGTGGCCGACTGGGTGATGCCGAGATAGCACAGCCAGCTGATCGCAGCGACGATGAGGATGGCAGGCAGGTTGATCAGCGCGCCGGTGAAGATCAGCTTGTGCCCGCCTTCGGCAAATGTGAGCGGAGCCGAGGACAGCGCCGCTGGCAGGTTGAAGTTCAGTCCTGTCCCCGAACTGAGCATGCGCAGCATTTCACCGAAATAGCCCGACCAGGCCACCGCCACGGTCGAGGCGGCGAACAGGTATTCGAGTACCAGCGCCCAGCCCACGAACCAGGCGACGACTTCGCCCAGGGTGGCGTAGGAATAGGAGTATGCGCTCCCGGACACGGGCAGCATTGCTGCAAACTCCGCGTAACACATGCCGGCCAAAGCGCAGGCGAAGGCAGCAATGAGGAAGCTCAGGATCAGTGCGGGACCTGCGAACTGCGCGGCGGCCGTGCCGGTAATGGCGAAAATGCCGGCACCGATCACCGCGCCTATGCCGAGCATCACCAGATGTCGTGCCGTAAGTACACGCTTGAGGGTGACCTCGCCCTGCGCACTGCCCTCGACCGGTTCGCCCGCATCGACGTGAGGCATCGCCTCGATCGCGTGGGTGGCAAAAAGACCTTTTGTCATCGAGTTCCCCTCAGGTGATTTCTTTTGTCCGTGTCCGCCCCGCGGCGTGCGAACGAGCCGGGCAATGGCGGGCCAACATATCCCATGCAGCAAAGGATATACAAGCTTCATTCGTGTTGCGTCGTAGTATGCCGCGACCGACTTTGAACCACGGCAACGGACGTTCATGCAAACACCCGCCATCTCCATGATCGAGGCATTCCAGCGCTACCGTGACCAATGGCAGGGTGAGGCGGCGGTAATTACCCGATTCGAGATTTTTCTGCATACGCAGGCGCATGCCTTCGAACGCAGCAACCGGGCTGGTCACTTTACCGGCTCCGCATGGTTGGTCAGTGCAGATGGCGCGCGCGTGCTGCTGATGCACCACCGCAAACTCGGTCGTTGGCTGCAACCCGGCGGTCATGCCGATGGCGATGCTGATCTTGCACGGGTTGCGTTGCGTGAGGCGCAGGAGGAAACCGGCGTTCGCGGCCCGTGCGTCGATTCCGCGATTTTCGATGTCGACAGCCATCGCATTTCCGCCCGCGCGGGCGAGCCGGAGCACTGGCACTACGACGCGCGCTATGTGGTGCGGGCGGGAACGGACGAGTCGTTCGTGGTCAATGCCGAGTCACATGCGCTGGCGTGGCGGTCGGTGGCTGAGGTGCTGAACGACGAGAGCCTGGACGTATCGCTGCGACGGATGGCCGGGAAATGGCTGGCGCGTGTGTAGGAGCGCACCTTGTGCGCGATAGCCGTTCCATGACTGAGCCAAGAGCTATCGCGCGCAGGGTGCGCTCCTACCGGTATTAGTCTGGCGCGGGATGGACCTGGCCGCAGACGTCGCAGGCGCGTGCGTCGGCCGATCGATAGAAGCGTTCAAACACAGGCGGGAAATCCTGCTCGATGCTTTCCAGCGTGAAGTACTCCTCATACAGCTTGTGGTTGCATTTTTCGCAGAACCACATCAGGCCATCCTTCTCGCCTGCCGTGCGGCGACGCTCGATCACCAGCCCGATTGAGCCGGCGGCGCGGTTGGGTGAGTGCGGCACCCGTGGGGGCAGGTAGAAGATCTCGCCGGCACGCAACGCAATGTCGCGTGCGACGCCGTCATCCTGGACCTTCAGCGTGATCTCGCCTTCGAGCTGATAGAAGAACTCCGGGCCTTCGTCGTAGTGGTAGTCGGTGCGCGCGTTCGGACCACCCACGATCATGATGATGAAGTCGCCGTCTACGATGCATTTGTTGCCGACCGGCGGTTCCAGCAGGTGGCGATGTTCGTCGATCCAGCGCTCGAGATTCAAGGGCGGCAGCAGGGCCATGCGGGTTGCTCATCGAAAGCCAAGGTGCACCATAGCGCCGCTCTCGCCACAAAAAAAGCCGCCCGACGCTGAGGTCGGGCGGCTTGTCGGCGTTGTTGCGGTTTACTTGATTACGGCATCAGTACCTTGTTGATCACGAAGATCACGCCGTTGGATTGCATCACGTCGGCGATGGTGATGTCTGCAACATTGCCCTTGTCATCGGTCACCGTCCATTTTCCGTCGTCCTTGGCGACGGTGATCGAGCCGCCCTCGACCGTCTTCAACATGGCCTTGCCGCCATGTGCCTTGGCCAGCTTGGCCAGGTCTTGCGCGGTGTATTTTCCCGCCACCACGTGGTAGGTGAGGATCTTGGTCAGGGTGGCTTTGTTGGCGGGCTTCAGCAGGTTGTCGACGGTGCCGGCGGGCAGAGCGGCAAACGCCTCGTTGGTGGGCGCAAACACGGTGAACGGGCCGGTGCCTTCCAGTGTGTCGACCAGACCGGCAGCCTTCACGGCGGCGACCAGGGTGGTGTGGTCCTTCGAGTTCATGGCGTTCTGGACGATGTTCTTCATCGGAGACATCGCGGCGCCACCGACCATGACGGTCTTCTGCATGCTCATCGAATCCATCTGGCCGGCCATGGCCATCGGTGCGATGGCCGCGATGGCGAGCACCATTGACAGGCTGATGGCCAGGGCGCGCATGCGGGAATGGGTTTTCATAGGTGTTCTCCAGAATTTTCCGCTTCGCGGGTTGGAAGCACCTGTAGATACGCGATCGGCATCGGTATGGATGCAACGCCCCGGGATGAAGTTCAGCGAAGTGAATTCCATCCGAGGACGAACGCCCGTCATACCTCGAGCGTGGCCAGGTCGCCTTTCTCTTCAAGCCACGCCTTGCGATCGCCGGAGCGCTTCTTGGCCAGCAGCATGTCCATCAGCTTGCTTGTGCCTTCCTGGTCGTCGACGGTCAATTGCACCAGGCGTCGCGTATCGGGGTGGATGGTCGATTCGCGCAGCTGCGGTGGGTTCATCTCGCCCAGGCCCTTGAAGCGCGTGGTGCTGACCGCGCCTTTCATCTTTTCGCGTTCCACCCGTTGCAGGATTGACTCCTTCTCGCCCTCGTCAAGACAGTAAAACACCTGCTTGCCGACGTCGACGCGGAACAGCGGCGGCATGGCCACGAATACGTGGCCTTCGCTGACCAGCCTCGGGAAGTGTTTCAGGAACAAGGCCGAGAGCAGCGTGGCAATATGCAGCCCGTCGGAATCGGCATCGGCGAGGATGATCACCTTGCCGTAGCGCAGGCTGGAGATATCGTCCCTGCCCGGATCGCAACCGATCGCCACCGCGAGGTTGTGCACTTCTTCGGAGCCGAGCACCGAGGTCGACTCCACCTCCCAGGTGTTGAGTATCTTGCCGCGCAACGGCAGGATCGCCTGGAACTCCTTGTCGCGCGCCTGCTTGGCGCTGCCGCCGGCGGAGTCGCCCTCGACCAGGAACAGCTCGGTGCGGGTCAGGTCGGTGGCGGTGCAGTCGGCCAGCTTGCCGGGCAGGGCGGGGCCCTGGGTGATCTTCTTGCGCACGATCTGCCTGGCGGCTTTCAGGCGCGCGCTGGCACGTTCGATCGCCAGCTGCGCGATGCGCTCGCCGGTACTCACGTTCTGGTTCAACCAGAGGCTGAAGGCGTCGTGCGAGACGTTCTCGATCAGGCCGGCGGCGTGGCGCGACGAGAGTCGCTCCTTCGTTTGTCCAGCGAACTGCGGGTCCTGCAGGCGCGCGGAAAGCACGAACGAGATCCGCTCCCACACGTCTTCCGGTGCCAGTTTCACGCCGCGCGGCAATAGGTTGCGGATGTCACAGAACTCGCGGATCGCGGTGGTCAGACCAGTGCGCAGGCCGTTGACGTGAGTCCCGCCCTGCATGGTCGGGATCAGGTTGACGTAGCTTTCCTGCACCAGGTCGCCCTCGGGCAACCAGGCCAGCGCGACTTCCACGCCTTCCGCGTCACGCGCCATCTGGTGCACGAACAACTCGTTGGGCAACACCTCGCTGCCGTCGAGTTCGCTGCGCAAGTAGTCACGCAGTCCGTCTTCGTAATGCCACTCTATGACTTCGCCGCTGGCCTCGTCGGTGAGCTTCATGTTGAGGCCGGCGCACAACACAGCCTTGGCGCGCAGCAAGTGCTTGAGCTTGCCCAGCGAGATTTTCGGCGAGTCAAAGTATTTCGCCTCGGGCCAGAAGCGCAGCGTGGTTCCGCTGCGTTTCTTCGCGACCGCCCCGATCACTTCCAGCGCGCTGACCTTGTCGCCGTGCTCGAAGGCCATGGCGTATTCGGAGCCGTCGCGGCGAATGGTCACTTCCACCCGGTCGGACAAGGCGTTGACCACCGACACCCCGACGCCGTGCAGACCGCCGGAGAAGCTGTAGTTCTTGCCGCTGAACTTTCCGCCGGCGTGCAGCCGGGTCATGATCAGCTCGACCCCGGAGACGCCTTCCTCGGGATGGATGTCCACCGGCATGCCGCGGCCGTCGTCGCTGACCGAGACCGAGCCATCGGGATGCAGCACCACCTCGATCGACTTCGCGTGCCCGGCCAGTGCCTCGTCCACCGAGTTGTCCACCACCTCCTGCACCAGATGATTGGGACGGCTGGTGTCGGTATACATGCCGGGGCGGCGCCTGACCGGGTCCAGGCCGGACAGGACCTCAATATCGGCGGCGTTGTAGCGACTGCTCATGCGTGTATTTCAATCGGGAAAAGACAGCAAAGCATGGGGCGCGCGGGCAGGGATGGTCAAGCCGGCATGCATCGATCACCGATAACCCTGCGCCTGCAATGAGAACAGATGTGCGTAATGACCATCCTCCGCCATCAGCTGTATGTGGTTGCCGCGCTCGATGATGCGGCCTTCCTGGATCACGATGATCTGGTCGGCCATGCGCACGGTGGAGAAGCGGTGCGAGATCAGGATCGCGATGCGGCCGCCGGAGAGTTCGCGGAAGTGTTCGAAGATGGTTGCTTCGGCCTGGGCGTCCATGGCGGCGGTGGGTTCGTCCAGTACCAGGATGTCCGCACGTGAGCGCATGAAGGCGCGCGCCAGCGCGATCTTCTGCCATTGGCCGCCGGAAAGCTCGCGGCCGTCATTGAACCACTTGCCCAACTGGGTTTCGAAGCCGGCCGGCAAGCTGTCGACGAAATCGCTTGCCATGCCCTTGTCGCTGGCTTCGCGCCAGCGCGCCTCGTCATCGAAATGGGTGACGTCACCGGCGCCGACGTTTTCGCCCACGCGCATCTGGTAACGGGCGAAATCCTGGAAGATCACCCCGATGCGTTGCAGCAGCACGCTCTCGTCCCACTCGCGCAGGTCGGTGCCGTCGAGCAGGATGCGGCCATGGTCGGGTCGGTACAGCCGCGTGAGCAGCTTGATCAGGGTGGTCTTGCCCGAGCCGTTCTGGCCGACCAGGGCCAGCGACTCACCGGGGCGGATATGCAGGTCGATATCGCGCAGCGCCGGCTCGCTGGTGCCGGGGTAAGTGAAGCTGACTTGTTCGAAACGGATGCCGTCGTCGGGTTTCGCCCCCTTCTGCACGGTGCCGGTGGTTGGTGGCACGGGGGTTTCCAGATACTCGTACAGGGTCGACAGGTACAGATTGTCTTCATACATTCCGCCGATCGCGGAAAGCATGGCCGATACCGCCGACTGGCCCTGGCGGAACAACGCCAAGTACATCGTCATCTGGCCCAGGGTGATTCGTGCGACCACCGTGCTGGCGGCGATCCAGGCGTAGGCGCCGTAGAGCGCGAGCGTTCCCAGCAGACCCAGGCCGAAGCCCCAGCTGTCACGACGCACGGCCAGATCCCGATCGGCGCTGTACAAGGTGTGGAAAATGTCGCGATAGCGCTGCAGCAGCAGCGGACCCAGGCCGAACAGCTTCACCTCCTTGGCGTGGTCCTCGCGCGCCAGCACGGTTTCCAGGTACAGCTGCATGCGCGTTTCCGGCGAGCGCCAGCGGAACAGCCGGAATGCATCGCCCGAAAATTTCGTTTCGGCAAAGAAGGACGGCAGGCCGGCCAGCAGCAGGACCGCCACGGCCCACGGCGAGAACTGGAACAGCAGAGTGCCGTAGCTGACCAGCGAAATCGCGTTCTGGCCCAGCCCGAAGGTACGCGTGACGAGCGACAGCGGTCGGGTTGAGGCCTCGCGGCGGGCGCGGGTGAGCTTGTCGTAGAACTCCGAATCCTCGAAGTGCGCCAACTCCAGGGTCAGCGCCTTTTCCAGAATCATCACGTTGACGCGCTGACCGAGTTGCGCGCGCAGCAGCGACTGGCAAAGCGACAAGCCGCGCTGCGCACCGGCCAGTGCGGCTACCAGCACGCCTTCGAGTGCTACCCATTCGAACACCCGATGCAGCGGCGCGTGCCCATCGACGGTCCAGAGGCGACTTGCCGCGACGACCGAATCGACGATCTGCGCACCGACGTAGGCAATGCCTGCGGGGAGCAGGCCTGCGATCAGGGTGAGCAGCGCGAGCGCGACGGTCAGCGCGCGGCTCGTGCTCCAGACCAGCACCAGGGCGCGCCCGCTGTAACGAAACACGCCAAGAAAGCCGCGGGTGATGTCCGCCGGTGCAGGCGCTGGAGTAGTGGCGTGAGGCGGCACGTGGGGATGATGTCTGGAGGCGCGCGACAGTTCGCGAAGTTCCCGACATGGGGGCCGTGCCGTCTCACGCAAGGCGAAGCTGGCAGCAGCGCACCCTGTGCGCGAATGCTTTTCGTCAAGCAGGGCATTCGCGCACAGGGTGCGCTCCTACACCAATCAGGTAACTCGCGATCGTGATCGTTCGCGGCGTCGGCGGATCAATGCAGGTGAACTTCCACGAATTGCTGTTCGGCCTGATAACGCTGGGGGAACAGTCCACGCAGGTGATCCACCTTCGGACGGTCGTTGTACACGATGTACGGATTGTCCGGATGCAGGTCGTAGTAATGCTGGTGGTAGTCCTCGGCCGGATAGAACGCCTTGAGCGGCACTACCTGGGTCACGATAGGCGCAGCGAACGCCTTCGCCTTCGTCAGCTGGACGATGTAGTCGCTGGCGATCTTCTTCTGCTCGGCGTCGCCGTAAAAGATCACCGAGCGGTATTGCGTGCCGCTGTCGGGACCTTGCCGGTTCAGTTCGGTGGGATTCAATGCTACCGAAAAGAACACCTGCAGCAAGGTGCCGTAGCTGACCTGTGACGGGTCGAATTCGACCTTCACCGATTCGGCGTGACCGGTACTGCCGGTGCCGACCATCTCGTAGTGCGCGGTGGCCGCGCTGCCGCCGGAATAGCCGGCCGTGACATTGCGCACGCCCTTCACATGCTCGAATACTGCCTCGATTCCCCAGAAGCAGCCGCCGGCGAATACGGCGACCTGGGTGTGCCCGGGTGTTGGTGCGTTGGCGTCGACGGTGGGAACGGGTAACCGGCTGACTTCCCTTGCGCTCGCCACGGGTTGGCACGCGGCCAAGCCGGCGAGCAAGAGTGCCCCGACCAGGGGGAACATTCGGAATGCACGGTAGCGAATCATGGGCAGCCTCGCTGATGATGAGCATGCAGACCTGCAGCATGCATGGTTGGATACGTTGAAGCGGTTGGAATGGATGCGCACCCATCCAGATCCGTTCATCAGGTGATTCGCCGCCAGGCGCGGTGCGGTTACATGCAGCCGTGTCTGACGATGGTTACCATGCGCAGGAATCGCAGGAGCTCTGCATGACTGACTGTATCGACCTGGATGCTTACCTGCGCCGCATTGGCTGGCGTGGCGCCGTGGCGGCTGACCTGGCGACCCTGCGCGGACTGGCCGTGGCGCATGTCGCCGCCATCCCGTTTGCCAACCTCAATCCGCTGCTGGGCCTGCCAGTGGATCTGGAACTGGCGGCGCTTGAGCAGAAGCTGGTGCATGACGGACGCGGTGGCTACTGCTTCGAGCAGAACCTGGTGTTCGAGGCGGCGCTGCGGGCGCTTGGCTTCGACGTCAGGGGCTTGATCGCTCGTGTCTTGTGGGGCCATCCGGAAAACGCGCAGACCCCGCAAAGCCACATGCTGCTGCGCGTGGAGCTGGGGGGCGAGAGCTGGCTGGTGGATGTCGGCTTCGGCGGTCATGTGCTCACCGGCGCGTTGCGGCTGGAGCCAGACATCGAACAGGTGACCGGCCATGAGCCGTTCCGGTTGCTCAGGCACGCCGCCGAATGGCGCATGCAGTCGCTGTCGCACGGGGACTGGCGCACGCTGTACCGTTTCGGACTGCAACCTACGCCCATGATCGATTACGTGGTCGCCAACTACTACGTTTCGACGCATTCCGCGTCACGGTTCGTCAACAACCTGATCCTGGGGCGTACACCGCGCGACAGGCGCCTGAGCCTGTTCAACCGCGAATTCACGGTGCGTCGCACGGGATACGAGCCCGAACGTCGCATCTTGCGCGATGTGGCGGAGCTGCGTCAGGTGGTCGAGCACGAGTTCCTGCTGCGCATTCCCGCCGGCTCGGATGTCGATCGACGTCTGGAAAGTTTGCCCTAGGAGCCTGGCGACGGGTCAATGGGGACGGTGGCTCCCGGGCCGACCGTCTTTCAGGCCTTCCGGGTCGGCCAGGACGTGAATCTCGGTGTCATCGATGACGACGACCTGTCCTGCGTAGATCTTGCATGTCTTGCGCAGTTCGATCGCGCCGCCGATCTTGACCGCACCGCGGGCGACGATCGCCTTGCCGGCCCCGCCGCTATCGCACAACCCCACCAGTTTCAGCAGCATGTTCAGCTCGACGTAGTCGCCTTCCAGTTCAAATTCGATGGTTTGCATGGTTTTCCGGCAGGTGGTGGGCGGTCTTTCAGACGGGCGCGTGGGATGGTTCGAACGCGCTGTCCGGCAGGGCCAGGAACGCGAACCAGGGTCGGTCGTGTTCTTCGCCGAAGGTCGCAGCATCGTCGAGTATGCCCAGCAATGTGTGGTAATCGGTGGCAGCAGCCTGGCGCAGATCGTCGGCATGTTCGAACAGCAACACCCGTCCCCAGCCCGGTAGCCAGCCGAGATCGCGCAGGCAATCGGCCAGGGCATCCCAATTGTGCCCGAAGGTGGTCGGCAGTTGCAGCGCGGCGGCGAGGCGGTGCAGCAGATCTTCCTTGCTGCGGCAACCGGCCAGGTCGGTGCGACGGACGCACAATTCGTCGCGGCTGGCGGCGCGGGACAGCCGATCGAGGTCGCGGGCATCCACGAAGTACACGCCGTTCTGGCTGGGCCGGGTCAGGTCCAGCTCGAAGTCTTTCGTGTTCATCGCGGCCCTTCGACGGGCCGGAAGCTGCGATAGTGATCGTCGGTGTAGTACCAGACTACCGGCGGCGTGCCACCGGTGACGATGCGTCGTGCCCCTCGCGTCCGCGCGCCCGGGGTTTCCACGGTGTACTCGTGATAATAGCCACGTGGCCGTTTTGGCAGCAGGCTTTCGTAGTTGCCGAAGACGACGCCATCCTGGTCGTGCTCGAACGGGCCACCGCGCGCGATCCGCTGCAGCGTTGCGCGTGCTGCGGATGGCAAGTTGTCCTCCGCAGAGTCTGAATTGGGTGGCTGGCCTTGCGCGGTGGGATTTGCCGTAACCGCGACGGAAGACCTGTCGGTGTGCTGCTGCCACGCCACCGCCACCAGGGCGATGAAGGCCAGCACGATCAGTAGCTTGATCAGGCGCATGCGGTCTCACTGTCAAAGGGGCCCCGCGAGCTTAGCAAAGTGACGAGCTGCTGCAGGCGGTCGGGGTTTCGCAACCGCAGGAAATTGCGCACACTCCGGCATCCGCGTGCGCGCAGAGCGCTGCCACCGCGATTCCGGAGTCGAGATGAGCACCACCCCCGAGCACGCCGAGGGCCGTCTGCCGCGGCAGATTGGCTACATCATCGGCAACGAAGGTTGCGAGCGCTTTTCGTTCTACGGGATGCGCAACATCCTTACCCCGTTCCTGATCACGTCACTGTTGCTGTACATGCCCGAAGGACAGCGCATCCTGGCGGCAAAAGATGTGTTCCACACCTTCGTGATCGGCGTGTACTTCTTCCCGCTGCTTGGCGGATGGCTCAGCGACCGCTACTTCGGCAAGTACAACACCGTGCTGTGGATGAGCCTCATCTATTGCGCCGGTCATGCCTGCCTGGCGATGTTCGAGCACAACCGTCTGGGCTTCTTCACCGGGATGGGACTGATCGCGCTGGGGGCGGGCGGCATCAAGCCGCTGGTGGCATCATTCGTCGGCGACCAGTTCGACCAGTCGAACAAGCACCTGGCGAAGATCGTGTTCGACGCGTTTTACTGGATTATCAACTTTGGCTCGTTCTTCGCGTCCTTGCTGATGCCACTGTTCCTGCGTCACTACGGCGCCGCGGTGGCGTTCGGCATTCCCGGTGGCCTGATGTTCATCGCCACCGTGGTGTTCTGGCTGGGTCGAAAGCAGTACGTGATGGTGTCGCCCGGGCCACCGGACCAGCACGCGTTCTCGCGGGTGATTCGCACGGCCTTGCTGGTCCAGCGACCCGGCCATGGCCGGCCTGGTTTGTGCGTCGCCGTGGCGGCTGTGGTGCTGGCCGCGGCATCTTTTGCACTGGTGCCCGCGTTGGGGTTCGTGATCTCGGCTTGCATCGCGCTGGTGGTGCTGATTGGTGGGGTCGGCGGTGGCGCGTGGCTGCAGATGGATCGCGCGCGTGGTCCGCACCCCGATCACGCCGTCGATGGCGCGCGCAACGTGCTGCGCGTGCTGGTGATCTTCGCGCTGACCACGCCGTTCTTCTCGCTGTTTGACCAGAAGGCCTCGACCTGGGTGGTGCAGGGTGGCGAGATGAGCATGCCGTCCTGGTTCCAGCCGGCCCAGATGCAGGCCTTGAATCCGCTGCTGGTCATGCTGCTGATCCCGTTCAACAACCTGGTGCTGTACCCGCTGTTGCGCCGACTCGGCTATGAGCCGACCGCGCTGCGGCGTATGACCGCCGGCATTGTGTTCAGCGGTCTGGCGTGGATCGTGGTGGGCGGCTTGCAGGTGATCATCGATGGTGGCGATCCGTTGTCGATTGTGTGGCAGGTGCTGCCGTATGCGTTGCTGACCTTTGGCGAGGTTCTGGTCTCCGCGACCGGGCTGGAGTTTGCCTACAGCCAGGCACCGGTTTCGATGAAGGGCGTGGTGATGAGTTTCTGGAACCTCACCACCACGGTCGGCAATCTGTGGGTGCTGCTGGCCAACGCGGCGGTGCGCAACCAGGCGGTGACCGGCTCGATCGCCACTACCGGGCTCAGCGTCACCGCATTCCAGATGTTCTGCTTCGCCGCGTTCGCGCTGCTGGCGGCGCTGGCGTTCGGCCTGTATGCGAGGCGCTATCGCGAGATGGACTATTACCGCACGGGTTGAGTTTCGGCGTCTACCGCTGGCGTGGGCCGTGCCCGCCCTACGCGTCGATGCGCGATTGGAGCGCCATCGCGGCGGCCGGGTTGCGGTGTTTGGCCGCGCTGATGAAGAACACGAACACGTCGCGTGGCGCCGTTGGTGCCTGCACGGAAGCGACGTGCGGCAATGACTCGACGTCTTCGCCTGCAGCCCACCCACGTGCGCGCAGCGCCCAGGTGTCCAGCGCAGCGGGAGGGTAGCCGGTGGGGACGTCATCGAGGCTGTGCTTGAGACGCGCATAAACGAAATCGCTGGTCAGATCCGCCAACATGGGCAAGTCGGGTGAATCGGTGAACACGGTAGCCACGTGGTGCGCGCGCACCAGGGTCACGTAACGATCATCGAGGAAACTGGCATCGCGTACCTCCAGAACGTGACGCAGCGGCCGACCGTTCAACTCTTGCGGCAGCAATTCCAGAAACGCGGTCAGATCGTTGACTTCGAATGGATGGGACGGCGGCAGCTGCCACAGAACCGGCCCAAGCCGGTCGCCCAGTTCCGCCAGGCCGCCCTGGACGAAGGCGCGGATGCCTTTGCCGGCGTTGGCCAGGTGCGTGGCCTGGGTGATGTAGCGGGGCGCCTTGAGCGAAAACATGAAGTCCTCCGGCGTCTCGGCCGCCCATTTGGCGTAGGTGGCGGGTTTCTGCGCGCGATAGAACGTGCCGTTGATCTCGATCGCGCGCAGTTTGCGGCTGGCGTATTCCAGCTCGCGGCGCTGTACCAGCTTGTCGGGGTAGAAGTTGTTGCGCCACGGAGCGTACGTCCAGCCGCCGATGCCGACGCGGATCTGCGCAGAAGGGCTTTGCGGGGAAGCCACGGGGTGCTTCATGACAGCGTTCTCCTCGGGGGCAGTTGCAGGCGTTCCATGATGCCGATACACAGCACCAGCCAGGCCGCACCCAGCGTATAGCCGGCCAGCACATCGCTGAAGTAGTGCACCTGCAGCAGGATGCGGCTTATGCCCACCACGCCGATCAGCAATACGGCTGCGGCGATGATGGCCCGGTGGCAACGCGGCGACAGGCGCAGGGACGAATAGGCCAGCATGCCGTAGAACACGACCGCGCCAAACGCGTGCCCGCTGGGAAAACTCCAGCCCGGCTCGATGATGAAACCGTGGTCGTGCAGCGGACGCACCCTGCGGAGCGCGGCTTTGAGGCTGCCGTTGATCGGCACGATGCCAAGCAGCGCGATTGACCAGGCGAGCGCGAGTCGCCCGTGGCGGCGCAGCAACAGCACGATCAACACGATGGCCGCAGCCAAGGCTAACCACACTCTGTCGCCCAGATGGGTCACTTTCGCCACCATGCGCAGCACCGGCAGCGGCAGCTGGTTGTGCAGGCTTTCGGCCAGGGCGGTATCGAACCCTGCCAGCAGCGCGGTGTACCGTCCGAACAGGGCCAAGACGATGGCAGCGAACAACAGCAGCAGTGCCAGCAGCAGGAACACGCCGACTTGCCAGCGCATCACCACCGCTATCTGACCGAGCCCGGCCGTGCGGCGGTGCCAGCGTACGTTGTGCTGCCAGGCAAGGTCCCCGATCATCATGGCCAGCAACAGCAGCAAAGCCCACAGCAGCAAGGCGTGGGCAGCGATCCATTCCATCATGATGGGGTTCATCCGGGCTCGGCCTCGTCGTCGTGACGGGGATGATCGATGTTGGCACGCCTTGCGTCGAGCGATTCGCGCCCGCGCCTTGCAGCGCTGGTCTTGCCAGTGTTTTGCCGCGATAGTTGGACAATTGCCAAAAGGGGAGGCTCCGATGTCCCAACGATTCCTTTGCATGCATCCGCTTTCCGCGAGGCTGGCCGGTTGTTGTGCGCTGCTGATGGTCGTCACCGCCACGCTGGCGCAGCCGCCTGCAACGCGTCAGTTGCCCCCACCGGTATCGACCGGCGACACCGTGCAGCCACTGCTGCCGGAGCAACTGCAGGATTTCGATGCCTACATGGCCGACACACTGAAGACGTTCAAGGTCCCCGGGATCGCGGTGGCCATTGTCAAGAACGGCAAGGTCGTGATGGAGCGCGGCTACGGCGTCCGCGAGCTGGGCAAGCCGGCCAGGGTCGATGCGCACACTTTGTTCGCGATCGCCTCCAACACCAAGGCGTTCACCGCGGCGGCACTGCAACAGCTGGCCGATGCCGGCAAGTTGAAGATGGACGATCGGGTGATCGACCACCTGCCGTGGTTTCGCATGTCCGATCCGTACGTGACCCACGAGATGCGCATCCGCGACCTGCTGGCGCACCGCAGCGGCCTGAGCCTGGGCGCCGGCGACTTGCTGTACTGGCCGCCGACTTCATACACCACGAAAGATGTGGTGGAGCGGCTGGCAAGGGTACCGTTGAAGAACGGCTTTCGCAGTCATTACGCCTACGACAACATCCTGTTCGCGGTGGCGACCCTGGTGATCGAGGAAGCATCCGGCCAGAGCTATGCCGACTACGTACGCGAGCATCTGTTCAAGCCGGTCGGCATGGACGAGTCGCTGATCGACATGACGTACCTGAAACCCGGCATGGATGTGGCGGCCGGTCACGCACCGTACGAGTTCAAGGACATCAAGCCGGTGCCACCGATGGCGTGGCTCAACGACCCGGGCGCCGGCGGCATCTATGCCAGCGTGCACGACCTGGCGAAGTGGATGAACGTGCAACTGGCTGGCGGAGCCTTGCCCACGAACGATGCCGAAGGCAAGGCGCAGCGCGTGTTCTCCGAAAAGAGCCACCACGAAATGTGGTCGATGCTCACGCCGATTCCGATCAGGAAGCCATCGATTCCCGAGATGGCTCAGCTGACGCCGGATTTCTACGGCTACGGCGAAGGTTGGTTTCTCGGCGACTACATGGGTCAGAAGCTGGTCTGGCACACCGGTGGGTGGCCGGGGTTCGTCTCGCGCGTCACCATGGTGCCGAAACTCAACCTGGGCGTGGTCGTGCTTACCAACCAGCAGTCGGGCGCCGCGTTCAATGCGGTGACTTATCGCGTGCTCGATGCCTACTTGAATCCTTCGCACGAGACCGACTGGGTCGCCGTCTACCAGAAGGCCGTGCAGCACGCCGAAGCCAAAGCCGACGACAGCGTGGCGAAGCATGACAAGGCGCGCGACAAGCGCAGCAAGCCCTCGCTGCCCCTGGCCGACTATGCCGGCACCTACCGCGACCCGTGGTATGGCGACGTCATCATCACGCAGGATCACGGCAAGCTGCGCCTGCGCTTCAGCAAAACCAGACAGCTGATCGGCACGATGACACCGTGGCAGCACGACAGCTTCACCGTGCGCTGGGACGACCGCTCACTGGATGCCGATGCCTTCGTCTATTTCTCGCTGGACATGGACGGCCACATCCGCGGGATGCGCATGCAACCGATCTCGCCGCTGACCGATTTCAGCTTCGACTTCCAGGACCTGCGGTTGGTGCCGGTTGTGGCCACTGATTCAAAGCCGGCGAAAGAGTGACTCAGCGCGGTGCCGCTGGGGCACCTTTTGCAAGGGAAAAATGATGGAATTTGGTCGTCAGGCGGTTGCTGCCGTTCTCTCGTTCGGCCTGTTGGCCGGCATTGCCCAGGCGCGCACCGACAACACCGTCGCGCACCGCTTCTTCCACGTCCAGCTCGGCGCAGCCAGCACGCAGCCAACGGCGGGTCGCCTCCTGCTGTTCGCCACCGATGCCAGGACGGCGGAAGCGGCGGCGAGGGCCGAGTCCGACGGCA
This sequence comes from Rhodanobacter sp., assembly GCA_039922695.1. Lineage (GTDB taxonomy): Bacteria > Pseudomonadota > Gammaproteobacteria > Xanthomonadales > Rhodanobacteraceae > Rhodanobacter. The sequence continues at coordinate 16,780 of JBDTEG010000214.1, read as the reverse complement.
AGAGCAGGGTGGTCGAATCGGTCGATGCCGATCCGTTCCGCGCCACCGAGACCAGCGTGGCAGCACGCGAGGTAGATCACTGGGTGCCAGGCCAGGAGGTCGACATCGACACGGACCGCCTGGCGTTCCCCGCGGGCTGGTCTCGGCTGCCGCCGGGCGATTACATGGTGCAGGCCGTGCTCGATGTGAACCACGATTACAACTATGGCGGCCGTGGCCCGGGCGATCTGGTCAGCCAGGTGGTCAAGGTGCATTTGCCGGCCACAGACATCCCGACCCTCACCCTGGTCAAGGCATTGCCGCCAGGTGGCGATCCCTGGGCAGTGCCGGGTTCGGCGCCACCCGCTGTTCGCGATGGTATGGCGGCGGCGCGTCCACATGCGCACCTGGTCGATTTCAGCAGTCCGGTGTTGGGTGCGTTCTGGGGCCGCCCGATCCACATCCGCGGCTGGGTGCTGACCCCACCCGGCTACGACGCGACAGCCACCACCCGCTACCCCACGGTCTATTACACCCAGGGTTTTGGCGGCAGTAACGACCGGGTGATCCGCACGATCTACAGCGTTTACACGGCCATGGCAAAGCACGAGATGCCACCGATGATCTGGGTGTTTCTGGACGAATCCGGCCCCACCGGCACCAACGAGTTTGCCGACTCGGTCAACAACGGCCCCTGGGGTCAGGCGCTGACCACCGAACTGATTCCGCATCTGGAAGCGCAATACCGCATGGATGGCAAGGTGAACGGACGCTTCCTCAATGGCCACTCCTCCGGCGGCTGGGCCACGTTGTGGCTGCAGACGCGCTATCCGAAGATCTTCGGCGGTACCTGGTCGACTTCGCCCGATCCCAGTGATTTTCATGATTTCACCGGCATCGACCTGTACGCTCCAGACGCCAACGTCTACCAGCGGCCCGATGGCTCGGCATACCCGCTGGTGCGCGATCACGCCAAGGTGCTCGGTACCTTTGAACAGTTCGCCAGGCTGGAACGGGTCCTCGGCAGCTACGGCGGCCAGCTGGCCTCGTTCGAGTGGGTGTTCTCGCCGCGCGGCAAGGACGGCAGGCCCGAGCCGATGTTCAACCGGGATACCGGCGTGGTCGATCCGGCGGTGGTGGCCTACTGGCGCGATCACTACGACATCGCCTGGCGCCTGCAGCATGACTGGCCGCAGCTGAAGCACGACCTGGATGGCAAGATTCACCTGTATGTGGGCACCGCCGACACGTTCTACCTGGACGGTGCGGCACACAAGCTCAAGGCGGTGCTCGACGGTCTGGGAGGGCAATCGGAGTTCCGCTTCCTGCCCGGCCGGACCCACTTCGACCTGTACAAGCTCGGCAACGACCGCCACGGCCTGCTCAAGCAGATCAGCTGGGCGATGTATGCGCTCGCGCGACCGGATTCCCGCCTGCAGCCACCGCAGCCGCAAACGTCGGCACACTGAATGGCCTCGAGCAGCATGCTTGATGAGTGCCACTCCGGTTGCTCCGGCCTGGAAGAGTCCATTGGCGACGGTATGCCGTCAGCGTCGATGGTGCGTTGCTGTGCCGGTGGCGCGGCTGAAGCGTCAGGAGCGGGAGCATGCGCACATCAGTCTGGGTGATCCTGCTGCTGTCGTTGAGCCTGGCGTTGGTCACCGGCACGCTGGTCTTGCACTGGCATGCGGCGCGGACGCCACCGATCTTCAAGGTTGAGCTGGACGGTGCGGCGCGCACACCGGTATCCGGCCGTCTGCTGCTGTTTGCGACCGCCGCCGGCCCGGCGCGGAAGGCCGCGCCGGAAGGCAAGGTCGAAGCGGTGGATGCGGATTCGCTGCATCCCCGGCGCACGGCGGTCGCGGCGCGTGAGGTTGCGCGACTGGCACCCGGTCAGCGGGTGTCCATCGATGCGGATGGGCAGGCGTTTCCGCAGGGGTTTTCGAAAATGCGACCGGGTGAGTATCTGTTGCAGGCCGTGCTGGACCTGGATCACAGCTACAACTACACCGGACGCAGCGACGGCGACCTGATCAGTGCCGTGATCAGTGTGCACCTGCCGGCGATCACGCCGACCACCCTGCACCTGGTCCGGGTGCAGCCCGAACCGTATCCCTGGCAGCTGACCGGGTCGTCGCCAGCATTGCGTGGCGACGCACCGGCGGCGCGCGCGCACACCGAACGCATCGACGTGGTCAGTGCGGTGCTAACGAAATTCTGGGGTCGGCCGATTCACCTGCGCGGCTGGGTGCTGCTGCCGCCGGGCTACGACAGCGGCGCGGCCAGGTTCCCCACCGCTTACTACACGCATGGTTACGGTGGCAACGAAAATCGCCTGCTGGCCGCGCTCGTTGCCGTGCATCTGGCCATGCGCAAAGGCTTCATGCCACCGATGATCTGGGTGTTCCTGGACGAGTCCGGTCCCACGGGAACACACGAATTCGCCGACTCGGTGAACAACGGCCCCTGGGGCGAGGCCCTGACCGGGGAATTGATTCCGTCTCTGGAAGCGCATTACCGCATGGACGCGCGCTCGTCCGGGCGACTGCTGACCGGTCATTCGTCCGGCGGCTGGGCCACGCTGTGGCTGCAGGTCCGATACCCGAAGCTGTTCGGCGGCACCTGGTCGACCTCGCCTGATCCGGTTGATTTCCATGACTTTTCCGGAGTCGACCTGTACGCGCCCGGGGCGAACGTCTACGTTCGACCCGACGGCACACGCTGGCCGCTGCTGCGGATACATGGCCATGACGAAGGCACGGTCGAAGACGACGCCAGGCTGGAGCAGGTGCTGGGCCCATATGGCGGACAGATGGCTTCCTACGAGTGGGTGTTCTCGCCGCGGGGGCCCGACGGGCGACCGGCGCCCCTGTTCGACCGCGAGACTGGCGCGGTCGATCCCACAGTCGCGGCCTATTGGTGCCAGCACTACGACATCGCCCATCTGCTGCAGGCGGATTGGACCCGACTGCAGCCCGATCTGAACGGCAAGATCCACGTGATCGTGGGTACGGCCGATTCGTACTATCTGGACGGCGCCGTGCACAAGCTGCAGGCCGTGGTGGATGCGCTGCACGCGCGTGCCGATTTCCGCTACCTGGCCGGCAAGACGCATGGCGATCTGTACGCGCAAGGTAATGACCCGATCTGGCTGTTGAAGCGGATCAGCTGGGAAATGTACGCCGTGGCACGTCCCGGTTCGACCCTGAGGCAACCGAGACGCTGAGTGCCTGGCACGCAATTTCGCAAGTTCATTCGAAATCGCCGTCTGCGCGATGAATGCCGTCTGCCCTCACCATCTTGCGGGCACGATTTTGCGGCATAGTCAGGCGGCAGGAAGGGCAGTCGCTGCCGCCTGAGTGACATTCGAATTCACCTTGGAGGGAGTCTGCAATGAAATATTCGATCTTGGCGGCAGTGGCACTGGCTGGCCTGTTACTGGGTTCGGCCGCTTATGCGCAACAGTCTGCCGCACCCGCCGGTTCGTCCGGCCAGTGCAAGGATGGCAGTTACACCAGCACCGCAAGCAAGCGCGGCGCCTGCAAGGGCCACAAGGGCGTGAAGGAGTGGTACGCGACCAGCGGCAGCAAGACCGCGAAAGCATCGAATATGGAGTCGAAGACCGAGGCTGCTGCACCAGCCGCCGCCGCGGCGGAACCGGCGCCTGCCTCGAAGAAGTCGATGGGCTGGACCAAGCCGGCTGCTGCCGCTGCGGCGGGTGGCGGCCCGGGCATGGTCTGGGTCAACGGCAAGGTCTATCACTGCTCCGCCGACAAGTGGTACGGCAAGACCAAGCACGGCGAGTACATGAGCGAGGCCGCCGCCAAGGCGAAGGGCGCTCACCCGGAGCATGGCAAGGTCTGTGCGCCGTAAAGAGGTTCCCCGCGTCATCGGGACTGGAGGCCGGCGCAAGTCGGCCTTCTGCTTCATGCGGGAACGGGCTGCCACGGATCGTAGCTGCCGAAATACCACAGGTGCCCCTCCGGATCGTGGCAACTGTAGCCGCCGCCGCCGTATTCCTTCTCCGAATAGTCGTTGACGATCAGCGCGCCTGCAGCCTTGGCCGCCTCGTAGTGCGCCTTGCAGTCGGCCACGATCACGCAGGCGCACTGGGTTTCGCGACCATCGATTTCGTCTGGCTGCGCAATATGCTTGCCGAAGTCGTCGTGGCGGACGCCGCCGAGCATGATCATGCCGTTGCCGTAGACCAGTTGGGCGTGCTCGACGCCGCCTTGGTCATTCTCGTAGACGGCGTTCTTCTCGAAGCCGAATGCCTTGCACAACCATGCGATGGCCGCGTGCGGATCGCGGTAGCGCAGGCAGGGAACGATGGTGCTGCCGCCGGTGTGGGACATGGGAGTCTCCTTGGGTCAGGACGGGGCCAGACTACGTCGGCGGCCGTGCAACGTCTTGTAGATTTCTGCCGGTCAATCCAGCGGAAGGTGATTCACGTACGGCCCGCGCGCCGCCATGAACGCCGCGGGCGTGACGCCGGCGAACCGGCGGAACTCATGGGTCAGGTGCGCCTGATCGCAGTAGCCGCAATCGGCGGCCACCGCGCTCCAGTTGACGCTCGGCTGCTCGTGCACCTGGGCCACCACCGTTCGGAAACGCAGCAAACGGGCGTAGTGCTTCGGACGCATGCCCACCTCCCGCTGGAACAGCGCGCCGAGCCGGCGTTCGGACAGTTCCGTGTCACGCGCCAGCAAGCGGACGCGCTGTATCTGGGGCGAGCGGGCCAGCACGGCCAGCGCGTGGCTCACGGCCGGATGCAGCGATGTCGATCGCATGTGTCGACGCAGCCACTGCATCAGCAAGCGCAGCCGCCCGGGCGGGTTTTCCATCTCGAGCAATTGTTCACGCAGCAGGCTCGCGGCGCTGCCAAACAGGTCTTCGAGGTCGATGTCGTGACCGGTCAACGAAGCGGCATGTTCGCCGGTCAATGCATGCGCGCCACCGCCGTGGAACACCACGCCCATCACGCGCACCTGTTCTGACGTGTCGATGATCTCGCTGCGCAGGGCCGGGCCGCCGAGCACGCTGGCAGAGGAACGGATGCAGCGACGCGCGGCGTCGTCCGTGTAGACCCGCGTCTCGTCCTCATGCAGGTTGATGATCAACTGCGCGCCCGGCTGCGGCAGCACGCGTTCGTAGTGGTGGGCGGCTGGCGGCATGTCCCAGTCCCATACTTTGGCGATCAGCGTGTCAAACGGGGGCTCGGGCAGATATTGCAGGAAACCCATCGGCTTCGCTCCGCGGCAGGACTGCAGTCTATCGCGCGGCGTCAACCCGTGCGTTCGTCGTTCTCGGTCAGTGGCGGCAGGGTGCGGATCAGCTGGGCGCGGATCAGCGGCAACCGCGCCACGCGCAGGCGTTCGAGGATCTCGAACAACAGCTCGCTCTTTACCGCGCCCACTTCACGCGGGCCGCTGACATAGGCGACGCAGCCGAACGTCATCGAGCCGGCATCGAGATTTTCCAGTCGCACGAACGGAGCCGGCGTGGCCAGCGTACCGGGATGCGCACCGAGCACATCCAGCGCCAGGACGCGTACCTTGTCCGCGTCAGTATCCAGTGGCATCGGGAGGGTGATCTTGACCCGGCCCAGCGCATTGGCCTGGGTCACGTTGCGCACGTTCTCGGTGATCAACTGCGAGTTCGGCACGATCACGGTGGAGCGATCCCACAGCTGGATCTCGGTGGCGCGCACGTTGATCCGGCGGATGTCACCCTCGACCGTGCCCAGGCTGACCCAGTCGCCGACCTTCACCGGGCGCTCCACCAGCAGAATCAGGCCGGAGATGAAGTTCTGCACGATCGCCTGCAGGCCGAAGCCGATTCCGACGGACAACGCGCTGACGATCCAGGTGATGCTCTTCAGGTCGACATGCAGCGCGGCCAGGGTCAGCACCAGCACCAGCAGGCCGCCGAGGTAGCCGAGCAGGGTAACGATCGAATCCTGCATGCCCGGTTCCATCGTCGACTTCGGCAGCAGTTGTTCGCGCAGCCAGCGCTTGAGCATGCGCAGGATGAATGCGCCGACCAGCAGGACCAGCAACGCATCGAAAATACTGCCTGGATCGATCGGCAGCTCACCCAGCTTCAGGCCACTGAAGCTGCGGCTGGCGCTGGCCAGCAAATCGCCGGGGCCGGCACCGAACGGGGTCAGCACGATGGCCAATACCAGCAGGGTCAACAACACCCGGCTGACGCCGGCGAGCAAGGTGGCGGTTTGATCCAGGACATGCGGCGACAGGTCGAAGGTGGCCTGCAAACGTTGTCCGCTGCGACCGCGCGGCGAGGCCAGGGTGTGGATCAGGTCGTTCAGCAAATGGAACAGCAGATAGGCGCTGGCAACGATCACACCGATCCACAACATCTGCACGGCCACGAAGAAAGCCAGCGCGATGTAGCCCATCGCCACGCCGAGCCAGCTGAGCACGACGCCGAGCAGCGCCGCTGCCACCAGCAGGCCGACCCATACTGGGCGATGCTCCGTTTCTCCGGCGGCCGCCTGTTGCCGGCGCGCACGAGACAGACGCAACCAGAGCGTGCCGATCAGGCCGCTGATCACCAGCGCCATCAGGCCCCGCGTTGCCACCGTGGCGGGCAGGCTGGAACCGATCGTGCGGCTGATCCGCTCGATCAGGCCGAACAGCAGGGCGGCGGCACCGAGCAACCACGGAAATGGCCGCAATTGCTGCGCGATCAGGTCCGACAGCGCCGGCAGGCGCCACGAGGGTCTGCGCACGGACAACAGTCCGCGTCCAAGCCCGGTGACATACGCGGCGAACAACACCAGCCGCACCACCGCCCTGGCCAGCGCATCCAGTTCCGGATCGAGGACGTCGTTCCAGTTCAGGCCCAGGTACACCAATTGAGCAGCCAGGCCGGTGGTGAACACGGCGGTCAGCGCCACCGCCACCGCCATCGCACTGCGGCGCAGATGGCCGTCCGGCACGCGTCGTGTGGCCAGCCGCAGCAGCAGGCGATCCAGCAGCCAGCGACCGATGCCAAGCAGCAACGCCGCGCCGATCAGGCATGCCAGCAGCGGTTGCCGGTTTGGCGGCTGCCACGCGGTGCGCCATGCGTCGGCGGTCCTTGCGCCCAGACGATTCAAGCGGACCATGTCATCGGGAAAGGTGCGCACCGGGTCGGCCCAGAACGCGCGAGTCAGCGGCGAGGCTGTGCGCGAGGTAAGTCGTGCCTGGAATTCGTCGTTGCGCAAGCCGGTGAGTCTTGCGGCCAGTTGCAGCGCGCTCTGGCTCAACAGCTGGGCCTGTTTGATCTGCGCGTCCAGCGCGCTCTGGGCCTTGTCCAGTTGCCGGCGCTGGGCCGCCACTTCTGTTGCTTCCGCGGGCGCCCCTTTGACTGGTGCCGGCCCCAGCACCGCAAGTTGTGCCTGCAGCGCGGCCATCTGCGGGGTCAGGCTTCCGGCCAGTTGACGCGCCTGGTCCTGCACACCCAAGGCGGCGTTGCGCAGGTCCGCCAGCGGCGCTGTGGCGTGCTGGCCCTTCAGCGCGGCCTTGAGCGAATCGAGGCGTCGGTCCAGTTGATCAAGCGCTTGCGCCGGGGTCGCAGCAGACGAAGCACGAGCCGGCGCCAAGCCACCCATCTGGGCGTGCACGGCAACGCTGCCAAGACAAAGCAGCACGAGGACGAGGCGGCGAAGCAGGACAGGCATCCGCGCATGATCCCGGCGGCGCGGCGGTCGGTCAATCGTGGCAACCCTGGATGCCCTGTCCGGCACGGGGAGCGTTCAGATTGGCTGCGGGTTACGGCTGCCCGCGAGTCGCCGCCAGCAACGCCTCGCGCCGCGCCAGGCTCGCGCCCGGCCAGCGCCCGTTGCGGTCGTAATATTCCGCCACGGCGGGAATATCAGGCGACAGCGTGACCCACGGCAGCTTGGTCGAGGTGAAGATATGAATGTCGGGCGGGAGCCGCTGGGGTTCGTCCAGGGTACCCACCCGCACGAACGCCATGGCCCTGCCGGCACCGGCGTAGTGACTCCACAGCGCTACACGGCAGCGCGGACAACGCGCGATCAATTGCCCCTTGCCGCTGTTGGACGGGGTATCCACCAGCTCGGGTCTGCCTTGCAGCAGTTCCACCCGGTCGCTCTCGATCATCGCGTTCAGCGCAAACGCTGCGCCGGATTCACGCTGGCACCAGGTGCAGTGACAGCAGTGCACGAACAACGGCGCACTGACCATTCGATAGCGAATGCCACTGCAGGTGCAACGACCCTCGAAGCTGGGTTCGGACATGCGGGAATGCCTCGCGAGCAGGTGCGGCAGTTTCACACCCGGAGATCAAGGCAGCAACCACTGCCGGAGAAGGCCGGGCTTGGCGCAGCCGTGGCTGCACCGCGCAAGATGACCTTGATCGCCACCCGTCCGCCACTACCCCGAACCCGCCAGACCGGTGCGCTGTCATGCGCGATCTGCGAGAGAGTCTGGCTGGGGCGACCGATCGCGGGGCGTATCAAGCAGCGGGCTCCGGAGTTTTCAGGGGGAGCCGTCCGACGCGTGATGCATGGCGGGCACTGCTTTCAATCGCATCACTTGACGACTCATGGTTTGTGAAGCAAACTAATTTGCAAACAACGATTGGAGGACCTGCATGCCAGCGAATGTCCAGGGTCGACTGCGCCAGGTGGAAGAGCTGACGCGAAGTTACGCGCGCTATTCGCGCAGCGCCGGCGGCTTGTCGTCGGTACTTGGCGGCGTGCTCTGCTTGATCGCTTATTTCGGAGGTCCGTTGTTGCCTTCTATGCCGCTGACACGGGCCGTGCTGATCGCGATTCCGGCCGGGTGGCTGCTGGCCAAGGGTTGGATGACGCATCACTACTATCAGCGCCTGGGCCATGTCGAGCAGCAGGAAACGCCCGCCGAGCGTCGCATGCATCGTCTGTGCGTCGCGGTGGTTCTGTTGGTGGCGCTGGCGATCACCGCGGGCCTGGGCACCGTCGCCAAACAGCATTCGTGGTTCCTGCCCGCCGGCATGCTCGGGTACCTGGCACTGCTGTGGTTGCTCGTGCTGGCGACATGGCGCTGGTTGCGCAGTCCACTGGACTTCATCATCGGGGTGTTCCTGTTCTGCCAGGCCGCGCTGGTCAGCGGTGGCGGCTACTATCCGCTGGTCGGTACCACGCACACGCACCAGGCGATGCTCATGTCGCTGGTGGCGTTGATGTTTCCGCTGGTGGCGCTGGCGATGATCGCCAAGGGCCTCGCCGAGCATCGCCAGTTCCGCATCCTGCGCCAACGTCTGGAGCAGCTGCGCCAGTCGACATCGGCGGAAGCATGAAAACACCGGGGCACCTCGGTGAAGTGATGGCGCTGGACCGGCTGGTGCACGAGCCGGCGCGACTGCTGATCCTGGCCGTGCTGGCCGGCGCCAAGCAGGTCGAGTTCGGCTTTCTGGAAAACATGAGCGGACTGAGCAAGGGCAATCTGTCCAGTCACATGAGCAAGCTCGAAACCGGTGGCCTGGTCGCGGTGAAGAAGAGCTTCCGCGGCAAGCGCCCATTGACCGAACTGAGCATTACCGCGGCCGGCCGCAGAGCGCTGGCAGCCTACCGACAACAACTGGCGATGGTGATGCAGGAGCTCCCTGAGCCGACCGCCGCCACGAAACGGAAGTGACGCAATGAATCATGCATCGAAACTGACTTGCGGCGTCGCGTTGGCGATGCTGCTGCCCACCGCCGCCATGGCCAACTCGTCGGTGTTGCCGGCCCGCATCGCCAAAGTGGCACAGCAGTACACCGAAGACGGGATCTACCCGGCGATGGTGGTGGCGATGGTGGACGATGGCCGTGTCCAGGTGGTGGGTTTCGGCAAGCTTGCCGACGGCAAGGCCCCGGATGGCCAGACGGTGTTCGAGATCGGTTCGGTCACCAAGACCTTTACGGCGTTGTTGCTGGCGCAAGGCGTGCTCGCGAAACGCTGGACCCTCGACACGCCGGTGGCGACCCTGTTGCCGGGCTACACGATGCCCGCACGGGATGGCAAGTCGATCACCCTCGGTTTGCTTGCGGAGCAGTTTTCCGGCTTGCCGCGGCTGCCGGGCAATCTGCAACCGGCCGACTTGGGCAATCCCTATGCCGACTATGGAAGCGATCGGCTCAAGGCGTTTCTTGCCAGCTACAGCCTGCCGCGCGATCCCGGGGCCATGTACGAATATTCCAACCTCGGCTTTGGCCTGCTCGGCGAGGCATTCGCGCGATGCGCGCATCTTTCCTACGGTGCCCTGATGCAACGCGACGTGCTGGCGCCGCTAAGCATGGATTCCACCGGCGTCGAGCTGACCGCGTCGATGCGCAAACGCATGGCCATCGGCCGCGACGAAGAAGGCCATCCGGCCGGCCATTGGCAGTGGCAAGCGCTGGCGGGTGCCGGTGCCTTGTCGAGCACGGGCGAGGACATGTCGCGTTACCTGCAGGCGAATATGGGCCTGCTGAAGACCCCACTGGCGGCGGCGATGCAGCTGGCGCAGCAGCCGCGGCGGGACATCGGTGCCGACGATCGCATCGGGCTGGCCTGGATGACCCATCACACGGCGCAAGGCGACGTGGTGTGGCACAACGGTGAAACCGGCGGCTACAGCAGTTTCGTCGGCTTCACCCGTGACGGTCGTCGTGGCGTGGTGATCCTCACCAATGGCACCGGCGCGCCGCAGGAGCTGGGCTTCGCGGTCTTGTTGCCGTCCGTGCCGCTGCCCCAGGTACACAAGGCGATCGCCGTGCCGGCGGAGCAGCTCGACGCCTATGCCGGCGAATACGCGCTGGCGCCGGGCTTCGTGCTCACGGTAACCCGCCAGGGTGATCAATTGTTTGCGCAGGCAACCGGGCAGGGCGCGTTTCCCCTGTTTCCCAGTGCCCCGGATGCCTTCTTTGCCAAGGCGGCCCCGATCACGGTCGCCTTCGAGCGCGGCAAGACCGGCAAGGTCGGCGCCTTGGTGCTGCACCAGAACGGACACGACCAACGCGCGCCACGCACCGGCGACGCACACGCCAGCAACAGCGTCCAGCTCGACCCCGCCTTGCTACGCGAGTATGTGGGGCGCTATGCCCTGGCGCCGGGCGTGCAGTTCGCCATTACCGTCAAGCAAGGCCAACTTTACGCTCGCTTGACCGGCCAGGCTGCGTTTCAGCTGTATGCGACGGCGAGGGACCACTTCTTTTACACCGTGGTAGACGCGCAGATGGATTTCGAGCGCGATGCGAGCGGCAAGGTCAAGGCGCTGGTGCTGCATCAGAATGGACAGGCCCGTCGGGCCTTGCGCCAGCCCTGATCCCGGTGGGCACGCAGCCACGTGTGGGCGGAGCCGTCGGATGGCCTTCGGTCCTTGCCAAACGACGCTCAGGGCAGCACGTTACCCACTCCCGCGCCTCATGCGACTGCCGATGATCTTCCGCTGGTTCGAATCCCTCATCGACGCGTTCAAGGAGCCGGCCGACGGCATGCCGCCAACCTCGGTGTGGCGCTTTTACGCTTTCTACCTGCGCCAGGTGTGGCCGGTGTTTGCGGCGGTGGTCGTGGTCGGCTTCGGCGTAGCCGTGGTGGAGGTGGCGCTGTTTGGTTTCATCGGGCGGATCGTGGACATGGCCAAGGGCACGCCGGCCGATTTCTTCCGCCTGCATGGCCGCACCCTGGTGTGGATGGCCGCCGTGGCGCTGATTGTGCGGCCGCTGCTCAACAGCCTGCACGACCTGCTGGTGAACCAGGCGATCGTGCCAAGCCTGACCAACCGCATCCGCTGGCAGAACCACCGCTACGTGATCAGGCAGAGCCTGGGGTTTTTCCAGAACGACTTTGCCGGACGCATCGCCAACCGCATCATGCAGACCGGTGCCGCGCTGCGCCAGTCGGCGGTGCAGATCGTTGACGCGCTGTGGTACGTGACGATCTATACCGGCAGCGCGATCGCCTTGTTCGCACACGCCGATGTCTGGCTGGCGGCACCGCTGTTCGTATGGGTTTTCCTGTACGTCGGCCTGCTGTGCTTCTTCATTCCGCGGCTGAAAGAACGCTCCTGGAGGGCCTCCGAGGCGCGCTCGAAGCTGATGGGACGGATCGTCGATGGCTACAGCAACGTGCTCACGCTGAAGCTGTTCGCACATACGCGACGCGAGGAAGGCTACGTCGCCGACGCGATGGCCGAGCAGACCGAAAAGCTGCGGCACATGACGCGCGTCACCACTGCGCTGGATGCCAGCATCACCATACTCAACGGTTTCCTGATCACCGGAACCACCGGGCTCGGACTGTGGCTGTGGAGCGAGGGCAAGATCACGGTAGGCGCGATCGCGCTGTCGACCGGGCTGGTGATTCGCATCAACAACATGTCCGGCTGGATCATGTGGGTGGTCAACGGCATTTTCGAGGATGTCGGTACGGTGCAGGACGGCATCACCACCATTTCGCAGCCGCGCGCGGTGCAGGATCATGAGGGCGCGATGCCGCTGGAGGTGGTCAACGGTGCGGTGCGCTTCGAGTACGTCCATTTCCACTACGGCAAGCAGGGCGGCGTGATCGCCGGTCTGGATCTCGCGGTGCGCGCGGGCGAGAAGATCGGCGTGGTCGGCCCCTCTGGGGCCGGCAAGTCCACCCTGGTCAACGTACTCCTGCGGCTGTACGACCTGGAAGCCGGGCGCATCCTGATCGATGGTCAGGATATCGCTGGCGTCACCCAGGAAAGCCTGCGCTCCCAAATCGGCGTGGTCACCCAGGACACCTCACTGCTGCACCGCTCGATCCGCGACAACATCCTGTATGGCCGTCCCGATGCCAGCGACGCACAGATTGCCGAGGCCGTGCGTAAGGCGCGCGCTGACGAGTTCATCCCGAACCTGACCGACGGCGAAGGGCGCTGTGGGTACGACGCGCTGGTCGGCGAACGTGGAGTGAAACTCTCCGGCGGCCAGCGCCAGCGCATCGCGATCGCCCGCGTGCTGCTGAAGGACGCGCCCATCCTGGTACTCGACGAGGCCACCTCGGCGCTGGATTCCGAAGCCGAGGCCGCCATCCAGGACAGCCTTGACATCCTGATGCAGGGCAAGACCGTGATTGCGATCGCCCATCGTTTGTCCACCATCGCCCGGATGGATCGGTTGGTGGTGCTGGACAAGGGCGTGATCGTGGAGACCGGAACCCACTCGGAGCTGATTGCACACGACGGCCTGTATGCGCGGCTGTGGAAGCGGCAGACAGGCGGCTTCGTGGCCGCCGAGGATGCCCAGGCATAAGCCGACTTGCTGCGGCACGCTGCCTGGGAGCCTGTCCGACTTGGGTCGGCCGGTCGGCGAATCCGCCTCTGCGGTCCATATCCCCGCCGATTCCTGGTCCAGGGAACCACGATGGACCGGCGAATCGTCAGGAATCTGTCCCCGCACAGCCGAAACCTCGCCTCGACCTCCCAAGCCTGACAGGCTCCCGGTTCACAGTGCTGGTCGGCGCTCGTTCCACGGTTGCGCCTGTTCCAGTTGCGCGGCCAATTGCAACAGCGTGGCCTCGTCGCCGAAGCGGGCCACGAACTGCACGCCAAATGGCAGCTCGGCGCCGCCGGATTCGACAGGTGCCCAGTGCAACGGTACCGACATGCTCGGCGTACCGGTGAGGTTCGACAGCTGGGTGAATGGCACGCGTTGCAGGCTGGTGGTCAACAACTGGTCGACCATGCCGCCTTTCAGCAGCAGGCGACCGGCCTGCAATGCCAGTACCACGCTCGCGGCAGCACGCTGGGCGGGAGGCGTGGTCAGTTCGCCGATGCGGTTCGGTGGCTGGGCGGTGGTCGGAGTGAGGTACAGGTCGTAGCTCTGGTGAAACTGTCCCAGCGCGCGGGCGTAGTCGTTCCAGCGCAGTCGCTCGGCCACGTAGTCGCCTGCACCGAGGGTGCGGCCGAGCAGGGCGAGGACGCGTGTCTCCAGTTCGAACACGCGGTCGCTGGCGCCGGTGAGCTTGCGTGCCCGTGCCACGCTGGCCGCGGTCTGGCCGAAGTACATGCTGAGATAGCTGCGCGCGAGTGCCTTGCCATCGTATGCAGGCGCGGCTGGCTCCACGGAATGGCCGAGCCCGGTCAGAAGTTTCGCCGTGTGCAGCACGGCCCGGACACAGTCGGCGTGCACGGGCGTCCCAAGTGGCGAGTCGGTGCAGTAGCCAATGCGCAGCGCCCGCGGCGGCCGGTTGATGGCATCACCGAACGGCCGGGCTGGATCCGCGATGGCAAACGGGTCGCCGCTGGCCGTACCGGCAATGACATCGAGCAGGCGCGCGGAATCGCGCACGCTGCGGCTCACCACGTGCTGGCTGGAGGCGCCGTCCCATACCTCGGCTTGTCCGGGACCGCTGGACACGCGACCACGCGATGGCCGCAGTCCGAACAGGCCGCAGTAGGAGGCCGGTATGCGGATCGAACCGCCACCATCGGAGGCACCCGCGGCCGGCACGATGCCGGCCGCCACCGCCGCGGCGGAACCGCCGGAGGAGCCGCCCGGAGTGCGTGCCGGATCCCAGGGGTTGCGCGTGGGACGCTCCCAGATCCGCGGCGCCGTCTCCGCGCGCAAGCCAAACTCGGGCGTAGCGGTCTTGCCGAACACCACCAGGCCAGCGTCCAGAAACCGGCGCACCACTTCCGCATGCTGTGGCGGCACCCAATGGCGCAGCGCGCGACTGCCCGAGGTGCTCGGCACGCCGGCATAGTCCTGGCCGAGATCCTTGAGCAGGAAGGGCACACCGGCAAACGGACCGTGCAGAGCAGCTTGCGCGCGCTGCCGCGCGATGCCTTCCATGGAAATGCATATAGCCGCCAGTTGCGGGTCGACCTCGGCTGCCCGGCTCAGTGCAGCTTCCAGGACTTCGCCGGCAGACACCTCGCCACGGGCGATCAGTTCCGCCAGGCCAGTGGCATCGTGCTGGAGGTATTCCTTGAACATCTTTGAGCCACCGCGGTACTACAGGTCGACCAGGATCTTGAAGCCGCCGAAGAACATCCGCTTGCCGTCGAACGGCAGCCTCCTGGGGTCCATCATCGCCGCCAGCCGAGGATCGGCCATCACCTTCTTGTTGATGCGGTTGCGGTCGCGTTTGGAGGCATAGATGATCCACGAGAACACCACGACCTCGCCCTCCTTGAGCTTGACCGCTTGCGGAAACGAGGTGAGCTTGCCCGGCTGCACGTCGTCAGAGACACACTCGATATATTCCAGCGCTCCATATTCGCGCCAGACCGTACCTGCCCGGCGCGCCATGCGGCGATAGGCGAAAAGTTTCTTCTGCGGCACAGGCACCACGAATCCGTCGACGTAACTCATGCAGGTTCTCCGAGCGTGAGTGATGCGGTGGCAAGGCCAGCGTGGCTGTGACGTCCGTTTCCAGTCTAGCGAGATTCCATCGAGCCTGACGTGATGGTACGCCTGGTGGACCAGCGCTACTGTGTGGGACCTGTTCGAAAGGAGCGATTGCATGGCGCCTCGCATGATTCTGCCGTTGTTGCTTGTCACTCTGGTGCTGCCTGCGCTGGCACGGGCCGATGCGGTATCCGATTTGCGTACCACGCTGGGCCGGCTGCAGGCGACGCAGGCGCTGGCGGCGACCTTGCAAGTCAGCAGCACCGTGAAGAGCGACGACGACAAGACCACGCATGCAAAGTTGCAGCTGCGCCTGAGCAGCGGCAAGGACGGCCTGAGCCTGGGTTTTTCACCAGACCTGTTGCAGCGTGCGTCGCACGAAGCGGCGGCCAATGGGAAGAACAAGGATGCGCCCATCCCGATCGAGGACCTGCTTGGCAAGCTCAGCCCGGTCAGTGTGCAACCGATGGTGGATTTCGCGCCGGTACTCCTGCACCAGCTCGACGGCGCCACGCTGGCCGGCCAGCGCGATGAGGTTCATGACGGCCAGCCGACGCACGTGCTGGTCTTCGACGTGCCGCTGCCGCCCTCGGCCAGCAAGCAGATGACGATCAAGCACTACATCGGCCAGATCAAGGTGTGGCTGGGTAACGATGGCGTGCCGGTGGCGGTGCAGAACGCCGTCTCCGTAAAGGGGCGCAAACTGCTGATCAGTATCGAGATCGACAACACCACCGATTATCGGCTGGCGGTTCTGGGTACGCGCCTGGTGGTGTTGTCGCGTCGCGCCGAGGAGAGCCACTCCTTCTTCGGCCACGGCGGCAGCAGCGTCACCGAGGCGATGTTGACCCCGCTGCCGGCCGGATCGGGCAGTTGAACCGGGGTATGCCGGGCAGTACGGGCGATTAGCGGTATTCCTTGCCGTCCCACTTGACGATGTATTTCGCATCGTCGAACCGCAGATCGTGCGTGCCGTGATGCTTCGTGCCGAGTACGTTCATCAGGTAGACGAAGTTCGGCAGCGACGTCGCATGCGTAACAAATCCGGTCGCCGTGGCCATCACGATCGCGCCGCCGCATCCGAGGGCGCCGCAGAGGCCGCGGTCGGTGTACTGGATCAGCAGGTCGGAGTGCCCGTCGTCGTTGAGGTCGACGGACACCACGTGCCAGCTGTCCTTTTCGGGGCTGTCGAATTCCTTGATGTCGGCGGCCGCCGCCCGTCGGATCGCGAGGTTCTGCGCCGCAGTCGGCTGGATCCCTTCCTTGCTGAAATTGATCGTTCGCGTGGTTGCGGCGTAGGCGTTGCAGGCGCAGCAGGACGCTGCCATGACCACCCAGGGAAAGAACTGTCGCAT
The DNA here is from genome assembly GCA_039922695.1 of Rhodanobacter sp. Lineage (GTDB taxonomy): Bacteria > Pseudomonadota > Gammaproteobacteria > Xanthomonadales > Rhodanobacteraceae > Rhodanobacter. Next base: position 94 of record JBDTEG010000214.1, on the reverse strand, counting down.
GCTCATGTTGCCTCCAGTTTCGTCGGGATCGTCAGCCTGCTTGCCAGTCTCGTGGTTCAGTGCATTTTCAGGGCGTTCACCAGCAGGCCGACGC
>JBDTEG010000213.1:0-25019 GCA_039922695.1 Rhodanobacter sp. | reverse complement strand
CTCTCAGCTGCAATGCCCTGCAGTCCAAGCTGGCCCAAGGCGGCACGCTGGATTTCGAGGGGGACCTGGCCTCGCTGTGGCTCAAACCGAGCCTGCCCAATGCCTGCGATTCCGTGCTGGGCGCGGCGCAGACGCAAGGCTTGCTGACCGATACGCGATTGTGGACGCGCATCGATCGCGCCGCCGACGCCAACCAGGCCGGTACGATCGCCAGCCTCACCCCATGGCTGCCGCCTGCCGAACAGGCAAGCGCGCGGCAACTCGCACTGGCGCTGCGCGATCCCGCCGGCGCACTGGCGAAAGCATCAAGCTGGCCGGATACGCTGCGTGACCGCCAGGCCGCCACGCTGGCCCTGACCCGGCTCGCGCGCCGCCAGTCCAGCAGCGCGGACAGCGCCTGGCAACAATTGCAGACCCACTTCAGTTTCAGCCAGCAGCAGCGCGACCAGATCCTGCATGCGCTGGCGCTGTTCCACGCCACCGATTTCGACGACGGCGCACTGGCGCGCCTGATCGCACTGCCAGCGGGCGCGCAGAGTGACAGCACCCGCGAATGGCGGGCGCGGGTGGCGCTGGCACGGATGAACTGGCCCGCCGTGCTTGCCGCGATCGATGCGATGCCGGCCAGCCAGCAGCACGATGGCGAATGGCAGTACTTCCGTGCGCGCGCGCTGGCGGCCACCGGCCACGCCGCGCAGGCTGGGCAGCAGTTTTCGGCACTCGCCGACAAGCCCACGTTCTTTGGCTTCCTTGCCGCCGACCAGTTGCAGCAGCCGTATGCCATTTGTCCACTGACCCTCGCCGATGACTCCCGGCGCGAACAGCAACTACTGTCACAACCGGGCCTGCGTCGCGCGTTCGAGCTGTTTGCGGTCGACCTGCCGGCGCTGGCCCGGCGTGAATGGACCCAAGCCCTGCAGGGCGCCGACGAAGTCACCTTGCGCGTCGCCGCCGACCTGGCCAACCGTCGTGGCTGGTACGACCGGGCCGTGTTCACGCTGAACAGCGGCGAGGCGTTGCGTCTGTATGACCTGCGCTTTCCGCTGGCCAGCCAGGATGGTCTGGTGCCGCAGGCCGAGCAGGCTGGCATCGAGCCGGCCTGGGCCTACGGCATCCTGCGCGCCGAGAGCGCCTGGATGAGCGACGCCCGCTCCGGCGCGGATGCACGCGGCCTGATGCAACTCCTGCCCAGCACCGCCGCGCTCGTCGCCAAACGCAACGGGCTGGCCTGGGCGGGCGCAGCCAGTCTGTACGAGCCCAACGTCAACATCGCGCTGGGGACACGCTATCTTGCGCAGATGGCACAGCGTTTCAACGGCTCGACCTGGCTGGCCAGCGCGGCCTACAACGCGGGCCCCAACCGCGTCGACCAGTGGCTGGCCCACCGCGGGGCGCTGGCGCCGGAGCTGTTCGTCGCCACGATCCCGTTCAAGGAAACACGTGAATACGTGGCGCGGGTAATGGCCTTCAGCGTGATTTACGACTGGCGCCTGCATGGCACGGCGGTACCGCTGGCACTGCAGATGAGTCCGATCGGGCAGCCATTTGCCCCGCCGGGCCCCAACGTGGCGCGCCGTGCCATCGAGTGTCCACTGGCGACACCGGCCACGGCGGCCAACAACGCCAGCGTGCCGGGCAAGCCGACAACCTCACCAGCCAGGAACTGAACCCGCATGGCCACCCGGCAACTTGTCATTCTCGGCGGCACCGGTTTCGTAGGCAGTCGCCTGGTGCCGCGCCTGGTCGCCGACGGGCACCGCATCGTGCTGCTCAGCCGCAACCGCGAAAAGCACCGAGAACTTGGCGTCTTGCCGGGAGTGAGCGTGCGCAGCGTCGATATCTACGATGACGACGCGCTGCGGGCGCAGCTGACCGACGCCGACGCGGTAGTCAACCTGGTGGGCATACTCAACCGGAACGGCAAGCACACGTTCCAGCGCGTGCACGTGGAACTGACCCGCCGCCTGATCGCCGCCTGCGAAAGCTGCGGCGTGACGCGATTGCATCAGATGAGCTCGCTGAAGGCCGGCCAGGGCCTGTCCCAATACCTGAAGACCCGGGGTGAGGCCGAGGCGCTGGTCAAGGCCTCCGCGCTCAACTGGACGATCTACCAGCCCAGCGTGATCTTCGGCACCGGCGACGGACTGGTCCGTCGGTTCGCCACGTTGTTGCGCCGTCTGCCCATGCTCCCGCTGGCGCGCGCCGACTCACGCATGGCGCCGACCTGGGTTGGCGACGTGGCCGAGGCGATCGCCCGTTGCGTAGGCAGCGACGACCTCGGGCGGCGACGCAGTTTCGAACTGTACGGCCCGGAGGTGCTCACTCTGGGCGACATCGTGCGCCGCATTCGCGATCAAGCCGGCCTGCGCACGCCGATCCTCGCCTTGCCCGACGCTCTCGGCCGGCTGCAGGCACAGGTTGCCGAGCTGCTTCCCGGCAAGCCGTTCTCACTGGACAACTTCCGTTCGTTGCGCACCGACTCGGTCGGCAAGATCGACGGCTATGCCGCGCTGGGAATCGTGCCACGGGCGTTCAGCGCCGAACTGCCATCATTGCTGGCAGCGTCGCAGCGCCAGCGCCGGCTGGATGGAGCACGCTCGCGGAAGCGCTGATCGAACCGTGCGCGTCCGCGCTGGCGACATCCGCATGGCAGAATCCACGTCATGCAAATCTATCTGGTCGGCGGCGCGGTCCGCGACAAATGGCTGGGGCGGGCGGCGGGCGATCGGGATCATGTCGTGGTCGGTGCCGTGCCCGAGGACCTGCTCGCATTGGGCTACAAGCCGGTGGGCAAGGACTTTCCGGTATTCCTGCACCCGGATAGCGGCGAGGAGTACGCGCTGGCCCGCACCGAGCGCAAGACCGGGCGTGGGTATCACGGCTTCGTCTTCCAGGCCGACGCCACGGTGACGCTGGAGCAGGACCTGGCGCGCCGCGACCTCACCATCAATGCGATCGCCGAGGACGCACACGGCACGCTGACCGATCCGTTCGACGGCGTGCGCGACATCGAGGCGCGCGTGCTGCGGCATGTGTCACCAGCGTTCGTGGAAGATCCGGTACGCCTGTTGCGCGTGGCGCGGTTTGCCGCGCGCTTCGCGTCGCTGGGCTTCACGGTGGCGCCGGAGACCATGGCGCTGATGCAGCAGATGGTGCGCAATGGCGAAGTGGATCACCTGGTGCCGGAGCGGGTGTGGGCGGAGACGCGCAAGGCCTTGACCGAGGCGCAGCCCTCCGCGTTCCTGCGCGTGCTGCGCGACTGTGGCGCGCTGGCCGTGCTGTTCCCCGAGATCGACGCCTTGTACGGTGTACCGCAGCGCGCGGAGTTCCATCCGGAGATCGACTGCGGTGTGCACCTGGAGCTGGTGCTGGATCAGGCGGCGAAGCTGGCGCCGGGTGATGATCTGGTCGGCTTCTGTGCGCTGACGCATGACCTCGGCAAGGCACTCACGCCCAGGGACGAACTGCCGGGGCATCGTGGCCACGAGCATCGCGGCGTGGCTCCACTGCGCGCCTTGGTGACACGCCTGAAGGTCCCTGTAGAGCATGCCACTCTTGCCGAACTGGTCTGTCGCGAGCACCTCAATGCCCATCGCGCGTTCGAGCTGAAACCTGCCACGGTGCTGAAACTTCTGACTTCACTGGATGCACTGCGCCGCCCGGCACGACTGGGCAGCTTCCTGGCGGCCTGCACGGCGGACAAGCGCGGTCGCTTGGGCCATGAACTCGATGCCTACCCGCAGGCCGACTACCTGCGCGACGCCCGGGACGCCGCCTTGGCGGTCGATGCTGCGGCCTTCGTTGCCTCCGGCCTGACCGGCCCGGCGATCGGCAAGGCGATGGCGTCAGCACGCATCGAGGCCATCGCCGCAGTGAAAGCCAACCATTCCGAAGGGTGATCCGCGGTATAAAGCCCGAATAGCCTTGCCGATCGCGGGTATTGGCTGACCTTGTTCCCGCTGGAGTTGCCCGTGTCGAACGCATTCATCCCGAGCTCACCGCTGCGCCAGCGTTTCCGGCCGCTATGGTGGTTGGGCATCACGTACCTGGCGATCAGCTTCGTCACCCGGGTCGTGCTGCTGGTCATGTCCGGCACCAACGTGGCGCACACGCCGCTGAACCTGCTGTATGCGTTCGGGGTGGGGCTGGGCTACGACCTGGTCACCTTCCTTTACGTGGCATGGCCGATGGTGCTGTTCCTGTGGCTGGTGCCCACCCGCTCCGGCCGGATGGCGCCGCTGCTGCGCTGGCTGACCTACGCCGTCGGCGTGGTGCTCGCCTGCTTGCTCTGCATTGGCTCCTTGCACCTGATGTACCACGCCAGCCTGAAGGTGACCTGGCCGGCCATCATCCCGTTTCTGTTCGTGCTGCCGCTGGCCGCGTTCACCTTTACCTCGCGCGTCGGCCAGTGGGTGCTGTACGCCTTCGGCCTGCTGCTGGTCTACGGGCTGCTGTTCGTGGCGGCATCCGAGCTGGTGTTCTGGAACGAGTTCAGCGTGCGCTTCAATTTCATCGCTGTGGATTATCTGGTGTACACCACCGAGGTGATCGGCAATATCCAGGAGTCGTACCCGATCGGCCGCTGGCTGGCCTTGCTGGTGGTGTTGGCGATGGTGGTGTTCTTCGTCGGCAAACGTGGCCTGCGCGCACGCGATGACGGCAGCCGGCTGTGGCAGCGCGGCAAGGTGGTGCTGGTATGGCTGGCGCTGACCGTCATTTCCGTATTCGCTATCAACGGCACGACGAAAGACCGGACCCACAACAACTACGTCAACGAATTGGCCGGCAACGGTATCTACCAGTTCTTCTCCGCCTTCCGCAGCAGCCATCTCGACTATGCGAAGTTCTATCGCACCCTGCCCGAAGACCAGGCTTACGCGCGACTGCGCGAGCTGTTGAAGACCCCGGATTCAACCTTCATCAGCAACGACCCGCGCGACCTTACCCGCGAGATCCGCCGGGTCGGTCCTGAGCAGCACCTCAACGTGGTGCTGATCAGCGTCGAGAGTCTGTCGGGCGATTACCTGGGCACCTTCGGTAACACCGAGCACCTCACGCCCTACCTCGACTCGCTGGTCGAGCACAGCGTGTTCTTCGACAACCTCTACGCCAACGGCACGCGCACGGTGCGCGGGCTGGAGGCACTGGCCCTGTCGGTTCCGCCGACGCCGGGCGACTCGCTGATCCGCGAACACAACAACGAAAACCTGTTTTCGCTGGCAAGCATCTTCAACGACCGCGGCTACCAGTCGGACTTCGTCTACGGTGGTTACGGCCAGTTCGACAACATGAACTATTTCTTCGCCAACAATGGTTACCGCGACGTGGACCGGCGCAACATCCCCAAGGGCGCCACCATCCACGGCCAGAACGTGTGGGGCGTGGCCGATGAGGATCTGTACACGCTGGCCCTGGGCCAGATGGACCAGATTCACGCCGAAGGAAAGCCGTTTTTCCTGCACATCATGACCACCTCCAACCACCGGCCATACACTTTCCCGGACAATCGGGTGAAGTTTCCCAATCACTCGCGTGCGGGGGCGGTGGCGTACACCGACTGGTCGATCGAGGATTTCATCAAGCGCGCGCGGCTGAAGCCCTATTTCGACAACACCGTCTTCGTGATCACCGCCGATCACTGCGCCTCCAGTGCTGGCAAGACCAGTCTTCCGGTCAATCGTTACCATATCCCGCTGTGGATCTATGCGCCCGCTCACTTCAAGCCTCAGCGCGTACACCGGCTGATGGGCCAGCTGGACATCCCGCCGACCTTGCTGGGCATGCTCAACTTCAGTTACCGCACGCGCTTCTTCGGGCACGACCTGTTCCAGTTGCCGCCCGAACGAGAGCATGCCTTCCCGGGCACCTACGAGAAGCTCGGATACCTGCGTGATGACGTGCTGACCATCCTGGAACCGCAGCGCAAACTGGAGCAGGTCACGCCCGACTACGCCACCGGCGACGCCACTCCGATCCATCCGGTGAATGAGTCGCTGGTCGATGACGCCGTGGCCTATTACCAGGTGGCCAGCGAACTGTTCAAGGACGGCAAGCTGAAGCGCCGCCCGGCGGATTCGACCAAGGTGGAACCTTTGCCGGCGCCCACCAGTTCGGTCCCCGCACCGGCCAGCCCGGCAGGATCAGCGTCGGTACCGTCGCCATGACAGGGCTTCGACGCTCGCCAGCACCCCGGCGAGTGGCGTCCGCAGCAACAGCAACGCGATGAGTATGCCAATGCTGTCGGCCAGCACGTCGAAGACGTCGGCTTCGCGTGGCGGATCGAACCACTGCGCGAACTCGATGAAGATGCCGAACGCCAGGCAGCCGAGCGCTGCCCAGGCACGCGGACGGCGAGCGCGGTAGACATTGCCCCACCAGCCCATCAGGCAAGTGAAGGTGATCACGTGCAGCACCTTGTCTCCGTTCGGAAACGGCAGCGTGATGTCCGGGTCCGGCGTCAGCGCCATCCACAACGTCCAGGCCATGATCAACGTGCCCAGCACGACCCAGGCGGTCTGCCAGCGTAGTCGTTGGGAAGGCGGCATGCGCCCGATCAGAGTCGGCCGCTCTGATCGGCCGCCAGCAGCTCCGCCGGCAGCGGCAAGGCATCAAGCCCGCGCGCCAGCAGCATGGCCTGGAAACGCTCACCCATCTGTTCGGGCAGCATCAACTTCTTGACCTGCTGTGCCAGCCGGTAATGACTGTGTTCGTCCGACGGCCGCATCTGTTCGAACACCTGCTGCAAACCTGCTCCGATCAGGAACTGCGCCTGCGGCAGATACGCCGCCACACCGAAGCCGGCGCTGTTGCCGGCCTCGGCCAGCGCGGTGAAATCGACCGAAGCGGTGAGGTCGTTGAGACCCGGCAGATACAGCGGATCGTTGTGCGCGTGATGGCGGTAATGCGCCATCAAGCTGCCGTCGTCGCGCTCGGGCAGGTAGAACTCGCGGCGCACGTAGCCGTAGTCCACGAACAGCATCACGCCAGCGATCAGTGAACCCGCCACCGCCTGGATCCAGTAAGGAAGTTGCGGCAGGATTTCCGAGCGGTAGCCATTGGCAAAACCGGCGCCAACATCACGCTCGACATGGCGCACGGCACCGGAGACCAATGCATCGGCGGGGCGATCGGTGCGCACAAGCCTGCCTTCGCCATCCAGCGCCACGTGTTCCTCAAAGATTACGCCGTCGCGCACGCTGAACCGGGTGGCCGGCAGCGCGTCGATCACTTCGTTGGCAAACAGTACGCCACGCCATTCCGGCTCCGGCGGTCGGTCCAGCCAGCGCACCCGCGCGTTGAGTTTGGCCGGCAGGTTTGCCTGCAACCGCTCGCGCTGGCGCTCGCGCAGGTCGGCACTGGGCTCCAGGACCAGGTACTCCCGCGGCAAGGTATCGGCCGCCGCGAGGGCCTTGAGCGCATCTTCGGCAAAGGCACCACTGCCGCCGCCCAGTTCGAGGAAGTCCGCCTCCGCGCCCAGCATCGCCAGCACCGGCTGCACTGCACTCACCACGCAGCGCGCAAACAGCTCGCCCAGCTCGGGCGCGGTAATGAAGTCACCTGCGGCGCCGAACTTGGTGCGCCCGGCGCTGTAATAACCCAGGCCCGGCGCATACAGGCAGCGCTCCATGAATTGCGAGAACGGCATCGGACCGTGCGAGGCGATCTGCTCGCGCAGCAGTTGCAGCAAGTGATCGGAATGGGCGCGTTCGTCGGCGCTCGGTTCGGGCAGGCGGGATGCCATGTTTGTTGCCGGTCGTGATAACGCGGCAAGCATAACGGATGGCGCTCTGTGGTCCGGATCTGCCGGGAAGAATTGCCGGAGCACACCCTGTGCACGATGCACTTCGTTACACCGAGGTGAAGGCATCGCGCACAGGGTGCGCTCCTGCAGTTAGAAGTCCTTCTGCACGGCCAGGTACACGCCGCGACGCGGACCGAACTGGGGCGCGCCGACGCCGATGCCGCTGCCGTCGCGCAACTCATAGGTGCGATCCAGTGCATTGAGCATGGCCAACTGCGTGTGCAACCTGCCAAAGGGTCCCATTGCAAAATCGCGCGAGACATTGAGGTTGAGCTGGAAGTACGCCGGCAGCGAGGCACCGTTGGGCACCGCGCCGTCCTTGCGCAGGCCGCTGCCGAACAGATAGTCGGCGCCGACGCGGGTATCGTCGCCCAGTGCATAGTTCACGCCACCGGAGGAAGTGAGCTTCTGGTCGTGGTCGAGGAAGATGTAGTGGTCGTTGATATAGGCCAGGTCTTCCGGCGAGAAGTTGTACTGGCTGGTGATGATGCGCTCGCCGATCGCCTTGCCGAGCGAGGCGTTGAAATACGCCGAGAGCGGCCCCTGCGCGTAGTGGGCAGTGAACTCCAGCCCTTTCACCCGCCCCTTGGCGTAGTTGAAGGTGGAATAGATCAGCGCCGCGCCGAACTGGCCCTCGTCCTGCAGGCGCTGCACCTTGCGGTAATAGGCGTCCACGCCGACGGTCCAGGCCGAACCCAGGTTCTGCGAGATGCCGGCGTCGAAGTAGTCCGAGCGTTCGGCCAGCGGCGTGTTGTTGCCGTTGTCGGGCACCGCGTTGGTGGTGCCGTCGAACCTGGCGATATTGGCGCTGGCGATCATCTCGGTGGCCGGCGGGGTGAAGTAGCGCGAGTAGCCGGCGTGCACGGTGGTGCTGCCGGTGGCCTGCCAGACCAACCCGGCGCGCGGACTCAGCTGACTCTCGCTGCGCGCCAGTTGATAGCGGTCGCCGCGCAAGCCGTAGTTCAGCGTCCAGTTGTCGGACATGTTCCATTCGTCCTGCACATACGCCGACCAGGTTTTCGAGACGAGGCGGCTGTCATCCAGGATGTTGATCGGCGTGGTGCTGAGCTGATTGCCGTCGGCATCGGCGGGAAAAACCCAGGCGTCGTTGCCGCTCACGGCGTGCTCGAAGCTGCCGTACAGCCCGTAGCGCAGGGTGTGGCCGTTGCCGAGGCGAGTGGCGAAGTCCGCCTGCAGGGTGCTGGCCCGATTGCTGCGACTGACGGTGGAGGCGACTCCATTGAACATGAGCTCACCGATCCGGTCGGGCGTATACCTCAGGCTGCTGTAACGCTGAGCCGTGGACACCTGATAATCCGTCGAACCCAGCTTGCCCTGCAGCGCCAGCACACCGAAGCGGGTGTTCTCGCGCTGGCGTTGGTCGAGGTCGGCGGAGTTGAAGTCGACCGTATCCAGGTAGCCAAACTCCGGCGTCTGGCCGGGATTGTTCGGAATCTGGAAGCGGTTGTTGGCCACGCCGAACAGGAAACCCAGGCGCGTGTCGCTATCAATAAGGTAGCTGATGTCGCCGAAGCCCTTCGCCTGGTCGGTGTGATCGTGGATCGGCTTCCGGTTTGGCGTCGGATTCTCGATACCGGCATCGTTCTCCATGGCGTTGCCGGTGAGGAACCAGCTCCAGCGATCGCTGCTGCCCCAGATCGACGCATTCGGATTCAGCGTGCCATTGCTGCCGCCGCTGATGCCCACGCTGCCGCCATTGCCGAGGTCATGTCCGCTCTTCGTGGTGATGTCGACCACCGCCGCCGTGCGCAAGCCATACTGCGCCGGCAACGCACCATCGAGCAGCTTCACGGTGTGGATCGTGCGTGCATCAAGGCTTTGCCCGAAGCCGCCGATCGACTCGGGGATGATCACGCCGTTGATGCGGTATTGCAGGTTCGCGTGGTCGCCGCGCACATGCAGACCACCGTACGAATCCTGCACCACACCCGGCGCCTGCAGCAACACCTGGTTCATCGCCGTGGAAGCGCCCAGTGGCAGCTGCGCGATCGCCTTGTGGTCGATCACGTACTGACTGCTGCCGGTGTCCGGCGACAGCGCGTTGCGCGCCTGATCCAGCGCTGCCGACACCGAGACCCCGGCCAGGTTCTGCACCCGCGGCAATCCACCGCCACTGTCGCTACCGAGCGGATCGTCTCCGCCAGGGGCGGCGGCGGGGGCCGCCGCTGCAGGAATCTTGGCGGTGGCGTGGGCAGCGGTCGCCGCCAGCGCGAGGGCCAGACCCAGGGCGAGTGGAGATAATTTCATCGAGCGCTCCGGCAGCAATCAGCGGGATTAATGTTATGTTATAACATATCTATGCAGGAAATTACGCCAACTGCGATAAGTCATGCCCGCCTGAAATCAGATACAGCGCATCGGCGAAGGGCGAGGATTGGCCCGGCGACACTCAAGTCCGCCTAGACTGCGAGGCTCCGCACTCAGTTCGTCGACTACGCCTCATGGAGTCACGCATGCCCAAGGCCGCCAGCCAGCAAGTCCCCGCCGTCATCGTGCCGGCCGAGCATGGCCGGATCACCACGGCGATCCTGGATTTCGTCAGCGAAGTGCCGGGTAGCCGGATCGGCGGCAGCGGCGATCCGGCCAGCGAAGCGCGCCGCCTGGCCGACCGCGCGGCCCGGCGCGCCGCCGTCACCGCCGGCTCGCTGGCGCTGCCACCGGGTCCGCTGGGCTGGTTGACCCTGCTGCCGGAGCTGATCGCGATCTGGAAGATCCAGGCGCAGATGGTCAGCGACATCGCGTCCGCGTACGGCCGCCACGCCACACTGGGCCGCGAGCAGATGATGTGGTGCCTGTTTCGCCACACCGCCGCACAGGCGTTTCGCGACCTCGTCATTCGCGTCGGCGACCGCCTGGTTTTCCGCCGCATGTCCTGGGGCGTGGCCGAGCGCGTGGCAAAGCAGGTCGGCATCAAGCTCACCCAGCGCACCCTGAGCAAGGGCGTGTCGCGCTGGTTGCCGGTGATCGGCGCACTCGGAGTTGGCGCCTATGCGTACTTCGACACCGGACAGGTCGCCAGCACCGCGATCGCGATGTTCGAAGGCGAGATCGTGATGGAGGAGACCGGCGACGAGACGCTGGCGGCAGCATCGTGCAATGGGCTGAAGTCGGAGGGTGAGACTCCCTCGACGGCGGCAACCGCGCCGAAGCCAAAGCACGCTGGGTGACGCACGCCATCCTTTACGGCAAGCTGTCGAGGAACCGCCGCAGGATGCTTCGATGACGCCACGCCATGATCGACCCGTTGCACTGATCACCGGCAGCGCGCGCCGCGTAGGCGCCGTGATCGCGCGCACGCTGCACGCGGCCGGGTTCGACCTCGCGTTGCACTATCGCCATTCCGTGGATGAGGCGCTCGCGCTGGCCGGTGAACTGGAATCACGGCGAGCCGGCAGTACCTTGTTGCTGCCAGCCGACCTGGTCGACACGGCCGCCCTGCCCAAGCTGGTTGAGAGTCTGCTCGCACACTATGGCCGTCTGGATACGCTGGTCAACAACGCGTCTGCGTTCTTTCCCACGCCCATCGACAGCGCGACGCCACAGCAATGGAACGAGCTATTCGCCTCCAACGCACAGGCGCCGTTTTTCCTTAGCCAGGCAGCCGTGCCGGCACTACGCGAGGCCCGCGGCAGCATCGTCAACCTGATCGACATCTACGCCGAACGACCACTGGCCGATCATCCGCTGTACTGCATGGCCAAGGCCGCGCTGGCGGCGATGACGCGCTCGCTGGCCCTGGATCTGGGCCCGGAAATCCGGGTCAACGGCGTGGCGCCCGGTGCCGTGCTGTGGCCAGGTGACGGCAAACCCTACGACGACCAGCAGGCCATGCTGGCACGCACCCCGCTGCAACGTGCCGGCACGCCGCAGGACGTGGCGAACACCGTGCTCTGGCTGCTGCGCGACGCACCGTTTGTCACCGGACAGATCATCCGGGTGGACGGCGGGCGGACTTTGTCGGTGTAGGAGCGCACCTTGCGCGCGATGCCCTTCGTCACGTAGCGGAAAGCATCGCGCACAGGGTGCGCTCCTACCGCAGATTTTTTGTCCCGGGTTCGGGTTCAGGCCGGGGCAAGAGATCGCCTGCTCCCCCTCATTTCTTCTTCGGCGCAAACGCCTGCTGCAACAGCGCCTGATCGAAACCCACGCTTGCCTCGCCCGTTTCGGCGTAGCGGTACAACGCAGCCGCGTAGATGCCCTGCAACGAGGACTGGATCAGTCCAAGCAGGACGAGACCCGTGACCGTGACCACCGCCGCCAGGACAATGGCACTCCCCGACTGCAACACCACCGCACCGACTACCAGCGCGCCGCCGACAAGCATCGCCAGCACCAGCAGCAAGCCGAACACGATGCCGATGCCGCCGTTGCCGATCAGGTTCTCGCCCCAGCTGCGCTTGAGCAGTTCCACGCTGTGCTTGACTGCATCGACCGGGCCGACATCCTTGCTTGCCAGCACCGGTACCACCAGGAAAGTCGCCACCGTCCAGGCCAGGCCGATCAGGCCGATCACGAAGCGGCCGACCAGGCCCAGGCGCTCCTGGATCATGCGCAGTATCAGGCCCACCGTGGCAGCGATCAGCGCGTAACCGAGGATCTGCGGCAACTTCGCCCGGGCCAGCACAAACCCGGCGCCCACGCTCGTCGGTTCGCCGCGCAGGTGCATCAGTGCCACGCCGGTCAACGCGGTCTGGAAGAAGATGATGACGGAGTACTGCACCAGGTAGAAGCCGAACATCAGCAAATATGCGCCCACCGACATGCGCTCGTGGAAATCCTGCCCGGCATGTTCGCCGCCGATCGCCATGACCCCGATCGGAATCAGGAAACTCGCCGCCACCAGCAGGGTGGACAGCCCCGACAGCAACGGAAAGATCAGCAACGATTTGTCCGAGCGCAACACCGCCGCGCTCGCCTTCATCAACGCCCAGCTGCGTGCAAATTTCCCGGCCATGCCTGTTCCCCGTCAAACGTGGATCGCGAAGTATCCTTTCTAGCATTCGTCGCGCGCACGCGGAAGTGCATGTCCTCACTCGGGCAAAGACTCGCTACGCAGCGGTTCGCGCTGCACCGGGAAAGCCGTCCATAACTCGACCATGCTCCGGCCGGTAATCGGGTGGCGCAAGTCGGGCGCGATGTCCGCCATCGGCCGAAGCACGAATGCATGCTGCAGTTCGTTGCGCGGGATCTGCAGGTGACCCGGGCCATCCAGCACCAGCTCGCCATAGAACACGATGTCGATGTCGAGCGTGCGGTCCGAGTAGCGCGGGACATCGCGGCGGCGGCCGTGGCGATTCTCCAGCGCGTGCAGCCAATGGTTCAGCGCCTCGGGCGACATCGCGGTATCCAGCCCCACCGCGAGATTGACGAACTCGGCGCCGTCAAAGCCCACGGCCGCACTGGCATAGGCAGGCGACACGATGAGTTCACCAAAATGCTCACGCAGCTCGCGGATGGCCGCCGGCAAGTGGCGCCGCGGTTCGAGATTGGAGCCCAGGCTGAGGTAGACACGCGCCACCACCGTCAGGCCTCGTCGAGTTCAAGGGCGCGTCGGCCCCTGCCCAAAGCCTGCATCGCCTGGCGATCAACCATCAACGCGGCACGCACGTCCTGTCCGGAGGGCTGCTGGTACAAAGCCAAGCCGAATTCCGACATCGACGCAAACAGGTGGTCGAAGATGTCGGACTGGATCGCTTCGTATTCGGCCCACTTCACCGTGGCGCTGAAGCAGTACAACTCCAGCGGAATGCCCTGCGCACCGCTGGCCAGCTGGCGCACCATGCAGCTCAGCTCGCGATGGATCAGCGGGTGCCTGTCCAGATAGGTCTGCACGTAGGCGCGGAACGTACCCAGATTGGTCAGCCGGCGCCGATTCCCCGGCAACGCGGCGGCATCACCCAAGCCGTGGTTCCACTCCTTAAGGTCGCGCTCCTTCGACGGCAGGTAATCGGCCAGCAAACGCAGCCGCGACAGTCGCTGAATCTCCTCGTCATCGAGGAAGTGCACGCTGGCCGCATCGATGTACAGCGCGCGCTTGATCCGCCTGCCCCCGATCTCCTGCATGCCACGCCAGTTCTTGAACGAGTCGGAGATCAGCCTCCAGCTGGGGATCGTGGTGATCGTCTTGTCCCAGTTGCGCACCTTCACGGTATGCAACGCGATGTCGATCACGTCACCGTCGGCGTTCAACTGCGGCATCTCGATCCAGTCGCCAACCCGCAACATGTCGTTGGTGGATAACTGCACGCCCGCCACGAAGCCCAGGATGGTGTCCTTGAAAATCAACATCAGCACCGCCGACATCGCGCCCAGGCCGGACAACAGCAAGCCCACCTGTTTGCCGGTGACGGAGGCGATGATGACCAGCCCGGCAACGATGAACAGGCCGATCTTGACCAGCTGCACCAGCCCTTTGATCGAGCGTTGCTGGCCCCGCGGCCGCCGCTGGTACATATCCTCGCTGGCCGACAGAGATGCGCTGATCGCCATCACCAGGCAGAACACCACCAGCGCCGTCATCACATTGCCGATCAGAGTCTCCATGCTCGCCGACACGTCAGGCACCAGCACGACCCCGTACTGCAACACCAGCGCTGGCACCGCTCGGGCCAGCCAGCGAAACGTGCCATAACCGAGCAGGGCATCGTCCCAATGCGTGGCCGTGCGCTCGGCAATCCCCCTGACCAGTCGTGACAGCAGTCGCCGCACCAGTTGTCCGGCCAGCCACGCCAGCAAAAGCAGGGCCAGCAGGCCCAGGCCGGTACGTATCCAGGGGAGATTCAGCAAGTCTTGCAGGGTTCGCATCAGTCGTTCCTGTGGGCTCGTGGATCCGTGCACGGGAGCGGGCGCGCGGTTCGCCGCGGCATCGGGCGCGCGGAAAGTTCAGGATAACTGGCTGACATGGGGACTGCGCGTCACCGAAACAAGCATGGGCCCGTTGCCGAGGCCGTGCTACTGCGGTCGCGCGCCACGTTCGATGCGCACGCCCACGGACCTTGCGCCGCGCACGGCACCGGGCTTGGACAGCTTCAGGCGCACCCAGGACACGTCGAACTCCTGGCGAATGAGCGCCGCGCAGCGCTCGGCAAGCGTCTCGACCAGGCCGAAGCTCGAGGCCTCCACATAAGCGATCAACCGCTTCGACACATCCTTGTAATTCAGCGTCAGCGCGATGTCGTCGCTGGCTGCCGGCATCGTGTTGTCGAACGCCATTTCGATGTCGAACGCCAGCGTTTGCCGCACACGCCGCTCCCAATCGTAGATGCCGATCACGGCGTCAATGCGCAGGTCTTCGATGAAAACGATGTCCATGGCGGTATTTCAGCAGAACTGGGTGATACAGGGTCGGCGAGAGAGCGTGCGGATGCAAGTCGACACTGCCGCCATGCGATCATGCGTGGATGACCGCCTTCAACACGTTGCCACTCCAACCCGCCCTGCTCGCCAGCATCGAAACGCTCGGCTATGCCACGATGACGCCGGTCCAGGCGCAGAGCCTGCCGCCAATGCTTGACGGCCGCGACGTGATCGCTCAGGCGCAGACCGGCAGCGGCAAGACCGCCGCGTTCGGGTTGAGCATCTTGCAGGCCCTGGACGTGGATTCCATTCGCCTGCAGGCGCTGGTGCTGTGTCCCACTCGTGAACTGGCCGACCAGGTCAGCAAGGCCATTCGCAAGCTCGCGGCGAACATCCCCAACGTGAAGGTGCTGACGCTGTGTGGGGGGATGCCGTTGGGGCCACAACTGGCATCGCTGGCCCACGATCCGCACATCGTGGTGGGTACGCCCGGCCGCGTCCAGGAACATCTGAAGCGGCAAAGCCTGCACGGCGGCGGCATCAAGGTGCTGGTGCTGGACGAAGCCGACCGCATGCTCGACATGGGTTTCACCGACGCCATCGACGACATCATCGGACGCATTGCGAAGCACCATCAAACCTTGCTGTTCTCGGCGACCTACCCGGACGAGATCCGTGCGGTGAGCCAGCGCGTGCAGAACGATGCGGTCGTGGTCACGGTGGATGCTCCGGCGCACGGGACGCCTGCGATCGAGCAACGCTTTCACGAGGTCGAGCCGGCGCAGAAGCCCGACGCGCTGGCGCAATTGCTCGGCGGCGCGCATGCCGAGCAGGCGCTGGTGTTCTGCAACATGCGCCGCGAGGTGGACGCGCTGGCACAGGAACTGGACCGCCGCGGCTTCTCGGCGCTGGCCCTGCACGGCGACATGGAGCAGCGTGATCGCGACGAGGTGCTGGTGCGCTTCGCCAATCACAGTTGCGCGGTGCTGGTGGCTACCGACGTGGCCGCGCGCGGCCTCGACATCGTGGCGCTGCCGTTGGTGGTCAGCTACGACATCGCGCACGACCCGGAGACCCACACCCATCGCATCGGCCGCACCGGGCGCGCCGGCCAGACCGGCCTGGCAATCACCCTGTGCACGCCGCGCGAGCGGCCCAAAGCGGCAAACATCGAGGAACTGGCTGGCATGCCGCTCCCTTGGCGACCGCTGAAAATCACGCCGCCGCGCGGCAAGACCCTGCATCTGGCGCCCATGAAAACCCTGGTGATCGACGCCGGCCGACAGGACAAACTGCGCCCGGGCGATATCCTGGGCGCACTCACCGGCGACGCCGGGCTGCCGGCGAAGGACATCGGCAAGATCGACGTGTTTGCCACTCGCGCCTACGTCGCGATCACACGGGCACTGGCCAACAAGGCGCTGGAACGCTTGCGCGCCGGCAAGATCAAGGGCCGGAATTTTCGCGTCCGCGCATTGTCCTGACTCCATTCACCTCATTCACGGGTAGCTCCATGCGCCGCCTGATCACCGTCTTCGTCCTGCTGCTTGCCACTACGATCTGTCGCGCGGCCATACCGGTTTACGGGTACGAGATCGTGCATGTGTATCCGCACGACACTTCGGCCTACACGGAAGGGCTGTTCTACAAGGACGGCTTTCTGTATGAGAGCACCGGCGAGAAAGGCGCCTCGAGCGTGCGCAAGGTGCAACTGGAGACCGGCAAGGTGCTGCAGCAGCACGAAGTGCCCGCGCAATACTTCGGCGAGGGCATCATCGACTGGAAAGATGAGTTGATCCAGCTGACCTGGCAGAGCGAAACCGGTTTCGTCTACGGCCTGGATGACTTCAAGCTGCGGCGTACCTTCAGCTATACCGGCGAAGGCTGGGCGCTGACCCGCGACAGCAGACACATCTACATGAGCGACGGTTCAGCCGTGCTGCGCATTCTTGACCCGGACACGCTGGCGGAGGTCGGCAGCATCACGGTCACCGCCGACGGCGTGCCGCTGACCAACCTCAACGAGCTGGAATGGGTCGATGGCGAGATCTACGCCAATATCTGGCTGACCAACCGCATCGCGCGGATTGATCCGGCCACCGGCCACGTGGTGGGCTGGATCGACCTGACCGGGCTGTTCGACGTGAACACCCTGCCCGTACCGGCAAACGACGTACTCAACGGGATCGCCTGGGACGCGCGTCACAAGCGCCTGTTCGTCACTGGCAAGCACTGGCCCAAGCTGTTCGAGATCAAGCTGATCAGGTGGCCTTAGAAGCGGTCCGGACTTTGGCCGGCCGAGGCCAGCGCTGCCACGCTGGCCAACGCCACGTTGTCCAAGCAGACCGCGCTGGCCAGCGCGGTGATCGAGCTGCGCATCAGCGACGCCAACACGGCTCTGCTGGAGCAGACGGTGTCGGCCTATCGGGAATACCTGCGCGTGGTGGCCAACCAGGGCAACGCCGGCATCACGTACGTCAGCAGCGGCTATTGGCGGCGGTGTCGCTGATCGGCGATCTGGGTGGTGGTGGCTGGTCAGACAGTGCGCTGGACGGCACGGCGCGGCACTGAAGCCTCAGCGCGAAGGCGCAGGCGTAGGGGGAAACCGCGGAGGCGGAACGCCCACTCCGCTTTGCGCGGCGCCCGCCAGCCAGCGCACCGCGCCGCGGCCTGCCAGCAGACCGCTGGCGAAACAGGCGGTGAGCAGATAGCCGCCAGTGGGTGCTTCCCAGTCCAGCATTTCACCAGCACAGAACACGCCGGGGCGATTGCGCAACATCAGGTGCTCGTCCAGACCTTCCAGACGCACGCCACCGGCCGTGCTGATCGCCTCGGTCACCGGGCGCGGTGCGCGCAAGCTCAGCGGCAATGCTTTGAGTCGCCCCGCGAGAGCAAGCGGGTCCGCCAGCGTGGGCTTGTCGACGAGCTCGAACACCAGCGCGCTTTTCGCACCGTCCAGCCCGGCCCGACGCCGCAACCAGTCACCGATGCTGTGCTTGCCACGCGGTGATGCGAGGCGCTCGGCAAGTACGGGCTCGGTGTAGCCGGGCACCAGGTCCAGGGTCAGCAACGCCTGGCCACGTTCGGCGATCTGTTCGCGCAACTCGGCACCGATCGCGTAAACCAGGCTGCCCTCAATGCCATACTCGCTGATCACGAACTCGCCCTGGCGCCGGTGCGCCACGCCCCGGCGGTCGGTCCAGTGCGCCACCACGGGTTTCAACGGTGCACCGGCAAAGCGGCTGCGCAGATACCCGCTCCACACCAGCTCGAACCCGCAGTTGGCCGCCTGCAGCGGCGCGATATCGACGCCCGCGCCTTGCAGCGACGCCACCCAGGCGCCATCGGATCCCAGCTTCGGCCAGCTCGCGCCGCCCAGAGCGAACACCACCGCGTCGGCCGGAACCGCACGTTGACCGTGCGGCGTGGCAAAATGCAGCGCGTCGTGTGCTTGCCAGCCTAGCCAGCGATGATGCATGTGGAAGGCCACACCCGATTCGCGCAGGCGCCGTACCCAGCGACGCAGTAGCGGCGCCGCCTTCAGGTCCGCCGGGAAAACGCGCCCGGAGCTGCCGACGAAGGTTTCCACCCCAAGCCCGCGCGCCCAGCTGCGCATTGCGTCAGCGTCAAACGCCGCAAGCCAGTGCCCGACCTCGGCCTGACGTGCCCCATAGCGCTGGACGAAACGTGCCGGCGTCTCCGCATGGGTCAGGTTGAGCCCGCCCTTGCCGGCCAACAGAAACTTGCGGCCTGCCGACCCCATGGCATCGTACAAGTCCACCTGGACTCCGGCCGTGCAAGCGGTTTCGGCAGCCATCAGGCCAGCCGGTCCGCCGCCGATGATGGCGACTCGAGTAGAGGTGATGGAAGTCATTTGGCCATGGTCGCATGAGCCGACTGTCCTTCGGCACGGCCGCCAGATGCCAGCGAAGCACCGGATTGTGGCCAGCGCATGAATCGAACCTGACCACGTGTTGGCCTTGTGCAGTGGCATGGACTCTGTCACCGAACCCGATCAGGACACTTTTTCCGTAAATATTTGCGTTATCGCGCGCTCGAAAGGGTCCGTTGATTCGGCCGGATGCTTGTGGCCGTCTTCCTCAAGACAAGGCCAGTCTGATTGCTCGCAACCACCGCATTCATGCGGCCGCCGCAAATACTTTTGCGTGATAGAGGCAACTTCCTTCAGAGGAACGCAGGAACGCATCGTCCCCGCTCCCTGCAGTTCGCTTAGGGAGATCGCAAGCAATTACGTGCCTGTGCCTGCCGAAAGGCGCCAGAACCCGTGTGATAGAGATCACGCCAGGTCGGAAAAAGTCCTATTGACCGCTCTGTTCGCCCAGCCATACCGTCGACGCGTTCGCCATCCGGAGTCTGGCGAACGATCCTGTCATGAGTCCACGCAATAAGGCGCGGTCTCCAGCCAATGCAAGACGAGATGCCCGCCGCTTGCCCTCAGGGATTTACCGGGGGAGGGCCAACCGAAGCGGGCGCGGGATCGTCGGTCACACAAGAAACCACGGGTGTCGTGTCTGTACGCGGCATGTCAATCATGAGGCGTGCGCGGTCTCAGGGCTTCGCTTTGCTTCGAGAAACCTCGGGAGTTACAAAATGCCAAGT
Source organism: Rhodanobacter sp. (assembly GCA_039922695.1). Lineage (GTDB taxonomy): Bacteria > Pseudomonadota > Gammaproteobacteria > Xanthomonadales > Rhodanobacteraceae > Rhodanobacter. The sequence continues at coordinate 5,281 of JBDTEG010000213.1, read as the reverse complement.
CACAATCGTCTCAAGTTGCTGGCAACGGCGATCAGCCTCGCTGCGGCCGGTTCGCTCGGCGCCACCCCGGCCAGCGCAGCCGGGGCCGCCACTGCGTTTGTTGCGCTGAATCAGCATGCCACCGCATTGCGCCAGGGCGACGTGGTCAATGGTCCGCTATCGCCGGCGCAGCCGATGCACATCGAGGTTGCGCTGAAGCTGCGCAATCCGGCCCAGTTGAACAGTTTCATCGCCGAGGCAAAGAGCTCGACGCTGTCGATGGTGCAACGCTCGATGACGACACCCCAATTCGTCGCCAGCTATGCACCCACCACCACCCAGGCGAACAAGGTGGCGGCCTGGCTGCAAGCTGCCGGCTTCACCAACGTGCAGATATCGCCCAACCGCATGCTGGTGTCCGCCGATGGTCGCGCCGATACCGCCGCCGCCGCCTTCAAGACCACGTTTTCGCAAGTGCGCACCGAGGACGGCCGCATGGCCTTCATGCACAACGACGACGTGCAGATCCCCGTTTCGGTGCAGGACAGCGTACTGTCGGTGGTCGGCCTGCAGAGCGTGCATCAGGCGCATACCTTCGCCAAGCCGATGCAGGCGGGCTACACCCCCCAGGCGGTGACCGGCCACAAGCCTACCGAATTTTCCTCGATCTACGGCGGCAACGGCGTAACTACCGCCGCCGGCGTGCCGGTCGGCATCGTGACCCAAGGCAAGATCACCCAGACCATCACCGATCTGAACACGTTCACCTCCCAGAACGGGCTGGCTACGGTGACCACGCAGACGGTCAACACCAACGGCACCAGCAGCGACACCAGCGGCCTGGGCGAGTGGAGCCTGGACAGCCAGGATATCGTCGGCATGGCCGGTGGGCAGGTCGGCAAGCTGATCTTCTACAACATCCCGACCTTGTCCAACGCCAACCTCACGGCCGACTTCAACACCATCGTCAACGCCAACGCGACCAAGATCATCAACGTGTCGCTGGGCGAATGCGAGACCAGCGCGCAGGGCGACGGCTCGGCCGCGGCCCAGGACCAGATCTTCCAGCAGGCGGTGGCGCAGGGGCAGACCTTCTCCATCTCCACCGGTGACTCTGGTGCGGACGAGTGCGGCAACGGCGGTGTCACGCCGAGCTGGCCGGCCGCATCGCAGTACGTGGTGGCGGTAGGTGGCACCACGCTGAACGCGTCGACCACTACCTGGAACAGCGCAACCGTGTGGAGCGACGGCGGCGGCAGCTCGAGCACCTTCGAGCCTCAGCCCAGCTGGCAGAACGGCGTGGCCCCGGGCAGCAAGCGCGGCCTGCCGGATATCGCGTATGACGCGGATCCGAATTCGGGCTCGAAGATCATCGTCAGCGGCGCCACCCAGCAGTACGGCGGCACCAGCCTCTCTGCACCGCTGTTCGCCGGTGCCTGGGCGCGCATCATCGCGCTCAAGGGTTCCAGCGTCGGCTTTGCCGCACCCTTGCTGTACCAGCTGCCGGCGTCGGACTTCCACGACATCACCTCGGGCAACAACGGAGGGGAAAGTGCCAGCCCCGGTTACGATCTGGCCACGGGCCGTGGTGAGCTGATCATCAGCGGCGCAGCCAACGACATCGGTGGAGGCGGCACGCCACCGACGAATAATCCGCCGGTCGCCAACTTCAGCGACAGCGTCAGCAATCTGGTGGTGAACTTCACCGACAGCTCCAGCGACAGCGATGGCTCCATTGCTTCGCGCGCGTGGAACTTCGGCGATGGTGGCACCTCGACCGCAACCAATCCCAGTCATACCTATGCCGCCGCCGGCACCTACAGCGTCTCGCTGCAGGTCACCGACAACGACGGCGCGAGCAACACCAAGACACAGTCGGTGACGGTCACCGCTGCCGGCGGTGGTGGCAACGTGTTGCAGAACGGCGTGGCGTTGACCGGCCAGTCCGGTGCAACCGGTGCGCAGCTGTTTTACACCGTGGTGATTCCGGCCGGTGCCGGCAACCTGGTGATCTCGGAGTCCGGCGGCACCGGCGATGCAGACCTGTACACCAGGTTCGGCTCCGCGCCGACGCTGTCCAGCTACGACTGCCGCCCGTACCTGACGGGCAACAACGAGAGCTGCAGCGTGGCCTCGCCGCAGGCGGGAACCTACTACGTCATGCTGAATGGCTACCAGGCGTTCTCCGGCGTCAGCGTCAAGGCGACCTGGAGCACTGGTGGTGGCGGCGGCGGCAACGTGCTGCAGAACGGCGTACCGGTCACCGGCCTGCATGCGACCAAAAACAATGCCGTGTATTACACGATGGTCGTCCCTGCCGGTGCCACCAACCTCAATCTCAGCATTGCCGGTGGTACCGGGGACGCCGACATGTATGTGAAGCTGGGATCGCAACCGACCACCAGCAGCTACGACTGCCGTCCGTATGTGGCGGGCAACAACGAAAGCTGCACAGCTTCCGCGCCAACAGCGGGCACGTACTACATCATGGTGCGCGCCTACAAGTCATACACCGGCGTCACGCTGACCGGCAGCTATACCCCGTAGGCCCTGACGGCCAATGCGCTGCGCAGGGACGCGCAGTTTCCACCCCAAGCACAGGAATGAGGCATCAGGCCCGCTCGGCAACGAGCGGGCTTTCTCGTTGGGCGGCACGCGGTCGGGCATACGTTGTATGGTCACCGCTCCGCCGCCGAGAAATCCGAAGATGCGCCGATTCATGCTGCTGTCCGCACTGCTCCTGCTTGCCTCGACCACGACCATGGCGTCCACCGAGCTTCCCGCCGTGCCACGCGAACACCCGTCGCTGCACGCACTGGCCGACGCGCCGAGCCAGGTCGAATTGCGCGTGACGATCACCCGCCTGATCAGCTTCGGCACGCGGCACACGATGTCCGACACGAAATCCGACACCCGCGGCATCGGCGCGGCCAGGCGTTGGGTGAAGTCGCGCTTCGAGGCGATTTCGAAGGATTGCGGCGACTGCATCGAAGTGATCACTCCCTCGCAGGTGTTCACCGGCAAGCGCCTGCCCACGCCGACCGAGGTGATGGACGTGGTGGCGATCAAGCGCGGCAGCACCGATCCCCAGCGCGTGATCGTGATGACCGGCCATCTCGATTCGCGCGTCACCGACGTGATGAATACCACGAGCGACGCACCCGGCGCGAACGACGACGCCTCCGGCGTGGCCGCCCTGCTCGAGGCCTCGCGGCTGCTGTCGAATCAGGACAACGGCGCAACCCTCGTCTTCGCCGCGTTGTCCGGCGAGGAGCAGGGGCTGTATGGCGGCAAGGTCCTGGCGGACTACGCGGTGGCGCACGGCTGGAAGGTCGAGGCCGAGCTCAACAACGACATCGTCGGCAACAGCCACGGCCAGAACGGCGTTATCGGCAACACCACCGTGCGCGTGTTTTCCGAAGGCACCAAAACCAACGAGACCCCGGCGCAGGCCGACTACCGCCGCTATCACGGTGGCGAAGTGGATTCGCCCTCGCGCAACCTTGCGCGTTACATCGACCGTCTCGCCGACCAGTACCTGCCTGATTTCCGCGTGCACATGATCTACCGCACCGATCGCTTCGGTCGCGGCGGCGACCAGGTGGAATTCCTGAAAGCAGGCTTCCCGGCCGTACGCGTCACCGAGGCGCACGAGGACTACACCCGGCAACACCAGGATCTGCGGACCGCGAACGGCATCCGCTACGGCGACACCATCGACGGTGTCGATTTCCGTTACCTGGCCCGGGTCACCTCGCTGAACGCGATCACCATGGCGAGCCTGAGCCGCGCGCCGGCCCCGCCGGACGGGGTCGTCATCAAGGGCGCGCTGGCCACCGATACCACCGTGAACTGGAACAAGGTCCCCGGGGCAGCCGGCTACCGCCTGCACTGGCGCGATACCACCGCGCCACAATGGCAGTACGTGCGCGCAGTCGGCAACGTCGACACCACGGTGCTGCAGGACGTCGTGATCGACGACTGGTTCTTCGGCGTGTCAGCCGTATCGGCCGACGGTTATGAAAGTCCGGTGGCGTTTCCCGGCTTTGCCGGCAGCTTCGAGCGATCGCCGGCAGCCACCAAGCCCTGAGCAGGCATTGACCGACTCAACGGAGTCTTCCAGTCAGTGACCCGGTACGCGCTGCGCCCCCGGAGCGCAGGCTAGACTTGAACGATGGCTCCGACCCCACGCAAACCCAAACCACGCAAGCCCGGCGCACCGGCGCCAGCCGTGAAGCCCCGACCGCGTCAGGCCGGCGCGAAAGCGCCAGCGAAAGCCAAACCACAGCCGGCGGACAGCTCGACCCGCGCCACCCGCGTGCTGAACTGGTTGCTGCGCAAGCTGCCGGCGCGACAGCGCGAAAAGGCGCTGGACTACCTGGTGCTGACCCGAATGGACCGGCCGATCGGCGCGCTGCTGCTGCTGTGGCCGACCTGGTGGGCATTGTGGCTCGCGGCTGGCGATTTCCCGCCGTGGAAGCTGCTGATCATTTTCACCGTGGGCGTGTTTGCCATGCGTGCGGCCGGCTGCGCCATCAACGATTTCGCCGACCGCAAACTCGACCCGCAGGTGGCACGCACCGCCGGTCGGCCGCTGGCTTCGGGCCGGGTCACCCCGCGCGAAGCGCTGCTCGTTTTCGCGGTACTGCTGTTGTTCGCCTTCGTGCTGGTGTTGTTCACCAACAGGCTGACGATCCAGTTGTCGTTTGCCGGTGCCGCGCTGGCGGCGCTATACCCGTTCAGCAAGCGCTACACGCACTTGCCGCAAGTGGTGCTGGGCGCCGCCTTTGGCTGGTCGATCCCGATGGCCTTCGCCGCGGTGATGAATGCCGTGCCGCCGATTGGCTGGTTGTTGTTCATCGGCAACATCCTGTGGTCCACCATCTACGACACCGAGTACGCGATGGTCGACCGCGAAGACGACATCAAGGCCGGCGCGAAGTCCACCGCGATCCTGTTCGGCGATGCCGACCTGCCGATCCTCGGCATGCTGATGGGCACCTTCCTGCTGACGATGTTGTTCGTGGGCCAGCGCGCACACCTGGGCTGGCCGTACTGGCTCGGCCTGCTGCTCGCCGCCGGCCTGTTCGGCTACCAGCAATGGTTGATCCGCGACCGCCTGCGCGATGCCTGCCTGGCCGCCTTTCGCCACAACAACTGGCTTGGGCTCACGCTGTGGGTCGGCATCGTGCTGGCGCTGGCGGTGCGCTGAACCTGGGTGCAGGAGCGCACCCTGTGCGCGATTGCTCTCGATGCCGACAAGAATGAAGAGCATCGCGCACAGGGTGCGCTCCTACGCGCG
>JBDTEG010000212.1:0-9084 GCA_039922695.1 Rhodanobacter sp. | reverse complement strand
CAGTCAACGACTACCTGGCCTGCCTGCACAAAGTGTATCGCCACGCCAGCTACATCACGGTGAACATCTCTTCGCCGAACACCGAGGGCCTGCGCGACCTGCAGGAGCAGGCCGCCCTGCACAAGCTAGTCTCGATCCTGCGTGCGGCGCAGGAGCGGCTTGGCTCGCAGCACGGCCAGCGCAAGCCGATGCTGCTGAAGATTGCGCCGGACCTGGGCGGGCGCGAACTGGACGCGATCGCCGACGTCCTGTTGCGCACCGGTATCGACGGGGTCATCTGCGGCAACACCACGATCGACCATGCCGCGGTGGCTGACGATCCGCACGGTGGCGAAACCGGCGGGCTTTCCGGCAAACCGCTGTTCGAGCATGCCACCCGCGTACTGGCCGGCATGCACAAGCGACTGGCCGGGCGTATTCCGCTGATTGGCGTGGGCGGCATTCTCGAGGGCAGCGACGCGACTGAAAAACTCGATGCCGGGGCGTCGCTGGTGCAGATCTATTCAGGGCTGATCTATCGTGGCCCGCACCTGGTGGCCGAATGCGTCAATGAAATCCGCCGTCAACGCGAGACACCGATGGGTGAGGTCGAACATGCCGGTTGATCGCGCCGATACCCATCCGCAGCAAACCGCCATGGGCGGCTATACCCTTGCGGAGAACGCGTCGCTGGCGCGTCTGAATACCCTGCGTGTCGCCGCACGAGCGACCTTGCTGGCCGATATTCGTGACGCGGCGAAGTTGCCCGAGTTGCTGGATTTCCCGTCCGTGCGCCAGAGTCGTCTGCTGGTGCTGGGCGAGGGCAGCAATGTGCTGTTCACTGGCGACTTCGCTGGCACCGTGCTGCTGATGTCGACCCGCGGCGTGCAGGTGGAAAGCGGTGGCGACAACGTGCGCATCGCAGTGGCCAGTGGCGAACGCTGGGACGATTTCGTGCGCTGGACGCTGGGTCAGGGTCTGGCCGGGCTGGAAAACCTGATCCTGATTCCCGGTACCGTCGGCGCGGCCCCGATCCAGAACATCGGCGCATATGGGTGCGAGGTGGCGGAGTTCATCGAAAGCGTCGAGGCGTGGGACATCCGCGAACGTCGCGTGGTGACACTGGATCACGCCACCTGTGCGTTCGCCTATCGCGATTCCCTGTTCAAGCACGAACCCGGCCGCTACATCGTCACTGCGGTGCGTTTCGTGCTGCCGCGCAGTCGTCCGCTGCGCACCGACTACGCCGGTATCGCCGAGGAACTGCAGCACATGGGCGTGGACAGGCCCGCGCCATTCCATGTGGCCGAAGCGGTGGTACGCCTGCGGACACGCAAGCTGCCGGACCCGGCGGTGATCGGCAACGCCGGCAGCTTTTTCAAGAATCCGATGGTCGAGGCGCGCCAGGTCGAGGCCTTGAAACACCAGTTCCCTGAGCTTCCCGCGTGGCCGCAGCCCGACGGTCGCAGCAAGATCTCCGCCGCGTGGATGATCGAGGCGGCTGGATTCAAGGGCATGCGCGAGGGCGATGCCGGGATTTCAAATCGTCATGCGTTGGTACTGGTCAATCACGGCGAAGCCAGCGGACCCCAGCTATGGGCGTTGGCACAAAAGGTGATGCTGGGCGTGCGCGAGAAGTTTGACGTGCAGCTCCAGCCAGAACCTGTAGTCATCGCTGCTGCCTGAGGCTGGTCGTCTCGTCCCCGCGGTTTGTGCTTCATCTGCGGAACGCACAGACTGGCACGGTCATTTCGCCGGAGACAAGTTGTGGTCATCGAGCATTCCGCCCCACCGTGGCGCGTGTCGCGGTGGTTCAACAGCGCACCGCTGACCCTGGCCGAGCTGCGCGGGCGGGTCGTGGTCGCACATGCGTTCCAGATGTTGTGCCCGGGTTGTGCCATGCAGGCATTGCCGCAGATGCAGCGTGTGCAGCACATGTTTCCCGCCGACCGCCTGGCGGTGATCGGCTTGCATACGGTGTTCGAACACCATGAGGCGCAAGGGCCCGGCGCGCTCGAGGCGTTCCTGCACGAGTACCGCTACACCTTCCCCGTGGGCGTGGACGAGCACGCCAGGGACGATCCCCTGCCATTGACCATGCAGGCCTATGCCATGCACGGCACGCCGACGCTGATCCTGGTCGACGCGCAGGGTCGCTTGCGCGAGCAGCACTTTGGCGTGCTTGACGACTTGGCGCTGGGTGCTGCGCTGGGCGGCTTGCTCAATGAAGCAGACCATCCGCGTGGACTGCCTGAGACCGGCGCGCGTACTTGACTGCGCTTGAACGGGACGGCGAATGCAATGAGCAATCGTGGGGCACGAAGGCATGAATGAACACGCAGAAGATGATCCGGCAAACCTGGAGCTGTCCGCAGCCGCGATGCAGTCGATGGGCGAGGCCGTGCTTGCGCGTGCCGTGGGACACCTGGCCGCACTGCGAGAGCAGCCCATCTGCGGCGATTTCACCGACATCGAGACGCTGTGCCGATCGATGCGCGAAGGCGTACCCGAGCAAGGTGCCGCACTGGAGACTCTGCTTGATCCGCTGTTCGACGAATGGATTCCGCGCTCGTTCGGCACCCCGGCACCAGGCTACCTGGCCTACATCCCGGGCGGTGGCATCTATCCGGCGGCGTTGGCGGACTTCATCGCCAGTACCGCAAACCGCTACACCGGCATCTGGCAGGCTGCGCCGGCGCTGGTGCAGTTGGAGGCCAATGCGCTCGACTGGCTGCGCGAGTGGATGCAGTTTCCGCCTGGCGCCCGCGGCCTGTTCACCACCGGTGGATCGATGGCGATCTTCAACGCGATCGCCTGCGCGCGCGAAAAGCTGCTGGGTACCGACATCCGTGCAGGTACCCTGTACGTGTCCTCGCAATCGCACCACTGCATCGCCAAGGCCGCGAAGCTTGCGGGAATCGCGCACGACCGCGTGCGGATCATCGACGTGGACGCCGACTTCCGCCTGCGCGTGGACGCGCTCGAACGCGCCATCGCTACCGATCGCGCCGCCGGGCTCAAACCATTCATGGTGTTCTCCAACGCCGGTACCACCAACACCGGCGCCGTCGATCCGCTCGACCATGTGGCCGATCTGGCCGCACGCGAAAGTCTGTGGCATCACGTCGACGGTGCCTACGGCGGCTTCTTCCACATGGTGCCCGAGCTGCGCGAGCTGCTGGCGGGCCTGCCGCGTGCCGACTCACTGACGCTCGACCCGCACAAGGGGCTGTTCATGCCCTACGGCACCGGCGCGTTGCTGGTTCGCGATGGCGAGGCACTGCGCGCGCTGCATTCGTCGACCGCCGGCTACCTGCCGGACAACCAGAGCGAGTTCTATGACCCGGCGCAATACGGGCCGGACCTGTCGCGCGGTTTTCCCGGCCTGCGTATCTGGCTCACCCTGAAGTTCTTCGGCGCCGCGCGTTATCGCGCAGCCCTCGCGGAGAAGCGCGAGCTTGCCGTCTGGGCCGCCGAACAGGTAGCACGCATTCCCGGCGTCGTGATGGATGCGATGCCGCAGCTGTCGCTGTTCGCGTTCCATCTCGAAGGACCTGGCGCGGACACGCTCGCGACACAGAACCAGGCCACCCGCACGTTGATGGAGCGCATCACCGGTCGCGGCCAGATCATGCTGACCGGCGCCACCGTCGGCGAGCGCTACCTCGGGCGTGTATGCGTACTCAGTTTCCGCACCCGGCGCGGCGAGATGGAAACCTGCGTGCGGCAACTGGCACAGGAGACTGCGGCGCTGCTTGGTAGCGTCGCGGCCGGCTACTAGCCACCCAAGCAGGGGAGTCGGAGCGGAAATGTGCGCTGACAGCTGCATCGATGTCACGGTGGCGTAGCGAGCTGCGCCGACAGGAAACAGGGATGGCGGCAGCCGACGCCTGACTGACGGATGACCAGCGGCGCGGCGCGGGCCCGGCCACGAGAACCTTGAGATGAACACCTGAAGACAATCCACTGCGCTCATCACATCCGCCCGGCACTTGACAACTCTGCAATGCAGAGTACTTTGCACTTCATCACCCGACGGAGAGTGTCATGGTTGCTGACGAAAGCATTCGCGATGATTTGAACTATGTGGCCAGCACCGTGCGCCGGCAGGAATACCGCAGTGGTGTACCCGCGATCTACTTCTTGTGGGCCGCCATCGTGCTGGTCGGTTTCTCGCTGCCGGATTTCGCGCCAGTCGCCGCCGGACCTTATTGGTTCGTGACCGGCATTGTCGGCGGCCTGGCGAGCTGGTGGCTGGGAGAGCGGGCAGGACGCAAGGCGGGATTCAACGACAAGGCGATGGGGCGGCGCTACGGCTGGCACTGGATGATCGGCGGTTTCGGATTCCTGCTGGCCGGGCTGCCCGTGATCGTGGGACAGGTGGGCATCGTTCACGGTACCTCGTCATTCCTGCTCGTCGGCGGCGTGGTTTACGCGCTGGCTGGCGTCCACCTTGAGCGACCGCTGTTGTGGAGCGGTCTGCTGATGCTGGCGGCGTATGTCGTGATGGTCATTTTCCAGCCGCCGTACGTGTGGACGATCACGGGCGTGACAATTGCGCTCTCGCTGGCCTGGGCCGGTTGGGCCGCCACCCGTGGCGAATCCCGGGACCCGACTGATGAACGCGCTTGATCAGCTGGCCACGGTATTCGACCACCGCGTCCGGCTGGCCATCGGCGTGCTGCTGGCGCGCCATGGCGAGATCAGCTTTGCCCGGCTGAAAGAACAGCTCGGATTGACCGACGGCAACCTGGGTGCTCATCTGCGCAAGCTGGAGGATGCCGACTGCGTGGCATTGCGCCGGGACTTTGTCGAGCGCAAGCCGGTGACGTGGTATGCCTTGACCAAGGGGGGTCACCGCACGTTGAACCTCCATCTGCGCGCCCTGCAATTGGTGATCCAGGGAGCCGAGTGATTCTTTCCAAACCTGCAGGAGAACCGTCATGAAGAAGCTGCGTTGGCTCATTCCCTGCGTGCTTGCGCTTGCCTCGTGGGGCGCAACCGCGTCTGCCGGCGGACAACCTCCCGATCCGCAAACGCTCATCGCGGCCCAGAAAACAGGAATGCTGAAGACGGCCATGCTCGATGGGCAGTGGCGGGGCTCGGCGTCGATGACCATGCCGGACGGCACCGTGCACGACTTCACCCAGACCGAACGCATCGGGCCAATGCTGGATGGATCGGTCCGCGTGATCGAAGGTCGCAGTTACGATGCGCAAGGTCACACCGTGTTCAATGCCTTCGCCGTGATCAGCTACGACCCGGCCAGCCACGCCTACACCATGCATTCCTACGCGCAAGGCCGCGCCGGCGATTTCAAGTTTGTGCCCACCGTCGACGGTTATCGCTGGGAAATACCTGCCGGCCAGGCCACGATGCGCTATACCGCCGTGATCAAGAACGGTCAATTCAACGAAACCGGTGAGCGCGTCGTGCCGGGTCAGGCGCCGGTGAAGTTTTTCAACATGGAACTGACGCGACTGGGAGACAGTTCGTGGCCTGCGGCCAATCCGGTCAGCCCGAAATAGCACGCGTGAGCAGCGCAAGCGGGCATGTGTTCAAGCGCCGCCCGATCCAGCGGTTTGGCTGACTGATCTGCTGGCGGCTCCTACCGATCGGACGAGCGCCGCCGCTTCTTCGCCGTTGGCAGCGGCAGCGCCGCCGACGTGGCCAGCAGCAACTCGCGCAACGCTTCCGTATCATCGAGCAGCTCATCGGCTACCAGATAGTCCTTGGCGCCCGGATAGGGCGCGCCCTGCGGCAGTTCGGGGGCCAGCGCCTGCGACGCCGAACTCGGCTTGATGAAGAGGCTGTTGTCACAGGCAAAGGCAACCACCTTGCCTGCGTGATAGAGCGCGTATTCGCCAAACATCTTTCTGCAGGCAAGCGCATCACCCAGGTCAGCCTGCTCGATCACGTAATCGACAAAGATCCTGTCAGTTGCCATCGCGTGCATCCTCCGAAAAAATCCGCTCGACAAGCGTGAAGAACATACACACTGCTCGAACCGGTGCTGTCAGGCCGCTCTGTCGTTACGGGTGAAATTCGGCCAGCAGCTCATCCATGACGGGCGCCATCTTCGCCTTCGTGCCTCGCCACTTGCCCATGTCGAAGCCACCTTTGCCATTGAGGTGATACGTAGCTGACGCCACCAGCCGCCCGTGTTCGGTGATGCGGATTTCGGCGTGAGACAGGTATGGTTTGAAGTCCCATGATCGCAGTGCGGTGTAGTCAACTACATAGTTGCACGATGCTGGCGGGTTTCCGTCATACACCTCCGCAGCAATACCGTGGCGCTGGAATCCTTCCTGCATCACCATGACGAAATCACCGACGCTCACGGCGGGATTGGTGTGGATGCACACGCGTTTCATCGCCGTACTGGCGTCGACTGGTTTCACTTTTACGGCGGTGCACGCGGCGAGTCCCAGCAGCAAGCTGGCTGCAATCAAATACTTCATCTTGTTCCCCTGTTTTCAGCAAATCCGTTCGCGAACCGGAAGATTGTAGTGGCGACGGGGAAAGGGTGCAGCACATTCCGGCATGTCAACGTGGCAATGCCGCCATCGTCAGCAGAACGCCCGCCAGGCTCTTCAGATCCTGCGCGTTGTGCGCGGCCACCCGCCGCAGGTTCCTGGCCGAACCGCCGCGCAGGTAGGCAAGCCACGCGGCAGGAGCTTCGGCACCGGGCAGATCGTCCTCGCGAACCACACCGAGCAACTGACGCTCCGCGGTGGCGAGGCGGCAGTCTGGCCATTGGTGTTTCCAGTGCCGGCGTACCGGGTGCAGCAGGTCCAGGTGACCGAGGCCGGTGACAGGGTTGGCCAGGCGCGCGAGGCGGTAGCGCGTGGCGAGCAACGGGGCGTCATAGCATTTGCCGTTATAGCTGACGAGTACAGTGTCCTCGCGCAGCCACTGGGCGAACGTGCGCAGCATGGCGGTTTCGGCCGCCATCGTGGTGATGGTGAGCTGGCGGATGCGGAAACGGCCATCGATCCAGTCGGCCGCGCCGATCATGAAGGCGCGGGTGCCGGTGCCGCCGGCCAGACCAGTGGTCTCGGTGTCGAAGTGCAGCAGTCGGGAGTGAGGGACCGGCTCCATCCGCGCAAAGCTGGCGTCGACCATGGCCGGCGGGTCAAGCCAGTCGGCAAGTTCTTCGGTGTAGCGCAATCCCGGTGCAATCTCGATGCCCGGCACGTCGCGATCGCTGGACGAGAGCGTGTCCGGACCGCGCTTCAGCTGCGCGTGGCGTTGCAGCAGGCGACGTAACTCGGGCGAGATTGCTCGCTCACGCGTGGCGACAGTGCTTGCGGCGGAATGAAGACGTGGGGCTGCGGCAGGCGACAAGAACGCCACTTTCCCGGGGTTCGCATATTCGTCCGGTGCGACGAGCGAAGCTTGACCCGCCTCGGTGCGCAGCTTTCGCATCCGGGCCGCGAGCGTACTCACAGGGGCGCCAGCAGCGCGAGCACGCGCAATGCCAGCACCTTCGGTGTCGTGGCGGCCGGATCGTCGGCGGTCTGCTCGTCCGCGGCCAGTACCGGGCCCACGCAGGCAGGGCATCCGGCCCGACAGTCGCAGCGTTCGATCAGGGTGACCGATTGAGCGAGCAGGTCCTCGCGGCGCTGGAACAGTGGCTCACTGTGGCCAATGCCACCGGGGAAGGCGTCGTACAGATAAACGGTGGGCGTGAATGGGGCATCCGGCGCCAGCGCGGTGGGCTGACCGTCGTTGCCGCGCAACTGTCCACGTCCGCTGTTGTCGGCGCTTGCAAACCAGGCCCCATCGCCACTCCCCACGGCTTTCTGCAAATCGCGTGCCTCGGCCATCACCGCCACCGTGGCCACGATGTGCAGTGCACAGGCTGCGCCGAGAAAGCCGTCCAGCGCCTGCTGGCGTTGTTCGAAGGCCGCCTCCAGCACCATCTGCGGCAACTGCCACCACACGGCGGTGGTATGCAGTTCCTGGTCGGGCAGGTTGACCGGGCCGTAGCCGATGTTCTCGTGCGAGTAGAAGCGGATCTTCTTGTAGCCGGGCACGCGACGCACCACATGCACCTCGCCGTGATGGGCATGGCCGCAGCCGGCGTGTGAACTGTCGAAACAGTCCAGCACCTTGAGCTTGGTGTAATCGATCGCATCGGTGTAGTAGTCGACGTGGGTGCGCGTGACATAGGCCTTGCGGCCTTCCCAGTCCAGCTTCTCCACCTGGTAGGGGAGGGACTGGATCATGTGGATCGCGCCTTCGTACAACGTGACCGCGGCGGCTGAATAATCGACTTCGGCGATGATGGTCTGGCGACCGTCGGTGCGATCGACCACCACGAAGTTGCCGTCGGCCACCGAGCGCAGCGACACCGCGATCGCAGGGTAGCTGTCGGCGATCCACTCCCAGCGCTCGCCCTCGCGATGCAGCACGCCTTCCTCGCCCAGCAGGTCCAGCCACGGTGTGGCGACTTCGGTGCCGAACATTTCGTCGCCGACGAAGGGCAGCTCGAAGGCGGCGCAGCGGATGTGGTCGAGCAGGATCAAGGGTTGATCGGGCTGGATGCGCGCGTGCTCCGGCGTGGCGCCCTGGAAGAATTCCGGATGGCGTACGAGGTATTGATCCAGCGGGTCAGAGCTGGCCACCAGTACGCCCAGCGCCGATTGTTGGCGTCGGCCGGCGCGACCAAAGCGCTGCCAGGTGGCCGCCACCGAACCGGGGTAGCCGTTCAGCACCACCACGTCGAGGCTGCCGATATCCACACCCAGCTCCAGCGCCGAGGTGCTGACGATGCCGTCGATGCTGCCTTCGCGCATCGCGCGTTCCGCAGCACGGCGCTCCTTCGGCAGGTAGCCGCCGCGGTAGGCGCGGATGCGCGGGGGTTTGCGTGGGTCGTGATCGAATACGTCCTTGAGGTACTTGGTGAGCACCTCGACCATGCTGCGTGACTGTGCGAACACCAGGGTCTTCATGCCCGACTTGATTGCCAGCCGCGCGATGCGGTTGGTCTGCGAACGCGCCGAGGCGCGCAGTCCGAGGTCCGGATTCACCACCGGCGGGTTCCACAGCAGCACGTGCTTGTCACCGGTGGGCGCGCCGCTGTCAGTGATCGCGGTGACG
>JBDTEG010000211.1:0-8087 GCA_039922695.1 Rhodanobacter sp. | reverse complement strand
CCACCGCCAGCACGCGTCGCCGGGTGGTACAGGCAACATGCATCGACCGCGGTGGCAATGGGAAACGCTGGACTTGCTCGGGTGCACAGGTGATCACGACAGCCTCTCCGGTGGAGGCCCGTTCTCGGTGGCGTGTCGGTGTGGGCCGGCCCGCCTCGTCGAGGGCGGGCCGTTGCGTGTGAAAACCTACCTACGCACGACACTCCGCCCGGGACCTGTGGTACCGGTGGTAATCGTGGTGATAGTGACGATGACGCCATTGCACAAGCGCATGCCACCGGGGCAAACCGGTGCGAGGTACATGCGAGCTGGCGCGGAAAGTGGCGACATGGTTGCGACCTTACGGGGATTGTTGCGATGCAGTCAACAGATTCATCTGCAACTTTTTTTGGTCGCCGGCGTAGCGGAGTTGGTTGGCGTCGACCCGCGGCAGGTTGTCGCGTCGCGGTGATCCGGGTCGGCGCACGGGCTTACAATCGGCGAATGACCACTTCCGCACCACGGCGCAGCCTTCCCCGCGCGGCCGCCGTGCTGCTTGCGTTCTGCCTGTGCACCGCGACCTTGGCCGCCACGCCGCAGAGCGCCGCGGCACCGCCGGTACCTGATAGCCTGCAGCAGCGCGTGATCGCCTGCACCAGTTGTCACGGAGCGCAAGGCGAGGGTTCTTCCGACAGCATCAGCGGCCCACGCCTGGCTGGCAAGCCGGCGGGCTATCTGTTGCAGCAGCTGGAGTATTTCCAGAGCGGCCAGCGCCAGCATGCGTCGATGGAATACGTGGTGCGCCAGCTCAGCCCGGCCTACCTGCGCCAGATCGCCAAGTACTTCGCGAAGCAGGACGTGCCCTACCGCAAATTGCCGGTGCCGGCAGTGTCGGAGGAAACCATGCGCCGCGGCGAGCAACTGGTACTGCATGGCGACCCCAGTCGCGCCGTGCCCTCGTGCGACAGCTGCCACGGCGCCAGGCTCACTGGCTTCGAGCCGATGATGCCTGGTGTGTTGGGGCTGTCGTATGGCTACATCAGCCAGCAACTGGTCTCATGGCGCACGCATACCCGTGCCGCCGATGGGCCGTACTGCATGGGCGTAGTGGCCAATCGCATGCGCGAATCGGACATCAACGCGGTGTCCGCGTGGCTGGCCAGCCAGACACCGCCGGCCGACATGCATCCGCAACCCGCAAGCGCACGGACCGAGCCGCTGCCCGGCTGGTGCGTGATGGGCAGCAGCGGGGCGACGCTATGAACTTCTTGCGTCGCTGGTGGTGGGTGCTGGTCATGCTGGCAGTTGTCGTGGCGGTGTGGCTGGCGTTGCGATCTGCAGGGCCGTTGCCGGCATCGCCCGGGCAGCACGACGCTGATGCCGCCGCGCTGAACGACGCGGCCTTGATCGAGCGTGGCGCGTACCTTGCCACGGTCGGCGACTGTGCCGCTTGTCACACCGCGCGCGGTGGCCAGCTGTACGCTGGCGGACGCTCGCTACCCACGCCGTTCGGCGCCGTGCCGGCACCGAACATCACGCCTGATCCCGGCACCGGCATCGGCCAGTGGAACTTCGACGATTTCTGGCGTGCGTTGCACGATGGCAAGGGCCGCCAGGGAGAACTGCTGTATCCGGTGTTCTCCTACACCTCGTTCACCAAGGTCACCCGCGGTGACGCGCTGGCCATCTTTGCCTACCTGAAGTCGTTGCCGCCGGTGAACCAGGCGGATCTCCCCACGGGACTTGACTTCCCGTACAGCATGCGCAGCAGCCTGGTGGCGTGGCGCGCGCTGTATTTCAAGCCGGGAGTCTTCAAGCCAGATCCCGCGAAGTCCGAAACGTGGAACCGCGGGGCGTACCTGGTGCAGGGGCTGGGCCATTGCAACGAGTGCCATGCCGCGCGTGATTCGCTGGGCGGCATCAGGAAAAACCAGTATCTCACCGGTGGCCAGATCCCGCAGTTGGCCTGGTACGCGCCCGACCTCAGCACGCAGGAAGGTGGTGGTCTTGCCGGCTGGCGTGCACAGGACATCGTCGATCTGCTGAAAACCGGACAGTCCGCCAAGGGCAGCGCCTTCGGGCCGATGGCCGACGTGGTGCGGCTGAGCACCCAGCACATGACCGATGCCGACCTGCAGTCCGTAGCCATCTATCTGCAATCGTTGCCGCCACGGGCGTCTTCCTCGGCTGCGCCGTTCAAGCGTGCCGCCAACACCGACCACGGCGGCAAGCTTTACGCGAAGAACTGCGCCGACTGCCACGGCATGGACGGCCATGGCGTGGCGGGCATCTATCCGCCACTCGATGGCAACACGTCGGTCACCGAACCGACCGGGATCAACGCGATTCGCAGCGTGCTGCTTGGCGGCTTCGCGCCGGCCACGGCCGGCAACCCGACGCCATACTCGATGCCATCGTTCGCGCAGCAATTGAATGATGATGATATCGCCGCGCTGGTCAACTACATCCGCCAGTCGTGGTCGAACCAGGCTGGCGCGGTGCAACCTGCGGCCGTCAGCCAGTACCGGCACACGCCGGTCGACTGAGTACTCCCTCTGCATAGGCGGGGCGGCCGCAAGGCGCGCCGGCAACGCGCGCCCCGCAAGGACCACCTGGCTCAGCGCATGATGCCGGTGTGGCCCAGCGAGTAGCGGCCGGGTTGCGGCCATACGGTCAGGCCGTGCGGCTCCATGCCCACCTTGATGCTGCGCACCTTGCCGGTCGTGGTGTTGATCGCATAGACCACGTCATCGAAGCGCCCCGACACCCACAACATGCTGCCGTCGGCGCTGACATTGCCCATGTCCGGACTCCCCCCGCCGGGGATCGGCCAGTTGGCCACCACCTTGCGCGTGGCGTAGTCGATCACCGAGACGCTTCCCTTGCCACGCCGCGCCCCATGGATCTTGTGTGAGCCACGATTGGTGACGTACAGCCGGGTGCCGTCGCGGCTCGGATACAGGCCGTGGGTGCCGACACCGGTGTGGATGAACCCGATCTTGGTGAAGCTGTCGCCGTCTACCAGGAACACGCCGTCAGCCATCATGTCGGCCACATAGAACACCTTGCCGTCAGGTGACACGCGCACGTCCTGTGGCATGCCGGCCTTCTTGTCCACCTGCAGGTAGCCCAGCACCTTGTGGTGGACCATGTCGATCTTGGCCAGCCTGCCGCCGAACTCGCAGGTGAAGATCGCGTAGCGCCCGTCGATCGAGAAATCGGCGTGGTTGATGCCCTTGCAACCCGGCACCTCAAGTCGACTCTTCAGCACCATCGAGTGCGCATCGCGGAAATCCAGCCGCGCGTGCGCCTCCGCCACCACGATCGCCTGCTTGCCGTCGGGAGTGAAGTACATGTTGTACGGATCGTCCACCGCGACCGCCTTTCCCGGTTTGGCGCTCATCGGATCGATCGGGGTGAGGCTGCCGTCGCTGCGGCCTTCAGCATTGTTGGTCACCCACAGCGTCTTCAGGTCCCAGGACGGGACAATGTGCTGCGGGCTGCGCCCGACCTTGAACCTGTTGAGCACCTTGAACGTAAGCGGATCGATCACGTAGACGTCGTCCGAACGGATGTTGGGTACATACACGCGCTGCAGTGCGCCCTTGACCGCTGGGCTGAAATCGTTGGCACGGGACTCGCCGTACAGGTTCGACGGATTCACCACCGGCGGCATTCCGGCGACCGTGACCACGGTCGGCGCGGCATGCACAGCGGCTCCGACCACGACGCCAAAAGCGATGGTCGCGGCGCAGGTGGCACGCCGCCAGGCGAGGATGAGATGGGTGTTGATGGCGAATGTCCTTGTAAGCAAAGTCGGGTGGATGTCGGTTGAAATTCGGCAGCGTGTCAGCGTACTGCGGTGTCCTTGCGGATCGCCTGGATGGTCTGCCTGACGATCAGGTCGACCCCCAGCTGTCCCAGCGCTGCCGTCGCCCGTCGCGGGTCACCGCCATAGACACCGTCGGCGGCGCCGTGCTTGCCGGCGCCGTGCAGTTTATCCACTCGGACCATCTGCGGTGCGACTGCCAGCTGAAGGGAAGTATCGGCCAGCGCCGCGTGAGTGCCGATCTCGTCATCGCGGAAGCCATGCTGGCGCAGGATATTGTTGTAGCCGGCGGAGCTGGCCGCGTAATACTCCGGCGGCGCGAACGCCCGCGTGCCCGAGCCGGCCCACTGTTTGTTCAGATGGGCGACCACCCGCTGCAGGTCCTTTTGATAGCCACCATGGTCACCCAGCAGCACGATGTTGTGGAAGCCATGTACGGCGAAACTGTTCGCTGCCGATTCCAGAACTTGCTCGAATGCCGCGTCCGGCACCGTGATCGTGCCAGGAAAGCGCATGTGGCCGCTCGGCGGCGCGTAGCTGCCTTCGGGCACATAGGCGATGACCGGGGCCACCAGCGCATTGCCCAAGCCCTCGGCGATCTTCCGTGACAGCCACGCCGCCCGCGCGTTGTGCTTGCCCAGAGCGACATAGGGGCCACTCTGCTCGGTACCGCCGATGGGAATGATGATGGTCGTGCTGCCGCCGTGGATCCGATCACGCAATTCGGTCCAGGTGAGGTCCTGCAGTTGCACGCTGCCCGGGGGATGGGCGCAGGCCATTTGCGCCAGCACGAACAGCAGCACGAGCGCGAGGATGCGACGATACGGAAGACGTGTGATGTCGAGTCTGGACACGGTGGTGTGGCAGCTGAGGGTGATTTGACGAACGCTGAATCAGCGGCCCGGTCTTGCGCAAGAGCCGGATGCTACTCCTCGTCCGTTACGGGCACGAAATCCTTCAGCGATTCCAGCTCCTGCTGCAGTTTGCCCAGCTTCTCGTCGATCTGCGCGCGTTGTTCGCGCAGTCGCTCGATCATGTTGGCAATTTCGGCGCGGCGGATATCGAGGATCGTGGCCATGGGTTGCTTACCCTCCGGGGGAGCGCGGTTCTCTTGCAGTTGCGAGCCATTGTGCGCTTCGCGCGAGTTGGCGTGCTCGATGGTTGCCGTGGTTTGTTGCAGGCAGACGTGACTTGCCGACGTGGAAGGATCACCAGCGACCAAGGTGGCACCAACCCGAACCGTTCAATTCGACAGCGCCAACACACAGTCGTCTGCGCCGTAACTGCAGCAACACACGGGGAAGATCGTCACCTCGCTGGAGGCAAGAGCCGGCCCCAATACGGCCTCCAGGAAGCCGCTGAAGAACGCGCAGCCGGAATGGCCGTCTTCGCTGCACAGCGGACTGTTGCGGATGTGCACCTGGTTTCCATCCTGTTCCACGTCGACCAGCGCACGCAGCGTTGTTACCCCGATCTGCTCGATGGCATGGTTCAGATCAAGCTTGCCGGCTTGCGCAGGATCGCGCTGAAACACCCAGCGGCCCACGCGCTGTCCCGCCAGGCGCAGGGAGGGTTCGCGTGCGCCCTCGTCCACCGAGCGGGCCAGCGTGAGCAGCCGCGGCATGATCTGCGGGTATTCGGTGTCCAGCTTAGAGAGCATTTTGTCGATCGCCGCCTGGTCGGGCTCGAGCGCGACCAGCTCCACAAATGGCGCCTCGACCACGGGTGTGGCAGGAGGTGCCCGCGTCGGCTCGGGCAGGATGAATTCGAAGTCCGGCGCGTACTCGCGCAGCGACCTGGACACGGCTTCTGGCCCTGGTTCCGTATGGGCGACAGGTGCCGATACGCCGGTGAGTCTGGCCGGTTCGATCTGGTCGAACGCCACGGTCGTTGCGGGGGGCATAGCGACGGCTTGCGGCGCAGCGGCTACCACGGGAGCCACTAAACGTTCGTGTTCCGGCATGGGTGCTGGCACATAGGTCGAAAGTGTGCGCGAGGCCGCGAAATGCGGTCGTTGTTCGCCGTCAGCAAAAGGCTCGATCTCGAAGCTTATGATCCGCTCGTGGGCCGCCAACGCGTTCTCCAGCGCCCGCTTCTTGCGCGGTGGTCCGTGCACCACGATCGTCAGCAGGATACCGTGCGGATCCTGGACCAGGCGCTGCCGTTGCAGCGTGAAACCGTTCGCGATCGCCAGGCGGCCGACTTCGATCAGCAGGCCCTCTCGACGTTCGGACAGGGCCTGGATTTCCAGCTCGATCATCAGGTCCTCCCGTGTGCGCTGCTGGTGGATCAAGTTGCGTGCCACAGCATGCTCCGATTCACCGGGTCAAAGCGTGATCCATCCACGAAATCGACCAAGAGAAACGCCCGGATCTGGTGTCGGACGCCAAGCCTTGATGACAGGCTGGCGCCGCGTATGCTGCTGACCCTGAGTTCGCAAGACGTGACGAGATCAGAGTGCGACAGGCTTCTTGCCATTCGCCTTGAGCGTGCTGTTGAGTCTGGTCAGGTCGGTCTGCTTCAGCTGTGTCCACGCGGTGATCGTGGCATCCAGCGTCTGCGATAGCGTGGCCCATGCCGATTGCGCATCGGCACCCGGATCGGCATCGGCGCCATCCACTGCCTGCTCAAGCCTGGCCAGGTTCATCGACGTTGCGCGCAGACTGTCGGTGTTCTTCGCCGGGCTGCCGACGGTATTGCGCGGATCGGGATGCAGCACCACGCCGGACAGGTCCTGCGCCTTGCTGATCAGGGCCGCGATGTCGGCATGGGCGTTGCCATCGCCATCGCCAAGTCGCGCATCCAGAGCCTTCAGCAACTTGCCGGCCTCGTCAGTTGCGGCCTTGGCACGCACCTGGGCATCCTGGACTTTCTGCGCCAGCACGAACTGACGTTGCATCGCGGCGACCGACACCTTCACCCGCGGGTCGGGCAACAATTGCAGCGGCTGCCGGTAGCTCTTCCCACCCACGTGCAGCACCACGCTGTATGCCCCCGGCGGTGCCCATACGCCTTCCGCCGCGCCACGCTCGGATTCGATGCCAGCCGGCGCGGCGTAGTGCAGATCCCACACGAAGCGATGCATGCCGGCGGTAGTCTGCAGGCGGAGCGGTCGCGGCACCCATTCGGGTGCAAAGGGAAGCTTGGCTGGATCCAGCATCGGCTTCTTGTCGTCGCTGCTGTAGTTGCGAATGGTGTGGCCTTGGGCGTTCAGCACGTCCAGCGTCACCGGGCCCTCCACCGACGTCGGCAAGGCGTAGTCGATGAACGCGCCGTCGGGCGGGTTGACTGCGGTGGGCTCATCCTTGGGCAGCGGCGTGCCGGTGAAGCCGACCGGGCGCACGCGGTACGCCTGCGCCGGCTTGAACAGCATTGTGGCATCGGTATGCACGTCGGCGACCTGCCGCAGCGCGCTGGCATCGTCCATGATCCAGAAGCCGCGACCGTGTGTAGCCAGTACCAGATCGTCGCCGTGAATGGCGATGTCACGCACCGAGGTCATCGGCAGGTTCTGCTGCAGCGACTGCCACTGCGTGCCGTCGTCGAACGACACAACCATGCCGCGCTCGGTGCCCGCGTAGAGCAGGCCCTTCCGCTGCGGATCGGCCCGCACCACGTTGACGAAGCTGTCGCGCGGAATGCCGCCGTCGATGCTCTGCCAGCTGCTGCCGCCGTCCGTGGTGCGGTAGATGTACGGCGTGTCGTCATCGAGGCGATGGCGATCGACCGCGAGATAAGCCACGTTGGCATCGAACGGCGACAGCTCGATCCCGGCGATCTTCGACCACGGCGTCAGCGCCTTCGGTGTCACCTGGCGCCAGTGCGCACCGCTGTCGTCGGTGCGCCAGACGAGACCGTCATCGGTGCCGACCCAGAGCGCCTGCGCATTCAACGGCGAGGGCGCGATCGAGTAGATCACCCCGCGCCGCTTGCTCACATGATCGTCGTCTGCCGCGGTGACCGGATCGAGATTGGACGGCGTGCCGGCATCCTCGCGCGTGAGGTCGGGGCTGACTGGTGCCCAGTGATCACCGCCGTCGGTGGTGCGGAACAGCCGCTGGTTGGCGAAGTACAGCGTCTTGGTACCGCGTTTGGAGAAGGTCAGCGGCAGTGTCCACGCGCCCCGGTAATGCGCCGCCGGATAGGCCAGCGTCGGGTCGACGTTGCGGGTCTGGTTGGTGCGCACGTCCAGCTTGTCGACCTTGTCACCGTAGACGATGTCATGGTCGTCCGGATCGGGCGCGATCATGCCGCTCTCACCGCCGGCAGTGACCTCGTG
>JBDTEG010000210.1:0-18063 GCA_039922695.1 Rhodanobacter sp. | reverse complement strand
CGCCCCTGACGGGGCGCTTTGCGTATCTGGCGGAGAGAGAGGGATTCGAACCCTCGATCAGGTGTTTAGCCCGATACTCCCTTAGCAGGGGAGCCCCTTCGGCCACTCGGGCATCTCTCCGGGGTTTTTCCACATTGCTGCGGAGCCGGCAAGGATACTGACCGGCGTGGTCAACGTAAAGTCCTGCATGCTGCGATCAGGGCTCGCTGGCTTCGCTTGGCGCGTCGCCGCCACTTTCGCCCTTGATTCGCTGGTAGATTTCTTCGCGATGGACGGCCACGGTCTTCGGCGCGTTGATGCCGATGCGCACCTGATTGCCCTTTACACCAAGAACGGTGACGGTCACCTCGTCTCCGATCATCAGGGTCTCACCGACCCGGCGGGTCAGAATCAACATGTTTACTACTCCATAAAAAGCTGCTGGTCACAGGCTTGCGGATCGATGAGGCCTCACCCCTGAGCGTTCGTCCATCCGCGTCTCGACGTTTCCATGCGCCAAAGACCCTACCCGCCTTCCCGGCTCACAGCCAAGACACCTCCGGCGGGTCCTGCCTGGCGACTCTGCCTTATGGGCAAATTCGACCTCTGCGGATACTACTGGTCGGGAATCATCGACGCAATGCAGCAAGCCCATGGATCGCCGGCCTGACTGGATTTGCCGTCATCGGCTGGAAACCCAGCGGGTCAGCTCCGTGAGAATTGCCGGCAGGTTCGGCGCGTCGGATCCACCGCCTTGCGCCATGTCCGCACGACCACCGCCCTTGCCCCCGATCTGGACAGCCACATGGGCAACTACGTCGCCGGCCTTGACCTTCTCGAGTGCCTTGCCGTGTACGCCGGCGATCAACGACACGCGACCGTCGGTGGCACCAGCCAGCAGCACCACGCAATCGCCCAGCTGCTGTTTGAGTTGGTCAACGCTGTCACGCAGGGATTTCACGTCAAACCCTTCCAGGCGCGCGGCAACTACCTTGATGCCGCCAACGTCGGTGGCGGAGCCCGCCAGGTCGGCAGTGGCGGAACCCGCCGCCTTGGCACGCAGTGACTCCAGTTCGCGCTCCAGCTTTTTCTGGCGTTCCAGCAACTGACGCAACCTGGCGACCACGTCCTCGCCGCTGCTGGAGAGCAGATGCGACAACTCGTCGAGGCGACGTTCTTCATCGGCCACCCAGGCCAGTGCACCGTCGCCCGTCACCGCCTCGATGCGGCGCACGCCTGAGGCCACCCCGGACTCGCTGACGATTTTGAACAAACCGATGTCGCCGGTGCGGCCCACATGGGTGCCACCACAAAGTTCAGTGGAGAACTCGCCCATCTTCAGCACGCGCACCTCATCACCGTATTTCTCGCCAAACAGGGCCATTGCACCGGACTCGATCGCCTGGTCGTAGCTCATCTGGCGCACTTCCGCGGCCGCGTTGCGACGCACCTCGGCATTCACCATCGCCTCGACCCGGTCCAGTTCCTCGCGGCTGACCGGCTTGAGATGCGAAAAGTCGAAGCGCAGGCGTTCTGGCGCCACCAGTGATCCTTTCTGCGTGACATGATCGCCCAGCACCTTGCGCAGTGCTGCATGCAGCAGGTGGGTGGCCGAATGATTGAGGACGATGGCCTGGCGACGCGTGGCATCCACCGCGGCATCGAGCAGGTCGCCGTGACGCAATGACCGCTCGCCATGCCACGTACCGACATGGCCGAAAAACACGCCGCCCAGCTTTAAGGTATCGGCGACATCGAAGCAACCGGCGCCGTTGGATAGGTTGCCGGAGTCGCCCACCTGACCGCCTGATTCTGCATAGAAAGGCGTGCGATCCAGGATCAGGATGCCTTCCTCGCCATCAGCCAGTTGCTCCAGCTGCTTGCCGCTCCGCACCATGCCAAGCACCTTGCATGCACGACCCAGCAAGGCGTCGTAGCCAAGGAAAGCGGTGGGCTTGAGCTGACTGGCCAACTCGGCTGGCATTTGCCCTTTGGCTTCGAAGCGGCCCGCGGCGCGCGCGCGCTCGCGCTGCTCGGTCATGGCCAGTTCGAATCCGGTCATGTCCACCTCGAGGCCACGTTCGCGCGCGATGTCGGCGGTGAGGTCGACCGGAAAACCGTAGGTGTCATAAAGGCGAAATGCCTCGGTGCCTGGAATGGTCTTGCCGGATTCGCCGGCACCGATCTTGGCGGCGACGTCGTCGAAAAGGCGCATGCCGTGTTCCAGGGTTTCGCCGAAGCGCTGCTCCTCGGTACACAGAGCGTCCTCGACGAAACTTTGCCTGGCGTCCAGCTCGGGATACGCCTCGCCCATCTCGGCGACCAGCGGAGCGACCATTTTCCAGAAGAAATCCCCGCGCACGCCCAGCATCCAGCCATGCCGCAGGGCGCGACGGATGATCCGTCGCAGCACGTAGCCGCGCCCTTCGTTGGAGGGCAACACACCATCGACGATCAGGAAGGCACAGGCGCGGATATGGTCGGCGATCACGCGCAGGGACTTGTTGCCCGGGTCCCGGGTGCTGGTCAACTCACCAGCGACGCGGATGAGGTGCGCGAACAGGTCGATCTCATAGTTCGAATGCACGTGTTGCAGGATGGTGGCGAGCCGCTCCAGACCCATGCCGGTATCCACGCATGGCGCCGGCAGCGGACTCAGCGTGCCGTCCGGCGCGCGGTCGAACTGCATGAACACCAGGTTCCAGATCTCGATGAAACGGTCGCCATCTTCCTCGGGCGACCCAGGTGGCCCACCGGCGATGTGCGGGCCGTGATCGTAGAAGATCTCGGAGCAAGGGCCGCAGGGGCCCGTGTCGGCCATCTGCCAGAAATTGTCCGAGGCGAACGGCACACCCTTGTTGTCGCCGATGCGGACGATGCGCTCGGCCGGCACACCGATCTCGTCGTGCCAGATCGCGTAGGCCTCGTCATCCGTGTGGTAGACCGTGACAGTGAGTCGGTCCGGCGGCAGCTTGAACACCTGAGTCAGCATTTCCCAGGCCCACGCGATCGCCTCACGCTTGAAGTAGTCGCCGAACGACCAGTTCCCCAGCATCTCGAAGAACGTGTGGTGGCGTGCGGTATAACCCACCGCATCCAGGTCGTTGTGTTTGCCGCCGGCACGCAGGCAGCGCTGCACGTCGGCGGCGCGCAAGTAGCCGGGCTTTTCACTGCCCAGGAAAACATTCTTGAATTGCACCATGCCCGAGTTGGTGAACATCAGGGTCGGGTCGTCGGCTGGCACCAGCGAGCTGGACCGCACGATGGTGTGATCTCGGGCACGGAAGAAGTCGAGGAAGGCAGCGCGGATTTCTGAGGTTTTCATGCGTATCGAGTGGGCTGGCGTTCGTGGGCCACGCTGCGGCGACGCGGGTCGATCAAGGTCGCCCATCGGGAATCAGGCATCGAGGTCATCGGCGTCCACTTCGGCGTGGGTAACACTTCGTACTGTGGCGGCGGAAAAGCCGCGACGCAAGAGGAACTGCCCCCTTTTGGCCCGCTCGGCCGGGTCTTTCGTGCCTGCGCTTCCGTAGCGTCGACGCAGCAGTGCTGCCGCCGCCTCGTCCCCGTCGATCTCGGCCGCGTCGATGACCTGGCGGATCATCGCATCGGGCATGGCGTGACTCTTCAGCTCGGCGCGAAGGCGCAGCGGACCATAGCCTTGTGAGACGCGGGTGCGCACCAGCGCCTGGGCGAAGCGCTCCTCGTCCTGATAATGCTGCTCGCCCAGACGTCCGATGGCGGCGGCAGCCTCCGCCGCCTCGAAACCGCCCTGGCGCAGCTTGACCTGCAATTCCCGCTGCGAGTGTTCCCGGCGCACGAGCAAGCCCAGAGCCTTGTCGTAGGCACTGCGCCCGGGTTTTTCATCCTTGTTGGAACGATCGCGGCGTTTCATCGGCACAAACTGGGCCGTTCAAGGAACCGTGCAGACCTGGCCGGTCCGCGCTCCTTCCACGCGGCGCCTGCAGGCGAGCGCGGTCGGTGCCTCCAGCTTCGGTTCGAAGCCGTGCAGGTTCGGCCCGTACGCACCGGTCAAGTCCGTGCGCACTTCGGCCGACGAGCGACCCGCGCTGATGATCTCGGGACGCTGACCCAGTTCGCCCGCCACAACCCCGCGGAGATTGCCGGAGGCGCCTGCCAACAAGACGCGCAGGCACGGCGCGGCCATGAATCAGACTTCCTCTTCGATGGCTGCCGCTTCCGCCGCGGCGGGCTTGCCCACCGGCACCAGCAGCCGGGCGCGCAGCTCGGCGTCGATCTCGTTGGCCATCTCCGGATGCTCACGCAGGAACTGGCGCACGTTTTCCTTGCCCTGGCCAATACGGTCGCCCTTGTAGCTGTACCAGGCGCCGGACTTGTCGATCAGGTTCTCGAGCACGCCCAGCTCGATGATCTCGCCTTCGCGCGACGTGCCTTCGCCGTAGAGGATCTCGAACTCGCACTTGCGGAACGGCGGTGCCACCTTGTTCTTGACCACCTTGACCCGCGTTTCCGAACCGATGATCTCCTCGCCCCGCTTCACCGCGCCAATGCGGCGAATGTCCAGTCGCACCGAGGCGTAGAACTTCAAGGCGTTGCCGCCGGTCGTGGTTTCCGGGCTGCCGAACATCACGCCGATCTTCATGCGAATCTGGTTGATGAAGATCACCAGGGTGCCCGATTTCTTGATGTTGGCGGTGAGTTTGCGCAGCGCCTGACTCATCAGGCGCGCGTGCAGGCCGACGTGGGAATCGCCCATCTCGCCCTCGATTTCCGCCTTCGGGGTCAGCGCGGCGACCGAGTCGATCACGACCATGTCGACCGCGCCAGAGCGCACCAGCATGTCGGCGATTTCCAGCGCCTGCTCACCGGTATCCGGCTGCGAGACCAGCAGGTCATCCACCTTGACGCCGAGCTTTTCGGCATAGGTCGGATCAAGCGCATGCTCGGCGTCGATGAAGGCGGCGGTGCCGCCCGTGCGCTGGCAGCTGGCAATGGCCTGCAAGGTCATGGTGGTCTTGCCGGAGGACTCCGGTCCGTAGATCTCGACCACGCGGCCACGCGGCAAGCCGCCGACGCCGAGCGCGATATCCAGTCCCAGCGAACCGGTGGAAACGGTTTCAATCGCCTCGTTGACACGGTCGCCCATGCGCATGATCGCGCCCTTGCCGAACTGCTTTTCGATCTGGCCAAGGGCAGAAGTGAGCGCCTTGCGCTTGTTGTCATCCATCGTGTGTATTCCGGTTGGGCTGTGAATGAAAGGCATGATGCCCTGATCGAATCTCACCGGCTGCGATCAGGCGACCATGTCGGGTAAGCGTGATCACGGATGTTCAGCGGCTTGATGTTGCAGTATCCCACATGCGTCAAGCCGGTCTGGCAGCCTGCAACACATCATTCCGTCAGGGTTTTCCGCAAACCTTCGAGCGCCGCCGCCACGGTTTGCCGGCGCACCGCCTCGCGATCGCCCGGAAACTGGAACATTCGCGCGTGTGCGTAACCGCCGCGGCGCTTCCAGCCGATCCACACCGTGCCAACGGGTTTGTCGGACGTGCCGCCGCTGGGGCCGGCAATCCCCGTGACTGCCACCGCCAGCCCGGCGCCGAAGCGCGCGAGTGCTCCGGCAACCATTTCAAGCACGGTTTCCTCGCTGACCGCGCCAGTCAGCTCCAGCGTGCGCGGATTGACCCCGAGCAGGGCCTCCTTTGCCTCGTAGCTGTAGGTCACCACGCCGGCATCGAACCAGGCCGAGCTGCCCGGCAGGTCGGTCAGCGTCTTGGCGATCCAGCCACCCGTGCAGGACTCCGCCGTGACCAGCATCAAGCGGCGCTGCTGCACCTCGACGGCAAGCTCGCTGGCCAGCGCCAGCAGTTCGGCATCGGTAGGAACGGACGACGACTCCATGCGAGACTCCCGGATCTGAACTGAACGTTGCGCCGTGCGCAGAGGCACCGTTCCAATCATTTCGCGCGACCACGCCAAGACCCGCATTGCATGAGCCAAGACGACCTCACCAAGCATACCCCGTTCATGCGCCAGTACCTTTCCGCGAAGGCGGAGCACCCTGGGGTGCTGTTGTTCTTCCGCATGGGCGACTTCTACGAGCTGTTCTACGACGACGCGCGCAAGGCGGCGCGCTTGCTCGACATTACCCTGACCCAGCGCGGGCAGTGCGCCGGCGCGCCGATCCCGATGGCCGGCGTGCCTTATCACGCGGCGGAAAACTATTTGGCGCGACTGGTGCGGCTGGGCGAATCGGTGGCGATCTGCGAACAGATCGGCGATCCGGCGCTGGCCAAGGGCATTGTCGAGCGCAAGGTCGTGCGCATCCTCACGCCTGGAACAGTGACCGACGCGGCCTTGCTGGAAGACCGGCGCGACAACCTGTTGTTGTCGATTGCCGCAGGCCCGGATGCAAGCTACGGCCTGGCCTGGGTGGACTTGTCCAGCGGCCGCTTCCTGCTCAGCGAAGTGCCGAGCGCCGAGGCGCTGGCCGCTGAACTCGCGCGACTGCAGCCGGCCGAGACCCTGGTCGGCGAAGACGTGGCCTGGCCGCAGCTGGTCAGTGCCCTGCCCGGCTTGCGCAAGCGGCCGCCGTGGCATTTCGACGCCGATGCGGCAACGCGCGAGCTCAACCGTTTCTTTGGCACCCGTGACCTCGGCGGCTTTGGTGTGGACGGCATGCCGCTGGCGGTGGCCGCCGCCGGCTGCCTGCTCGGCTACGTCGAGGAGACCCAGAAGAGCGCGCTCCCGCATCTCACCGGCATGGCGGTGGAAAGTGCCAGCGAGACGATTGCGCTGGATGCCGCCACCCGCCGCAACCTGGAACTGGACAGTCATCCCAGCGGACGCACCGAGCACACCTTGCTTGGCGTGCTGGACGAAACGGTGACACCCATGGGCGCACGACTGCTGCGTCGCTGGCTGACTCGCCCGCTGCGTTCGCGTCCGGTGCTGCGCCGCCGGCATCAGGCGATCGGCCTGCTGATCGACACTCGCTGCTACGACGCTCTGCGCGAGCAATTGCGCGGCATCGGTGATCTGGAACGCATCCTGGCCCGCGTGGCGCTGCGCTCGGCGCGACCACGCGACTTGTCCACCCTGCGCGATGGCTTGGGTGAGGCGCCGAGATTGCGCGAGAGGATCGCGACGTTGGACAGCCCGCTGCTGCACGCCTTGGTCGAAAGCATCGGTGACCACGCGGAAACTGCGGCCCTGCTCGCCCGCGCGGTAGTCGAGCAACCGCCAGCCTTGCAGCGGGACGGCGGCGTGATCGCCGACGGCTACGACGCGGAACTGGACGAGCTGCGACGCCTGTCCACTCACGCCGACCAGTACCTGGTCGAGCTGGAGGAACGCGAGAAAGCTGCCAGCGGGATCAGCACGCTCAAGGTCGGCTACAACCGCGTGCACGGTTATTACATCGAGATCAGCAAGGCGCAGGCGGACAAGGCACCGACGCAGTACACACGACGGCAGACCACCAAGAGCACCGAGCGTTACATCACCGAGGAACTGAAGACGTTCGAGGACAAGGTGCTGTCGGCGAAGGAACGCTCGTTGATGCGCGAACGCGCACTGTACGAGTTGCTCCTCGATGCGCTGACGGAAAAGCTCGAACCGCTGAAGGCGGCAGCCAGTGCCATCGCCGCGCTGGACGTGCTCGCCACCTTGGCGGAGCGCGCCGAAGCACTGGACTGGAATGCCCCCGAACTCACCGACGAACCGGGTATCGCGATCGAACGCGGTCGGCATCCGGTGGTGGAAAAGGTCCGGGACGAGCCGTTCGAACCGAACGACCTGATCCTGGAAGACGCGCGCCGCATGCTGGTGATCACCGGGCCCAACATGGGTGGCAAGAGCACCTACATGCGCCAGAACGCGCTGATCGTGCTGCTCGCGCACATCGGCAGCTACGTGCCGGCCAGCCGCGCCGTGATCGGTCCAATCGACCGTATCTTCACCCGTATCGGCGCCGGCGACGATCTGTCGCGCGGCCAGTCCACCTTCATGGTGGAAATGAGCGAGACCGCGAACATCCTGCACAACGCCACCGCCCAGAGCCTAGTGCTGATGGACGAGGTCGGGCGCGGCACCAGCACCTACGATGGCCTGTCGCTGGCCCGCGCGGCGGCGGTGCACCTGGCACGCGATTGCCGTGCGTACACGCTGTTCGCCACCCACTATTTCGAGCTGACCGAACTGGCCAGCGAGTTCCCGTCGATCGCCAACGTGCATCTGGACGCGGTCGAGATTCATGACAAACAGCGGGGCGAACAACTGGTGTTCATGCACGCGGTAAAAGAAGGTCCCGCCAATCGCAGCTTCGGCCTGCAGGTGGCCGCGCTGGCCGGCCTGCCGAAATCGGTGATCGCCGATGCAAAGCGTACCCTCGCCGCACTCGAGTGCGGCATGCACCAGCACAGCAACGCGCCCCCACGTAGCGCAGAATCGTCACCGCAACTGGGTCTGTTCGCGGCGGTACAGCCTTCGAAAGCCGAGCGGGCCCTGGAAAACCTCGATCCGGACGCGATGACTCCACGCGAAGCGCTTGACGCGCTGTACCGCTTGCGCGGCCTGCTGCGCGAGTAACGCGCGCTGGCATCTGCAGGTGTTGCGCCGATGCCGTGGTGTGGCACCTCGTGCTGTTCCCTCTCCATGCAAGGATCCCCATGACCGACTCAACGACCTACGATCCGCCGAAAATCTGGACACCGAACAAGGAAAACGGTGGAAAATTTGCCAGCATCAACCGTGCCGTTGCCGGCGCAACCCATGACAAGGTGCTGCCCGTCGGACGCCATCCACTGCAACTGTATTCGATGGCCACGCCCAACGGCGTCAAGGTCACGATCATGCTGGAGGAACTGCTCGCACTGGGACATGCGGGCGCCGAATACGATGCGTGGCTGATCGACATCAGCGAAGGCGACCAGTTCGGCAGCGGTTTCGTCGGCATCAACCCGAACTCGAAGATTCCCGCCCTGCTGGACCGCAGCGTCGAGCCGCCACAACGGGTATTCGAGTCCGGCGCGATCCTGCTTTATCTGGCGGAGAAATTTGGCGCGTTGCTGCCGACGGCGCATGCCGCACGCACCGAATGCCTGAGCTGGCTGTTCTGGCAGGTGGGCAGCGGACCCTATCTGGGCGGCGGATTCGGCCACTTTTATGCCTATGCGCCGATGAAGATCGAGTATGCGATCGATCGCTTCTCGATGGAGGCAAAACGCCAGCTGGACGTGCTCGACCGCCACCTGTCCGAGCACACATATCTGGCTGGCGACGAGTATTCGATCGCCGATATTGCCGTGTGGCCCTGGTATGGCGCGCTGGCGCGCGGTGTGCTGTACGACGCCGGCGAATTTCTGCAGGTGCAGGATTACACCCATGTCCAGCGCTGGGCGGCCGTCATCGCCGGGCGTCCGGCGGCGAAGCGGGGTCGCATGGTCAACCGCACCTTCGGCGAGCCGTCCAGCCAGTTGCACGAACGCCACGATGCCAGTGACTTCGAGACCCGCACACGCGACAAACTGGAGGGTGACACCGGGACGCACGGAGATCAGGCATGAAACTTTTCGACAGTCAACGCGCACCCAATCCCCGCCGTGTACGTTGGTGCATGGCGGAAAAGGGCATCGACGACATCGAGATCGTGGCGGTCGACATCATGAAGGGCGAACACCGCACGCCAGCGCACCGCGGTCGCGCCGGCCTCGCTCACGTGCCCGTGCTGGTGATGGACGACGGCACCGCGATTACCGAATCCATCGCCATTTGCCGTTATCTGGAGAGCCTCTACCCCGAGCCCAACCTGTTCGGCCGCGATGCGAAAGAGACCGCCGTCATTGAAATGTGGATGCGGCGCGCAGAAATGTTGCTCGCCACGCCACTGATGCTGACCGTGCGCCACAGCCACCCCGCGCTCGCCGCGCTGGAGCAGCAAGTGCCCGAAGTCGCTGCCAACCATCTGGCTGGCGCGCTGCGCGCCTTGTCCATGCTTGACCGACGGCTCGGCGAGAGTGCGTTCATCGCCGGCGAGCGGTTGACCATTGCCGACATCGTTGCGTTCACGGGGTTGGATTTTGGGCGCATGGTGAAATTCCGACCTGACGAGGGGTTGGTTCACGTGGCGCGCTGGGCCAAAGCGATGCGCCAGCGTCCTGCGGCAGCGGCGGGGATGTAACGATCGTCATGCCAGCCATGTGCTTGCGGCGGACCAACGCGGACCGCCGTCGATGTGGCTTTCGCCAAAGACCCGCCGGATCGGGCCGTCTCGTGGAGCCGGGACGCATCCACCGCCGTGGCGCGCTGGACAGCGCGAGAGATTCAGGCCACGCGATGCAATGCCACCGGTGCATCATTGCTGTTCGCCTCACCCGCGTCCGGCATGCCGATATCGGGAATTCCATCAATCGCTTCGACCGCCATCGCTGGTCGCAACGTGGCGCCAGCCGTCGCGGCGTCGCGTCCAGGGAGTCGCCCGGTGGCCACCAGGTGCCCGACACGCTGATATACGTCGTCGCGGTCGAACGGCTTTTTCATGAAGTCATCCGCGCCGTAGCGCTGCAGGTAGAACTGCTCGGTCGCCTGCTGGTTGCCGCTGATCATGATGATCGGAATCTCGCGGGTGAGCGGATCGTGGCGCAACGCGCGCAGCACGCTGAAACCGTTCATGCCGGGCATCACCACGTCGAGGAAGATCAAGGTCGGCGGCGCGCTGCGCGCCAGCTCGATCGCGGCGGCACCGTCCGTGGCCGTCAGAACGTGGTATCCGTCCTGGCCCAGCATCTTGCCCAACACGGCGCAGATCGTGGGCGAGTCGTCCACTACCAGCATGCGGGCGCCATGTGTGGTCTGTACATGGTGGGCCTGGGCCGCATGCCCGCCAAGCAGGCGTTTGATGAAACCGATGTTGCTCTTGCGTACCAGTCCGTCCATGCAGGGTCTCCGGGTCGCGGGAGGCACGCAACACGCGCACCTCGTGGGTGTGCACGCATGCTCCCGCAGATGATCGCGGCAATATGCGACGTACTGCTCAACGCGAAGTCTTCAACGCAAGTCTTTGATCTTGCGCAATTGCCGTCGCGCTTGCTTGTCCGGGCGCTTCGCTGGATGATCGATCGCCGCTCCGGTCAAGCGACGCTGTTCGCGCCAGGCCTCCCGCGCTGACTGGCTGGCATCCGATTCACGATAGAGCTGCTGCGCTTCGCTGGCCGGACCGCGACGTGGCGAAAGCCCCGATACAAATACTTCCAGACGCTCCTGGCCACGTCCGATACACAGTCGATCTCCCACATGAAGGGGCCTGGCCGGCTTGCACGCGGCGTCATTGACCTCCACGCGCCCGGCCTCGATCGCCTGCCGGGCCAGGCTGCGGGTCTTGAAAAAGCGCGCCGACCACAACCAGACGTCAGCGCGGATTTCGACAGCTTCGGCGCCGGCCAGGGTCACGGTCTTGAGCCCTCGCACCGACGGCTCAGGATATCTCGCCGGTGGGCGGCAGCATGTCCTGCGGATCGGGCATGGCAATGTCCGGAATCGCGGCGTGCTCGTCTGGCGTGAGTACGCGTTCCTCCGGCAGGAACGGAGCAGTCGTCCGTCGACGCACCACCAGCCGACCCGACTGGGTCAGATGCTGGAGGCGTGCAAACACTTCACCGCGTCCAAATGGCTTCTTCATGAAATCGTCCGCGCCAAAGCGCTGCACGTAGAACTGTTCGGTCGCCTGCAGGTTGCCGCTGATCATCACGATCGGAATCCCGTGAGTCAGCGCGTCGCGACGCAACGCACGCAGCACCGCAAAGCCGTTCAAGCCGGGCATCACGATATCCAGAAAAATCAGGTCAGGCTGTTTGGTGCGGGCCAGTTCGATCGCTGTCTCGCCGTCGCCGGCCTTGAGCACGATGTGACTATCCTGGCTCAGCATCTTGCCAAGCACAGCCCGGATGGTCGGGGAATCATCCACTACCAGGATATGCGCTCCCCTGGGCACGCCGCTGCGCGGTGCCGCACGGCGCTCGCCGTGTTCACCTCCGAAGAACTTGCGGATCAGCTCAAACCCAGACATGACACGAGCCCCTGCTCTCTGGAATTTCCCGCCAAGTCTCGATGCAGCGCGGCTTGGAATCAAGCGCCATCATGGCACGACGCTGCCGAGCAGGAGATTGCCCAACGGAATCGTAAGCAGCGACAGCACGATGCCGGCACCCAGAACGGTGTTGGCCAGAGTCGGCTCCAGATCGTACTCGTCAGCCAGAATCGCGGCGGACACCATGGGCGCCATTGCCGCCTGCAGGACACCGACGGTGAGCACCAGGCCCCCAACACCGGCTGCCGTGCCCATCAGCCAGCACAGCAACGGCGCCAGCAACAGCTTCCAGCCCAGCCCCCAGCACGCGGCACCGAGTTGCCGCTGACCGGGATGGAACTTGAACTGCAGGCCGACCGAAAACAACGCCAGCGGAGTCAGCGTGGCACCGATCGGTGCGAGCACGCCATCCATCCAGCCCGGCCAGCCGCCCAAGCGGCCGACCACGACGCCAAGCAGCAGGGCCAGGAATGGCGGGAAGGAAAGTATCCGGCGCAGCATGATGCGCGGCTGTGGCGTGCGCCCCGAATAGATCGACGCGACCACGATGCCTGCCGACACCAGCACCGGAAACGCGCCAAGCTGATCGGCCACCACGGCTACCGTCAGGCCGGCCTTCCCATGCAGCGCCTGTATCAACGGGTAACCCATGTACGCGGTATTGCCCAGACCGCACACCAGGATCAACGCGCCCGTGCGTTGTCGCGACCAGCCCAGACGCGGGCCAAGCAGACCGAACAGCAACCACGCCCCGCCAAACGTGAGCCACATTGCCACGACCGGAAACCACAGTTGCGCATCGAGCTTCAGCTTCGGGATCAGCTCCAGCACCAGCGCCGCCAGCGCGATGTTCAGCACCCACCAGTTGATGCCCTGCACGATGCCCGCCGGCGGCCTGGCGAAACGGGCCACCAGCACGCCGAGGATCAGGCACACGAAAAGCAACAGCAATGCGCTCATGGGATGACGGCAGGTTTCGGGTTCAATCGTGCATTAGACGCGATAGCCGCGCGCGCCGAAAGCAGGGGTTGCGCCCATCGGCCATAATCCAGCCCGGCCCGTCAGCAAGGTTGCCCGCATCCCACCATGAATCCCGATCATCTCGTGCACGGACTGGCCGGTGATGAAATCACGCCGGACTGGCCAGCACTGACGGCGTCCGAACTCGAGTCCTTGTTGCAGCGCTATCCGCAACTGGGCCCGCCGCGGCGGATCGCATGGCACAGTCCGCGCCCGCTGTCGGCTGCCTGCCTGGTCGAAACGCGGGCGGGAGAGTTGTTCGTGAAGCGGCATCACCGGGTGGTGCGTACGGTGGCCACGCTTGTCGAGGAGCATCGCTTCATGGCGCACTTGCGCAGCCGTGGGCTGCCAGTACCGGACGTGATGCTCGATACCAATGGCAAAAGCGCGGTGGCACTCGGAGAGTGGATCTACGAAGTGCACCAGCGTGCCGCCGGTATTGACCTCTACCGCGAGACGGTTTCGTGGGAACCACTGGCAAACCGGATACACGCACACAGCGCGGGCCGCATGCTCGCCACGCTGCATGATGCAGGCACGGATTACGACGCCGAGCAGCGCCACACCCACATCCTGGTGGCGCGCAGCGAACTGATCGCGGCGGTGGACCCCATTGCCACATTGCACGCGCAATTGCCGCAACGCCCGGGCCTGGCCAGTTATCTTCATCGCCGTGATTGGCAAAATGATCTCACCGCACTGTTTGCTCCGTGGCATGCCGCGCTCCAGCCGCGACTGGTCAGGGAATCGCGCCTGTGGACGCATGGCGATTGGCACGTCTCGAATTTGTGCTGGAGCGACGCCGGTGACAGCGCACGTATCACCGCGGTGCTGGACTTCGGCCTGGCCGCCGCCAACTGCGCGCTGTTCGACCTGGCGATCGCGATCGAGCGCAATGCGATCGCCTGGCTGGCGCTGGATACCGGTGTGGAGGCAATCCACCCCGAGATCGCCCGAGCGCTGATCGAAGGCTATCGTGAGATACGCTCGCTGGATAGCGAGGACATCCGCCTGCTGGCTGACCTGCTGCCGCTGGTCCACGTGGACTTCGCGCTGTCGGAGGTGGAGTACTTCCACGCCATAACGCAATCGACAGCGAGCGCCGACGTTGCGTACGACGCGTTTCTGCGCGGGCACGCCGACTGGTTCGCCACGAGCGCGGGCCAAACCATGCTGCAGACCATTCGCGACTGCGCCTGACCTCAAGCCCGGTAGCGTTTAATGAACCAGAGCATCCCTCGCCGTTCGATTCGTGCTTCAATACGCGTTCTTGAAGCGGGGGTGCCCGGCGAAGCCGGGCTGAGAGAGTCCCTTGGAACCTGACCCGGTTTGTACCGGCGTAGGGAGCTTGCTGAGTCGATGCGTGCCGCCGGAGCACGCCGGCTTGCCGTCGCTTCGTCCGCAATCAGAAGACGACGACGATGCCACGTTCCGCCCTTGTTCTTGCCCTGCTCGCCGCGCTTGGCGTGGCCCCCGCTGCATATGCCGCCGACGCAATGCCCGATGGCTCCGGATTGGCCGAGGCCAGCAGTGTGCCGCAGGCCACCGATCTCAGCCCCGTGCATGTCGAGGGACGCGCCCCCGGCAAACGGCCCAGCGGCGGAATCGACAGCTACGACAACGCTTCGCTGCACGACACGCCGGCCGCGGTCACGGTGGTGACGCGCCAGCAACTCGATGATCGCCAGATCCGCACGCTCAGTGAACTGGCGCGAGAGGATGCTTCGCTGGGCGACAACTACGCGCCGGTGGGCTACTACCAGGACATTTCGATCCGCGGCTATCCGCTGGATCCGGCTACCGGGTTCCGCGGCAACAACCTCAACATCACCGGCGAGCAGAAGATCCCGCTGGAAGACCGCGAGCGCGTGGAGATCCTCAAGGGGCTGGCCGGGATCGAGGCCAGCGTGATGGAGCCCGGCGGCGTGGTCAACTACATCAGCAAGCGCCCGGCGGACGTGCGCAGCGTGACCCTGGGCACCGACTCGCATGGCTCGCGCTATGGCGCCGTCGACCTCGGCGGCTGGCTCACACCGACCTTCGGCGTGCGCGTGAATGCGGCCCACGAAGACATCCATTCCTATGTGCAGCACGCCGATGGTCGGCGCAGCATGGTGGCGCTGGCGGCCGACTGGAAGATCAGCGAAAAGGCCACGCTGGAGCTCGACGGCGACTACCAGACCAGCGGCCAGCGCTCGGTATCCGGTTACCAGCTGCTCGGTGGTACGGCCATCCCCAAGCATCCCGATCCCTCGCGCATGCTCGGCTTCGAACCATGGCAGCAGCCGGTCGGCATCGACTCCTCCAACAGCAGCCTGCGCTTCGATTACGCGTTGAACGACGACTGGCGCCTGCGCCTGGCCGGCGGCCACAGCCGCAGCGTGATCGACGACAACGTGGCGTTTGCATACGGCTGTTTCTATTCGCCGGACTGCGCCAGCGGCGCCACGCCCGGCTGGTTTTTTGCGCCCAACGGCGATTACGACGTCTACGATTTCCGCAGTCCCGGCGACACCCGCGTCAGCGACGAGGTCCGCGCCGTGCTCGAAGGCCATCTCGCCACCGGCGCCGTGATTCATGAGCTGAGCCTCGGTGCCAGTGCCTTTCGCCGCACCATCGACCAGCGCGCTTACGTGTACGACTACGTCGGCACCGCCAATATCGACCAGGTCGATCCGCCCTATTTCCCGCCTTCGCCCGACCAGCCCGGCCCTTCGCTGCGCCGGTTGACCAGCTGGCAGCATTCGCTGTTCGCGCTGGATCGCATCCACTTCAACGAGCACTGGCAGTTGATCGCCGGCGAAAACTTCGTGCGCCTGCATGAACGCAGTTACGATGCCACCGGCGCGCTGGAGCGCGACACCCGCCTGAGCAAGGCGCTCCCGCAGGCCGCCGTGCTGTGGCAGCCGAATGCGCCGAGCACGGTCTACCTGGGCTACAGCGAAGGGCTTTCGCTAGGCCTCGAGGCACCGTACTGGACCAGCAACGGTGATACCGTGCTCGGCCCGCGGCTGTCGCGGCAGGTCGAGGCGGGTATCAAGGTCCAGACCAGCGATGCGCTGGATCTCACCGGCGCGCTCTATCGCATCCACCAGCCCTACCAGTTCGCGCAGCCGGACGGCACGCCGGAGGGCTTC
This sequence comes from Rhodanobacter sp., assembly GCA_039922695.1. Classification (GTDB taxonomy): domain Bacteria; phylum Pseudomonadota; class Gammaproteobacteria; order Xanthomonadales; family Rhodanobacteraceae; genus Rhodanobacter. The sequence continues at coordinate 1,860 of JBDTEG010000210.1, read as the reverse complement.
ACCTTCGTACAGCGCGGCGAAGAGATCCACACCGGGCTGGAACTGGGTGCGTACGGCAAGCTCGGCGACAACCTCAGCGTGGTCGCCAGCGCCAGCTTCATCCAGGCGCGGGCCGACAATACCGGCACGCCGTCGTACGAAGGCCACCAGGTGGTCAACGTGCCGCGCTTTCGCAGCGCGCTGTACGCCACCTGGCGCCTGACGTTTGCGCCGAAACTGAGCGTTCTTGGCGGCTGGCGTTATGCCTCGCCCAATGTCGCCACGCCGGATGGCCAGGTGCGTGTGCCGGCCTACCATGTGTTCGATGCCGGACTGCGCTATGTGACGCCGTGGCATGGCCACGCGCTGACCTGGCACCTGTCGGTGGACAATGTGTTCAACCATTTCTACTGGCGCGACACGGGCACCTCCGGCGGCGACAGCTACCTGTTCCCCGGCGCGCCCCGACTGGCCCGTCTCTCCGTGAATTACTCGTTCTGATGATCTGGATCGAACTCGTCGGCGCCTTGATCAGCGCCTGGGCAGTCTGGCTCACCACCCGACGACGACCGTGGTGCTGGCCGGTCGGACTGCTGTCGGTGCTGGTCTACAGCGGGATTTTCGTCGATGCGAAGCTGTATTCGGACGCGTTGCTGCAGCTCGCATTCGCCGGCTTGATCATCTACGGCTGGCGCCGCTGGCTGCAGAACCTGGGCGAAGACGGTCGCGTGGAAGTCGCGCCACTGCCGCGCGGGCAGGCGGTCGGCCATGTGTTGATCGGTGTCGTCGCCGCACTCGTGCTCGGCTACTCCATGCACCGCTGGACCGATGCGGCCTTGCCGTGGCTGGATGCGACGCTCACTGCCTTCAGCCTAGTCGCACAGTGGTGGCAGGGACGACGGCATGTCGCGGCGTGGTGGTTGTGGATCGCGGTCGATGTCATCTATGTCGGCGAGTACATCTACAAGCACCTGCTGATCACCTCGGTGCTGTATGCGGGTTTTATCGTGCTGGCGGTGATCGGCTTGCGCGCGTGGCAGGTCGCCGCATCGCAGGATCCGGCCGCCGCGCCAAGTGCCACCGGCTGAACCGCACCGGCCAGTACGACGGGTGCACGGCCGTCGCCGCGCCAGCTTGTGGACGGCATGATCGCAACCCGGGGGTATCCTGTGCGGGATACGCGCTGCACCGGCCACGACCGCGCAGCGCCGGTGCGCCCGGTCCAGCGGAGGCGGAATGAACAAAACATGGACCGTCTGCGCCGTGCTCGGAGGGAGCTTGTGCCTGTCGGTTCTGCCGGCGTCCGCACAGACCGACCTGCCCGGCATCACGGTGACCGCGCCGTACACCACGGCGCACGGTGGCTACCTGATTTCCGGCGATTTCAAGGTCGACCGGCGCATGCCGTCCGTGGTGTTCCCCGCCCAGCCGCTGGTCAAGGACGACATTCTCAGCATCCAGCCGATACGGCTGGCGGACGATGAGTATCTGGTGCTGCAGGAATGCGCCACAGCCAGTTGCAGCCAGGCGGCGATCGTGCGCGTCTGGAACACCGATGGCGCGACGACCATGGTGCAGAACAGTGATGACCGGATCTGGGTCAGACATGAGAACAAATACTTCATCTGGCTCAAGCGACTGCCATGGATTGGCATGCACTCAAGCTGTCCGTCGTGCCCCAGCCACTTCACCACCTTCGAAGGGATCAGCCCGCCGTTGACCCTGGTTCCGGATGGCGAACTCGCCGCTTACCACCAGCAGGAGCTGGCGACAGCCTACCTCGAGGACCCGGTGCCGGTCGTGTCGGAAAAACACGAACGCTCGACCTTGGTGGTTACATACGCCGGCGGCAGTACGGTGCGCATCAAGCGCATGCATGCC
>JBDTEG010000209.1:0-7931 GCA_039922695.1 Rhodanobacter sp. | reverse complement strand
TGGCTGCGGGATCACCACCCCGGTGCCGTCACAGTCTTTCGTGTCAGGGCGCAGGAACGTCGAGGATGCGTCAGCGTGGCCATGCAAGTGACGTCGGCGAGATTCCGCCACGGCCGCCCACCTGCCGACGCACAACACCACTCTCAGCGATCATCCCGCGTCCAGATCGCCCCCTCCTCCTCCCGTACCGGAAAACTGGCGATTGGCTCATACGCCGGGGGTTTCGTCACCGCGCCCGTGCGCAAATCAAAACGCGCCCCGTGCCGCGGGCACTCCACCTCGAAGCCAAACACTTCGCCGCCGGCCAGGTCGCCGCCGTCATGGGTGCAAGTGTCCTCGACGGCATATAACGCGCCGTCGATGTTGTATACGGCGATCGGCGTGTCGCCGTCCCAGACCACCTTGAATTCGCCGGGCAGGAATTCGCTGCGGGTACCTACCCTGATCCAGTCATTCATGCGGTCACCACCGCGAAGTCCTTGAGCAACACCTCGAAGCGCAGGTCATCTCGACGAGGTATGCCGAAGCGCTCGTTGCCATAGGGAAACGGCTGGTACTCGCCGGTGCGCCGGTAACCCCGGCGTTCGTACCAGGCGATCAATTCCTCCCGCTGCACGATCACCGTCATGCGCATCGCGCGGCACTGCCATTCGTCGCGGGCCAGACGCTCGGCTTCGGCCAGCGCCTGCTTGCCCAGACCACTGCCTTGCTCGCCCGGGTCGACCGCGAACATGCCGAAATATCCGGCCGAACCTTGTCGTTCGACGTGGCAGCTCGCCTTGAGCTGACCATCGCGTTCGGCCAGCAGGATGCGGCTGTCCGGCCGCGCGATCAAGGCTGCCACGTCCGCGGCATCGGTGCGCTGGCCATCGAGCAAATGTGATTCCGTGGTCCAGCCGCGCAGGCCGGATTCACCCCGATAGGCCGATTCGACCAGGGCAACGATGGCAGGGACATCGGCGGCCACAGCCCGGCGAAACGAGATACATGAAAGCATGTTGGTCATCGGCCGCATGATAATGCCGCGCGTCGTCGCCCACCATGATCTGCAGCAGCCCACGCACGACATGACGCTTTTCAGGCAGGCCTGTGGGCAAGCAGGCCGGCTTCGTAGACCTTGAGATGCGTGTAAACCAGCGCAAGCATCGAGGCAGGCAATTCATGCTGCCCGGCACGGGTCAGCATGTCGCCAATGATGTGATCGGCTTCGATGGGATGGCCGCCCTGCAAGTCGCGCAACATGGACGCAGCCAGTTGGGATCCCGGTTCAGTCAGCATGCCGCGGGCACGCTCCAGCACGCGTTGATTGGGCGCGTGGCCGAAACATTCCGCCACCGAGCGGCACTCCTCGAGCAGGGCCAGCGCGGCGGTGGCTCCGCCCGGGGAAGCCACGATCGTTCCAATGGCGCCGCGCATCAGGCAGGTGATGCCGGCCAGTGACGCCAGGAACGTCCACTTGTCCCACATCTCCTGCACTACCGCACTGCTGGGGCGCGAGTCAAAACCCGCCTCCGCAAATGCGTCAGTGACGTGCTGCATCCGTGCCGGTGCGCTGCCGTCGCGCTCGCCGAAGGTAAGGCTGTGCACCCGGTTGAGATGGTGCACGGTGCCTTGCCCATCGAGTGTCACGGAGATGGCGCACTGGCCACCCAGCACATGCTGCGGGCCAAATCTTTCGTCGATCAGGTCCAGATGGCGCATGCCGTTGAGCAAGGGCAGGATCGCGGTATGCGACCCCACCGCCGGGGCGATGTCGGTCATCGCCTGTTGCAGGCCATACGCCTTGCAGGTCAGCACAACCAGGTCGAACGGTTCACGCAGGAGGTCTGTCGTCACCGTGCGCGGGCTAGCCAGTTCTGCATCACCGGTAGCGCTGCGGATCACCAAGCCATGCCGCGCCAGTTGTTGCGCGCGCCGGTCGCGGACCAGGAAAGTGACATCGCGCCCGTGCTGCAGCAGGCGTCCGCCGAAGTAGCCGCCGGTGGCACCAGCCCCCACCATCAGAATGCGCATGTCAATCTGCTCCGGAAGTGGCATCTGGTTCCAGACGCAGGCGGGCGGCCTCGGCATCCTTGTCACTCCACAATTCGCGCATCCATGCCTTCACTCGTCCCCGGAATGCCGGATCGTCGTCGTAACTGCCGATCAAGCCAGCATCAAGCGGCCGTTCGCGTACATGCACACGAATGTCGCGCACCCGTCCGGCGATCAGATCCATCAGCGTACACGGCCCTCCGGGGTAGACGATGGTGACGTCGAGAATGGCGTGCAAGGCGTCGCCCATCGCATCAAGCACGAAGGCCACGCCACCGCCTTTCGGCCGCAACAGGTAGCGATAGGGCGATGTCTGTGCATCGTGCTTGGCCTGGGTGAAGCGGGTGCCTTCGGCGAAATTCATCACCGAGACCGGCATGTGGCGGAATTTTTCGCAGGCGCGGCGGGTGGCCTCGCGGTCCTTGCCTTGCAGTTCCGGGTGACGCAGCAGGGTTTGCGGCGAATAGCGCTTCATGAATGGAAAATCCAGCGCCCACCATGCCGGCCCCAGCAACGGCACCCAGATCAGTTCCTGCTTGAGGAAGAAACGCAGGAACGGAATCCGTCGGTTGAAGATTTTCTGCAGCACCGGGATGTCCACCCAGCTCTGGTGATTGGACAGCACCAGATAACTGCCTTCGCGGCGCAGGCCGTCAAGCCCTTCGAGCTGCCAGCGGATGCGGGTGAACAGTCCGAACAACCGATTGTTGACGCCGATCCAGCTTTCCGCGATCCACACCAGCACGCGCGAGCAGGCACGCCGGATGACGGGGATCGGCAACATCAGCTTGAACAGGGTGAACACGAACACCAGCGTGACGTGCAGCACGATGTTCAGCGTGAGTGCCAGCAGCGCCAGCGGGACGCGAATGAACGAGGGAAACGTGGCAAGCATGGGGATGATCGATGGGGATTGCGGCCAGCATAGTGCGCCGACCCCGGCCGCAGGAACCCTGCGGCAGACTGGTGCCGGGTCAGCGCAGCAACTGTCTTGCCTTGAGCAGCGCCGCGATGAAGGTGTCGATTTCCTCGCGCGTGTTGTAGAACGCCAGCGAGGCACGCAGCGTGGCCGGTACGCCGTAGAACTGCATCAGCGGATGTGCACAATGGTGGCCGGAGCGCACGGCGACGCCTTCGAGGTCGAGCAGGGTCGCCAGGTCGGTTGCCTGCGCACCGTCAATCAGGAACGAGATGACCGGTTCCTTCTCGGCCGCTTCGCCGATGATCCGCAGGCCGGCAACGTCGCGCAGACGTTCGGTGGCATAAGCCAGCAACTTCTGCTCCCATGCATGGATCGCCTCGAATCCTACCGACTGGTAGTAGTCAATCGCCGCAGCCATGCCGACAAAACCCGCAATGTTCGGCGTGCCGGCCTCGAACTTGTGCGGCGGCGCGGCAAAGGTGGTGCCACTGAAGCGCACTTCGCGGATCATCTCGCCGCCGCCAAAGAACGGCGGCATCGCCTCCAGGTGCTCGGGCTTCGCCCACAGCGCGCCGGTGCCGGTCGGCGCAAGCATCTTGTGACCGGTGAACGCATAGAAATCGCAGCCCAGCGCCTGCACGTCCACCGGCCGGTGCGGCACCGCCTGCGAACCGTCGACCAGCAGCGGAATACCGCGCTTGCGACACTCCTTCGCAATCTCGCGCACGGGGTTGACCGTGCCGAGCACGTTCGACACATGGGTGACGCAGGCCAGCTTCACTTCCGGTGTCAGCATGTCGACGTATTGCTCGACGATCAGCTCGCCGCGCTCGCTGATCGGCGCCGCCTTCACCACCCCACCCTTGCGCGCGGTGACCAATTGCCACGGCACGATGTTGGCGTGATGTTCCATCACCGAGGTCAGGACCGCGCCCCCGGGCTTCAGCCGCGGCAGCACGTAGCTGTAGGCCACCAGGTTGGTGGCCTGGGTAGTGCCGGAGGTGAGGATCAGCTCGTTGCGTGAGGGCGCATTGATGAAGCGCGCCAGCTTGTCACGCGTGCCTTCGTACGCCGCCGTGGCTTCCTCGCCCAGCTGGTGCACGGCCCGCGACACGTTCGCGTTGTGCTCGCGGTAATACGTGTTCATCGCCTCGATCACCGCCAGCGGCTTCTGGCTGGTGTTGGCGTTGTCCAGGTACACCAGCGGCTTGCCATGCACGCTGCGGGCGAGCAGCGGGAAGTCCGCGCGGATGCGCTGGACATCGAAGACGGTGGGGGTGCTGCTGGCTTCAGGCATGGTGATGTGAGTCAGGCGCTCGGGAGCTGTTCGACCAGCAGGGTAGCCAGGTGATCTCGCAGCGATTCATTGGGGAGGTCATCCAGCACGGCGCGACAGAAGGCCGCCGTGAGCAGGGCACGCGCTTCGACCAGCGGGATGCCGCGCGAACGCAGGTAAAACAGCGCTTTCTCGTCGAGCTGGCCGACGGTGGCACCGTGGGCGGCCTTTACTTCGTCGGCGTAGATCTCCAGCTCCGGCTTGGTGTCGATCTCGGCACTGCTCGACAGCAGCAGGTTCTTGTTGGTGAGATTGGCGTCGGTGCCATCGGCACCTGGCGCAACCACGATGGCGCCGCGGAATACCCCGCGCGCACGGTCGTTGGCCACGCCACGCCAGTTCGAATCTGAGGTGGTGTCAAGGGCCTGATGGCGGATCGCCAGCTGGGTGTCGATGTGCTGACGTCCGTGTGGCATGAACACGCCACGGGTATGCAGTTGCGCCCCGTCACCGACCAGCTCGGCCCTGAGGTCGTGGCGCACCAAGGCGCCGCCCAGCTCAAGCACATGCAAGGTGGCCTCGGCCTGGGCCTGCAGATGCAGGCTGCTGCGCCGGATCAGGTTGGTGCCGCTTGCCGCGTTTTGCAGCACGGTGTGCTGCAAGCGGGCGCCTTCGCTCAACTCGATGTCGCTGACCAGGGTGGCCAGGTGGACTGGTTCCCCGCTGGCCAGATGCTGCTCCACCAGGTGCAATTCCGCGCCGTTTCCCAGCTTGATCACGTTGCGGGCGTGCCACGCCAGATCGACGCCGGCGGCGGCCGCGACAAACACGAGATGTACCGGGCACGCGATCTTCGCGCCTGCCGCGACGCGCAACACGACGCCGTCGCGCGCATGCGCGGCATTGATACGTGCGAACGCATCGCCGGGCTCGCGATAGTGTCGGGACAGCGAGAAGCGCAAAGGTTCCGCGTCGTCGGCGAGCGCCTGCGACAATGGCTGCAGGGTCAGCCCCTCGGGCAGCGCGTCCAGCTCCGACAGCTCCGCACGAAACACCCCGTTGACGAAAACCAGGCGCGCCCCGTCAACGCCCGGCAGCACCATGCTGGCGGCATCCACGGCGATTTCTGGCGCTGCCATGTCCAGCGCGGTAAAGCGACGTTGGCCAAGCGCACGCAGCGCCGTGTATTTCCACGTTTCCACGCGTGCATCCGGCAGGCCGGTGGCCGCGAAAGCCTGGAGGTTCTCCTGACGCACAGCGTCCAGCCAGGCGATCCCGCTGGTCGGCAACGGCCCCTCCAGCAGGGAATCCACCAGCGGCAGCGCAGCGGAGAGGTTCATGCTGCGGCTCCCGCTGGTTGCCGCTCGGCGAGACCGGCGTACCCGTGCTCCTCCAGCTTCAGTGCCAGGGACTTGTCGCCACTCTCGACAATGCGGCCGTCCGCCAGCACGTGCACGAAATCCGGCACCACGTAGTCGAGCAGGCGCTGGTAGTGGGTGATCATCAGAAAGGCACGATCGGGCGAGCGCAGAGTGTTGACTCCCTCCGCCACCTGCTTCAGCGCATCGATGTCGAGGCCCGAGTCGGTCTCGTCGAGGATCGCCAGCTTCGGCTCCAGCACGGCCATCTGGAAAATCTCGTTGCGCTTCTTTTCACCGCCGGAAAAGCCTTCGTTGACCGCACGGTGCAGCAGTTCGTCGGAAATCTGCATCACCTTGAGCTTCTCGCGCACCAGTTTCAGGAACTGCATTGAATCGAGTTCCTTCTCGCCGCGGGTCTTGCGCTGCGCATTCAGCGCCGCACGCAGGAAATAGGTATTGTTGACACCGGGAATCTCCACCGGGTACTGGAAGGCCATGAACACGCCGGTCGCGGCGCGCGCTTCCGGCGCCATGGTCAGCAGGTCCATGCCGTTGTAGCTGACCGTGCCCTCGGTCACTTCATAGCCTTCCCGGCCCGACAGCACGTTGCCCAGGGTCGACTTGCCGGCACCGTTCGGGCCCATGATCGCGTGTACTTCGCCCGCGTTCACGGTGAGGCTGAGCCCCTTGAGGATTTCCTTGCCCGCAACGCGGGCGTGCAGGTTTTCGATTTTCAGCATGGTTTCAACTCGACACGAACTGCAGGAGCGCACCTTGTGCGCGATGGGGACCACCGTGAAATGCATCGCGCGCAGGGTGCGCTCCTGCACGTCAACCGACGGCACCCTCAAGACTTACCTCAAGCAACTTCTTCGCCTCCACCGCGAACTCCATCGGCAACTCGCGGAAAACCTGCTTGCAGAAACCGTCGACGATCATCGACACCGCGTCCTCCGCCGGGATGCCGCGGGCGCGGCAGTAGAACATCTGGTCGTCGGAGATCTTCGAGGTGGTGGCCTCGTGCTCGACGATCGCGGTGGGGTTCTTCACTTCCATGTACGGGAAAGTGTGTGCGCCGCACTTCTTGCCGATCAGCAGGCTGTCGCATTGGGTGTAATTGCGCGCACCCTCGGCGCCCTTCTCCATCTTCACCAGACCGCGATAGCTGTTGGAGCTGCGCCCGGCGCTGATGCCCTTGGAGACGATCTTGGACTTGGTGTGCTTGCCCAGATGGATCATCTTGGTACCGGTATCGGCCTGCTGGAAGTGATGGGTCAGCGCCACCGAGTAGAACTCGCCCACGGAGCGGTCGCCACGCAGAATCACGCTGGGATATTTCCAGGTGATCGCCGAACCGGTCTCCACCTGAGTCCAGCAGATCTTGGAGTCGTCGCCGCGGCAATCGCCGCGCTTGGTGACGAAGTTGTAGATGCCGCCCACGCCATTTTCGTCGCCGGGGTACCAGTTCTGCACGGTGGAATACTTGATCTGCGCCTTCTCCAACGCCACCAGTTCCACTACCGCCGCGTGCAGCTGGTTTTCGTCGCGCTTGGGCGCGGTGCACCCTTCCAGGTAGGAAACGTGCGCACCCTCCTCGGCCACGATAAGGGTGCGTTCGAACTGGCCGGTGTTCTGCGCGTTGATGCGAAAGTAAGTGGAAAGCTCCATGGGGCAACGCACGCCCTTGGGGATGAACACGAAGCTGCCGTCGGAGAACACCGCTGAATTGAGCGCGGCAAAGAAGTTGTCGCCGGTCGGCACCACACTGCCCAGATATTTGCGCACGATCTCCGGATACTCGCGGATCGCCTCGCTCATCGAGCAGAACAGCACGCCGGCCTCAGCCAGCTGTTTGCGGAAGGTCGTGCCGACCGAGACCGAGTCGAACACCGCATCTACCGCCACGCCGGCCAGCGCTGCTCGCTCGTGCAGCGGAATGCCCAGTTTCTCGTAGGTCTCCAGCAGCGCCGGGTCGACCTCGGCCAGCGACTTCGGCTGCACCTTGGGCGCGGCATAGTAGCTGATGGCCTGGTAGTCGATCGGGTCGATCCTGAGCTTGGCCCAGTCAGGCCTGGGCATGGTCAGCCAGTGGCGAAAAGCCTCCAGTCGCCATTCGGTCATCCACTGCGGCTCACCCTTGATCGCGGAAATGGCGCGGACCGTGTCCTCGTCCAATCCCGGCGGCAGCCCGGTCATCTCGATCTTGGTGATGAAGCCGGCCGAGTAGGTGCGGCCGAGCGCCTCGGCGACGTCGGCGTTGTCACGCAAGACGTTCGCGCTGCTGCTTTCGTTGATCATGCTGTTCATTCGGTGATGGCCTCGCCCGCTTTCACGGTGA
>JBDTEG010000208.1:0-4653 GCA_039922695.1 Rhodanobacter sp. | reverse complement strand
GTCATCAAGATGGAAATCCAGGATGCTGATGTCCGGTCGCCATGGTACGCACACTGCCTGCTCGGCATTGCGCGCCGCGTGTACATCCCAACCCCATCCAGTGAGCAAGGTGGTCAATGCCGCCAGTGCCGCCGGCTCGTTGTCCAGCACCAGTGCGCGACCCGTCGCCAGCGGCTGCATCGCGCTCGCCGTGGCGGCCTGAGGGGGGGTGGCCACCACCAGCGGCACGTCGACATGGAACACGCTTCCACGGCCTGGCCACGAGCGCAAGCCCAACGGATGTCCCAGCAGGTCAGCCATGCGTTGGGCAATCGACAATCCAAGGCCGAGCCCCTGCCCGCCTGCCGTAGTGCCGCGACGGAACTCCTGGAAGACAAGTTGCTGCTCTTCCGGCGCGATGCCAGCGCCGGTGTCCCATACTTCCAGACGCAGACACTGGCCGCGCCGGCGCACGCCCAGCACCACGCGACCATGCGCGGCATATCGCAGCGCGTTGGACAGGAAATTCTGCAGCACCCGCCGCAGGAACTGCGGATCGGAATGTACCCAAGCTCGCGTGCCCACCACGCTCAGGTTTACACCGCCGTCGATGGCAATCGCGCGGAACTCGGCCGCCAGCGGATCGAGCACGTCTGCCAACAGGAACGCACGTGGCTGCGGATGCAGGCGTCCGCTCTCGAGCCGAGCCACATCGAGCAGACCGCTGAGCAAACCCTCGGTCGCCGCGAGCGCGCCGTTGAGATGTTGGGCCGTCTCGGCATGGCTGGCGGACTCGGTAAGCGAGTGGGCGAACAACTGCGCCGCGTGCAACGGCTGCATCAAGTCGTGCGTGACGGCGGTAAGAAAGCGACTCTTCGCCTCGTTGGCCGCCTGCGCCTCGGCCGAAACGCGGGAGAGCTCCTGGGTGCGCTCGGTCACGCGCAGCTCCAAGGTCTCGTTGACGCGCTTGAGGGCCGTCTCGGCCTGACGGAATGCGGTGACGTCGGTGAAAGTTGCCACGAAGCCGCCGCCGGGCATCGGGTTGCCGCGAATCTCCACAATCGTGCCGTCGGGAAAGCTCCGCTCGGACAGGTGCCGGGTGCCGGCGCGCATATGTTCCAGCCTGCGCTGCACACGGGCCTCGGCCCAGCCAGCGCCGAGCATCCCTGCGTCGACGTTGTGACGCGTCAGATCGGCTACCGGGCGACCTACCTGCAGCATCCCCGGCGGATACTTGAACAGCCGCGCATAGGGGGTGTTCCACGCCACCAGATGCAGGTCCGCATCGACCACGCAGATGCCCTGGCTCATGTTCTCCAGCGCGGCCTCCAGCACTCGCTGGTTGAAGCGCAGATCCTGCGCCGCCTCGCCGACAATGGCCACCACCGTATCGAGATCGTCCTGCCCCTGTCGGTGCACCACTTCAAGCAGCAAGCGAGCCGACGCCGCACCAATCACCGCCGCCAGTTCGTGCTCCACCCGGGCGACGCGTCTGCTACCCGACGAGCCGCTGGTCGGCGCGCCTTCGAACAGATGCTCGACACGCTCCGGTGGCAGGAAGCGGGCGGCCAGCGCGCGCAGTTCGGTGATACCCACGTGGCCTACGCTGACCGCCCGCGTGTTGTGGCCGAAGCGCGAACCTGCCAGCGCCAGCATCACGGCAACGTTCGTCGCCAGGCTCACCACCACCGCGCGCCCGAGTCGGTTCCAGTCGCCCAGTCCGAGCAGATCGTCCGGCGCCAGCCAGCGCACGCCAAAGGGACCCTCGTGCAGCCATGGCAACGATGCGGGCAACAGCGCCGGCAGCACCGCGTAGATCCACACCACGGTGCCTGCTGCAAGCCCAGCCATCACCGCGCGCGGACCCAGTTGCGGGCGGTACATCGCTGCGAGCACGGCAGGAGTCAGCCCGGCCAGTGCAGAAAACGAGATGGCGCCGATATCGGCCAGCGCTTCGTTGCGGGCCAGCAAGCGACTGTAGGCCCACGCCAGCATGATCACCACCAGGATCGCCAGTCGGCGATGGTTGAGCAATTCGCCGCGAAGATCGCCGTGTTCATCACGGCCCCAGCCCGCGCGCACCCGCAGCGGGGCGATGAAGTGGTTGACCACCATCAGGCTCAAGGTCAGCGTGGCAATCACCACCATGCTGGTGGCCGCACTCAGGCCGCCCAGGAAGGCCACCAAGGCCAACCCGTGTTCACCCCGCGCCAGCGGCAACGCCAGCACGTACATGTCCGAGGACACACCGCTTGGGCCCAGCAGCGCATCACCGAGGCGCGCCAGCGGCAGTATGGGCAGCGAAATAAGCAACAGGTACAGCGGAAACAGCCAGCGCGCGGTCTGCAGGTTGCCGTCGTCGCGGCACTCCACGATGCCGGCATAGAACTGGTGCGGCATGGTGAACATCGCCAGCGCACCGAGCAGCATCAGCGCGGGAAACCCGCCGCTGTCCGGCGGTGCCGGTACGTGTGGAGGCAAACCTGCCGGCACGGCGGTGAACAGCAAGCTCCCCAGTGCCAGCATCGCGCCGAGCTTGAACAGCGACTCGAACGCCATCGCCAGTACCAGCCCGCGGTTGTGCGCCATCGTCGATGCGCGGCGCGTACCGAACAGCATGGCGAACAGTGCCATCAGCAGCGCCACATACAGTGCGCTGTCCTGCCATGGCTCCAATTCGGACAGCTGGCCGTGACTGAGAATGCCGTAGCTCATTGCCACCGCTTTCAGCTGCAACGCGATGTACGGCACGATGCCGATCACCACCACCATCGTCACCAGCGCCGCCAGCCCTGAATGCCGACCCAGGCGCACCGCAATCAGGTCAGCCAGTGACCCGGCGTTGTACTCGCGTACCAGTTGCACCATCCGGCGCAGAAATTTCAGCGCGAACAGATACATCACGATCGCGCCGACAAAGGTCGGCGGCAGCCACCAACCGGAGCGGCTGGCCTGGGTCACGGTGCCGTAGAAAGTCCACGACGTGCAGTGGATCGCCAGCGACAGCGCATACACGATCGCCCAGCGCTTCTCGAAGATGTGCGGCCGCCGCTCGCCCAGCAGTGCCACCCCGAACAACAGGCCGAGCCAGCACAGTGCCGCGATCGCAATGACGCTGGCGCTCAGCATTGCGTTTGCGTCTGCGTGAGCCGCTCAAGCCGCGAGGCGTTTGCTACTTCGTTGCTGATCCAGATCGAAGAGCTTTCACCCTCCTTCGGAGGGCGAGTTGCTTTTCTCTTGGCTACGCAAGAGAAAAGTGACTCGGGCGCCAAAGGCGCACGAAAGCTCTTTGCTTTGGAGTCTTTCGCTCTGGGGCCTTTCACTCTGAATGACGCGAGAGCATCGCGCACAGGGTGCGCTCCTGCAGTCGAACAAAGACGCAGATCACGTCGCCCCGCCATCAATGCCCTGCTGGCAGGCCCAAAGTGCGTACCGCGTTCACCAGCCATCGCAACTGCACGCCCTGGCGTGTGTCGTAATCGGCTCCCGAATATCCCCACCAGTCCCAACATGCTTGCGGATTCAAAGGCGCGAAACTTGCGCGAGTCTGAGGATATAGCACGGCCACCTCATAGGCATCGGCCCAGCGGTTGAATCCGCTTCCATTGACGAAACTCTGGCCCACGGCGTCCGCATCCTGCTTGCAACCGTGGAAAACCACCAGCAAGCCGCACGGCTTGCCCGCTGTGCACGCTGGCGGCACATAGAGGTAGCCGGTACTGGCGAGGTAGGCATCGGCACCGTTTGGCCGCAACGCATCCTGATTGAACGCCTGCAAGGTGCCGGACGCACTCGCCGTCGCGGCATGCGCCGGCTTGCCGAACATCTTCGCAAAAATTTCGCCGGCCGCATCGAATCCACATCGGCCAAGAAAAGGCGCCTGCGAAGAGTCACAATCGTCGCCGCTGGCAGCTATCGGCAAGTTGTGCCCGAACGCTCGCTGGCTGTCGTCGCTCACCTGCATGCCTTTGAGGCCGGGTACGCTGTCACGCAGCTTCTCGTAGAACTGCACATTCGCTTCGGCCACGGCGGGAGCCACCACGGCATCGTTCTTCCCGTGCAGCAGATACACACGGGCGTGCGCCAGGTCTTGCAGCGGGCCGATTTCTCCAGCTGCCGAGCGACTGGTGGCGCGAGTCACCAGGGCAGCAACGTCCGGTGCCGGCGCGCCCTTCATGCAGGTGCTCAACGCACGCGACAGCTGGTCGTCCGCGCACCCATACGGGCCGCCGGCCACAAGCGCAGCGTTTGAAAACAGCTCGGGATAGGCCAACTGAGTCTGGCTGGCCATGTACGCACCCGACGAAAGGCCAGCTACCGCCGTACGCGCCGGATCAAGTTTCAACATGGGCAGGCTCGACCCGGCATCCTTGGCACAGGCACTGCCGCCGCTCAGCACGGCCAGCCAAAGCAGCCGGTTCAACCATCGGCAGGACATCGGTGTACTCCCGTTTTCCAAGCTACCAAGTCAAACAAACCGCGCAGACGACTTGCCAGCCCGGTTCATCTCCCGCTTCAGAAGTTGTAACGAGCACTGGCATACCAGTTGCGCGGCGCTCCGTAGTAGGCGGTCTGGATGTTGCCTACGCTGGAGAATTCCTGGCCATCAGTCTTGTAGACCTTGTCGCCCAGGTTGCGCACCCCGGCACGCAACTGCCAGTGACCGTTGACGGC
>JBDTEG010000207.1:0-62042 GCA_039922695.1 Rhodanobacter sp. | reverse complement strand
GGCGAGCACCTGACGGTGACCTATCGTCAGCGCGAACCTGGCGCGGTGGTGGTCGATTTTGGTATCAGCGGCTTGCCGATCGAGTAACGAATGATGAACTACCCCGCATTCTTCGACCAGGCACCGTCGATCCCGACACACGATCCGCTGGCAGCCCTGCTTGGCGCTTCCGATGAAGGGTTGCTTGACTACCACTACATCGACGCGGTGCGGTTGGCGGGTCATTCGTGCCCAACGGTGGCCGGCGCGTATTTGATGGCACGTGCAGCATTGCGTGCGTTGTACCCGGAGAGTCCAGCCGAGCGTGGCGGCATCGTCGTGCAGATGCCAGCCGCGGAAAGCGAAGGCACCAACGGTGTCATCGCCCAAGTGCTCACACTGATCACCGGCGCGGCCGCCACCAACGGCTTTCACGGTATCGGCGGCCACTTCGTACGGCAATCGCTATTGAGCTTTGGCGCGTCATCCGAAAGCACGGCGATACGCTTCAGTCGATCCGACAACGGCACCGCCGTGGCTCTGACACTGGATTTATCCAGCGTTCCTGCACCTGCCAACCTGCGACCGCTGCTCGGCGCGGCACTCGCCACTGATGCGACAACCGCGCAGCGAACGGCCTTTGCACACGCCTGGCAGGATCGCGTGCGGCGCCTGCTGCTGGAACATGCAGACGACCCCGCGGTGGTTCAAATCACCCGCCTGAACTGACCCGCGCCACATGGCGGCAGACGGGTCGTGCCTCTGTCCGCCGCGTTGAACCGCAGACCATCAAGTGATGGGCGCGCGCAGGTCCTTCCAAACGGTACCAAACTGTTGGGCCTCCTGCTCATGTGCTTCGTCACGCCAGGCTTCCTGCAGCGCCGATTCATACCAGCGACGCATGCCGGGCAGCTCCAACAGACGCTGCGCATAGCCGGCAGCCGCGGCGCCGAGCGGCAGGCCGTAGGTCTGGATGCGAAATGCCACCGGCGCATAGAACGCATCAACTGCACCGAATCGTGACCCCGCCAGGAATGGCCCGCCGAACCGCGCCAATCCCTCACTCCACAACTCATCAATACGTGCCATGTCAGTTCGCAACGCCGTGGGCAAGTCCACAGGCAGGCGGATGCGCAGGCCGCAGTTCATGCCGCAGTGATTGCGTAGCGCCGTAAAGCCCGAGTGCATCTCGGCAGAAGCACAGCGTGCCCAAGTGCGCGCACCCGAATCGGACGGCCAGACGTCCGGATGGCGTTCAGCCAGATACTCGGCAATAGCCAGCGAGTCCCACACCACGCTATCGCCATCATGCAGGCAGGGCACCTTGCCGTTTGGCGAAAACGCCCGAAACGCCTGCCAGCTGGCACCGTTGCCCTGGGCGAATGTCACCAAACGCTCATCGAAAGCGATGCCAAGTTCGCTGAGCAGCAGCCATGGCCGCAACGACCACGACGAATAGTTCTTGTTGGCTATATAGAGCTGATACATGTGAAGCAACCTTCCGTCAGGGTCAATGTTATTTACAAGCCTAGGTCCGCGGCATGCTCGGCAACGCGCGACGCCGCGTATTGGCCACCGCCACCCCGGCCACCGTGATCACGCCACCGACCAAAGTCAACAGTGCGGGACGCTCACCCAACCATAGCCAGCCAATCAGCACTGCAATCGGCGGCGAGAAATAGATGAAACTGGATACTTGTGAGGCCGAAGCACGGTGCAACGCGGCATTCCACGCCAGGTAGCCAACGAAGGTCGGCGCAACACCCAGATAGAGCAGTGCAGCAATATGTGACCACGGTGCCAGCGCCAGCGCTCCGCCCAAACCACCGGCAAACGGCAACGCACCCAAGGTACCGGCGAAGAAGCAGAAAGCGGTGACGCCGAGCATGCTGTTGCGCGCGAACAGCGGCTTCTGCCCCACGAAGAACACGGCGGTGACGAGCACGCAGACCAGGACCAGTGCCGCCATCGGCTGGAACTTCACCTGCTTGCCGCTGGCCAGGACCACCAGCAGTACGCCTGCCAAGGCCACGCCCAGACCGGTCAACATTCGCGCTGACAGGCGCTCGCGCAGCCAGATCGCGGAAATCGCCGCCGTCGCTGCAGGCGTCAGCGCAATCAGGATCGACGCGGTGCCACTGGCAATGCGGGTCTCCGCATAGTTGAGGCATAGATGGTAGACGCTCAGGCCGGTCACGCCGAGCACGGCCAGCTGCGGCCAGTCGCGCCGTGCCGGCAACGGCACGCGCCGGATCGCCAACAACGCGGCGAAGCACACCGAACCGATGGCGAGCCGCACAAACGCCACCTCACCGGGAGTGAACGAGGCCAGCGCATAGGCGATCGAGGCATACGCCGACGACCACGTAAGCAGAGCAATGGCTATGGCTATGAGCGTGCGTGCGTGAAGGCGCGCAGTGGTGTCCATGGGGGATCCGCCACGTGGGGAGTGCGCATCCTACGCCCTTCATTTCGCGAAATGGCCACGCCGCACCCAGTACTTCTGTCACGGTCGCCGGACGGCGCGGCGTCGCATACTCCTGCGCTGTACTTGTTCATCCAGGGGATTGCGATGCGCCACCTTGTCTGTCTGCTGCTCGTCGGTGCTGCAGCCCTGAGCTGCATGCCAGGCGCCGCTCACGCCGATGAAACAGCCGCGCCGGCCGAGGCGACCTCCAGCGCTGCACACCAGACGCCAGCGGACGCCAGGATTCCCGACACTGAAACCGCCGTGCGCACCGGGCACAGCGCCAACATCGGTGGCCACACACTCCACTACACCGCCACCGCCGGCACCTTGATCATCCGCGACGGCAAGGACCAGCCGCAGGCCAGCGTGTTCTACGTTGCCTACACACTGGACGGCAGCAAGCCATCGCAACGCCCGGTGACCTTCCTTTACAACGGCGGCCCCGGTTCCTCCAGTGTCTGGCTGCACATGGGCTCGTTCGGGCCGATGCGGATCGAGACCGCCAGTCCACAGGCCACCGCGCCGCCGCCATACCACCTGGTGGCGAACAACGACAGCCTGCTGGACAAGACCGATCTGGTGTTCATCGATGCGGTCGGCTCCGGTTACTCGCGTCCGCTGGGCAAGGCCACCGGCAAGAATTTCTGGGGCGTCGACCAGGACATCTCCGCGTTCAGCCGCGCGATCCAGCGCTACGTCACCGTCAACAAGCGCTGGAACTCGCCCAAATTCCTCTACGGCGAGAGCTACGGCACCACCCGTTCGGCAGCACTGGTCGACGCGCTGCAGGACAAGGGCATCGCCTTCAACGGCGTGATCCTGATGTCGTCGATCCTCAATTATGCAATCCGCATGCCGGGATACGACGAGAGCTACATCGGCTACCTGCCCAGTTATGCCGCAGCCGCGTGGTACCACGACAAGATTCGCAACAAGCCGGCCGACCTGAAAACGTTCGTCGACCAGGCGCGCGCCTGGGCTCGTGGCCCGTATGCGGCCGCGCTGGCGCAAGGGCAGGACTTGCCAGTGGCGCAGCGTGATGCCGTCGCCGCGCAGATGGCCGCCTATACCGGACTGTCGGTGGCATACCTCAAGGGGGCCAACCTGCGCGTCGACCCCAGTCGCTTCCGCAAGGAACTGCTGCGCGGCCAGCGCCTGACCCTGGGGCGCTACGACAGCCGCTTCACCGGCATCGACCCCGATGCCGCCGGCGAAACGCCCGACTACGACGCCTCCGACGCCGGCATCAGCGGCGCCTTCGTCAGCGCGTTCCATCAATATCTGGAGGGACAGCTGCACTATCACAGCATGCTGGACTATCGCCCCACCTACGGCGAGATCATCAAGTCCTGGGACTGGAGGCACAAGGGCGTCGACATGCGTCGTCCATTGCCGCTGCCGTACGTGGCCGGCGACCTGGCGCATGCCATGCGCACCAATCCCAACCTGAAGGTGTTGTCGGTCAACGGCTACTACGACTTCGCCACGCCGTTCTCCATCACCGAGTACGACCTGGGACACATGAACCTGGATCCGTCGCTGCGCGGAAATCTCTCGTTCCTGTACTACCCGTCAGGACACATGATCTATCTCAACACCGCTGCACTGAAACAACTCAAGGGCGACCTTGCCCACTTCTACGACCACGCCGCGCCGACGCGCTGATCCGGAGTCATCACCATGCGCCACGCCATCCTCGCATCCCTCGCCATGATTCTCCTGATCGGTCTGGCCAATCCCTCCCGCGCCGCCGAAACGGCGAAGCACGACGCCACGGCGCACGCCGACAAGGCCGGCAAGAAGGACGAATTGCCGATCCCTCCCGAACGCAGCGTGGTGACCTCGCACAGCGTACGCATCGACGACCGCAACATCGCCTACAAGGCCACCGCCGGCACCCTGCTGATCAAGGACGACAAGGGCAAGCCCGCGGTCAGCATGTTCTACGTGGCGTATACGGTCGGCGACGGCAAGTCCGCCAACCGGCCGCTGACCTTCCTGTACAACGGCGGCCCCGGATCGTCCAGCATGTGGCTGCACATGGGTTCGTTCGGTCCGGTGCGGGTGGCCAACCAGGGCGACAAACCCATCCCGCCGCCGCCGTACAGCACGGTGTCGAACCAGTACAGCCTGCTCGACAAGTCCGACCTTGTGTTCATCGATGCACCGGGCACCGGGTATTCGCGGCTGGTGGGCGATGCCAAGGGCAAGGACTACTACGGCATCGACCAGGACGCCGACGCCTTTGCGAAATTCATCACCCGCTACGTCGGCGACCACCAGCGCTGGAACTCGCCGAAGTTCCTGTTCGGCGAGAGCTACGGCACCACCCGCTCGGCGGTGCTGGCGAAAGTGCTGCAGTCGCAAGGCATGGAACTCAACGGCATCGTGCTGATGTCCTCGATCCTCGACTTCAACGTGTGGGCCAGTACCGGCGTCGACCATGCCTACATCGTGAACCTGCCAACCGAAGCGGCGATCGCCTGGTACCACGACAAGGTGCCCAACAAGCCGGCCGACATCGCAAGCTTCCTCGACTCCGTGCGCCACTTCGCCAGCACCGATTACACGCTGGCGCTGGCCAGGGGCGACGCAATCACGCCGGCCGAAGCCGGCCGCATCGCCGCGCAGCTCAGCCAGTATACCGGCCTGTCGACCACCTACATCAAGGAGGCAAACCTGCGCATCGATCCCAGCCGCTTCCGCAAGGAACTGCTGCGCGATCAGCGCCGTACGGTGGGACGTCTGGACGGCCGTTTCGAAGGTATCGATGCGGACGCCGCCGGCGAAACGCCCGATGGCGACGCGGCCAGCGATGCCGCCACCGGTGCCTACAGCGCAGCGTTCAACCAATACGCCGAGAGCGAACTCAAATACACCAGCGAGCAGTCCTACCTGCCCAACAACTATCCGGTGGTCGGCCGGCACTGGGACTGGGCACGCAAGGGACATGACGGGATCACCACGACCCCTGACGTGGGCGTCGACCTGGCTGCGGCGATGCGCCGAAATCCGCACCTCAAGGTATTCTCGGCCAACGGCTATTACGACCTGGCCACGCCGTTCTACGCCACCGAGTTCGATCTGGGCCATCTCGGCCTGGAGCCGGCGATCCGCAAGAACATCGAGTTCGGTTTCTATCCGTCCGGCCACATGATCTACTTCGACGTGGACGCGCTGAAACAGGTCAAGCTGGATCTGGCGCGTTTCTACGACGAAGCCGCACCGCGCTCCTGACGACCTGACTCATACTGTCACTGCTTCAACCCATGTCCGACAAGCCAGCCATCCCGACCAGCATTGAAGATGAAGCGCCCAGCAACCCGGAGCGCCGCCGCCTCCTCGGCGGCATGGCGCTGGCGGGTGCGGCCATCACGCTGGGCGGTTGTCGCAGCGACGACAGGCGCCCGGCGTCTGCAACCATGCAGGACGATGCCGCGCTCGACGCCGACCTGCGCGAGCATATCCACCATGTGGTGGTGCTTTATGCCGAGAATCGCAGCTTCAACAATCTGTTCGCCGGCTTCCCGGGGCTGGCCCGGCCGCTTAAGGCGCTGGACTCGCCCGAATACCGCCAGCGCGATCGCGATGGCAGCCTGCTGACCACGCTACCGCCGATCTGGAGTGGCTTGGTACCGCATCCGCAGACCGTCGACGGACAGCACTATCACATCGACGAGCACGCCATCACCGGGCTGCCGAACCAGCCCTTCGCACTGCGCACGCCGCAGGGGACGCTGTTGCCGCACGGCGTGATCACGCGCGACCTGGTGCACCGATTCTACGAAAACCAGCTGCAGATCAACGGCGGTCGCAACGACGGCTTCGTCGCCTGGGGCAATACCGGCGCGATGGCGATGGGCCATTACGCGGATACCGGGAACCGTTTGCGCTTGTGGCAACTCGCACGCCAATACACCTTGTGCGACAACTTCTTCATGGGCGCATTCGGCGGCTCGTTCCTCAACCATCAGTACCTGGCCGCCGCGCAGCCACCGTACTATCCAAATGCCGGGCAGAGCCCCGCGAAATCACGCATCGCGGCGGTGGAAGGGAACGACCCGACCGGTATCCGGCCAAAGTTCGCGGCCGATTCGCCAACCAGCGCCATGTCGGGACGACCGGAGTGGGCATCGCACGACTCGCTGACTCCCGATTTCTGGGTGGTCAACACCATGGGGCCGGCCTATGCCCCCGGTTACAGCACCGACGCCCGCGATGCACGACTGGCCGATCCGGCCGGAGCGAATACGCTGCCGGCACAGACACACCTGACCATCGGCGACATGCTTTCACGGGCCAGGGTGGACTGGGCGTGGTACGCCGGTGCGTGGCAACTGGCACTCGAAGGACGTGGCGAGGGGAACCACAAGGAATTTCCGGAAGTGCCGGACTTCCAGCCGCATCACCAGCCGTTCAACTACTTTCGCCAGTTTGCCCCAGGCACCAAGGCGCGGGAGCAGCACTTGCTCGATGCCGGCATCGGCAACAGCGCGGCCAGCAATCATTTCATCGCCGCCGTCGAGGCCGGCACGCTGCCGCCGGTGACCTTCTACAAACCCCAGGGCGATCTCAACATGCACGCCGGCTACGCCAGTCTGCGAGCGGGTGACGAGCACTTGGCCCAGGTGATCGAAGCCCTGCAGAAAAGTCCGCGATGGCCGCACATGCTGGTGGTCATCACGGTGGATGAGAATGGCGGCTGGTGGGATCACGTGGCGCCGCCCAAGGGCGATCGCTGGGGCCCGGGCACGCGGATCCCGACGATCGTCGTGTCACCGCACGCGAAGAAGGGCTTCGTCGACCACACGATGTACGACACCGGCTCGATTCTTCGCTTCATCACCCGCCGCTTCGGCTTGAAACAACTGCCCGGCCTGAAGTTGCGCGACGCCTCGATGATCGCCGCCGGCGGCCCGCCGCCGGGCGACCTCACCGCCGCGCTACAGTTCGAGACCAGTTGACCTGCACCAAGGAGCCGAAGCCATGCGCGAGCTGTATCCCGAGATCGAGCCTTACCGGACTCATGCGCTGGCTGTCGATGCCTTGCACACCTTGCACATCGAGGAATGCGGCAGCCCGGACGGACTGCCGGTGGTGTTCCTGCATGGCGGACCGGGCGCCGGCTTGTCCGGGTATCACCGCCGTTTCTTCGACCCGGCGCGCTATCGCATCGTGTTGTTCGACCAGCGCGGGTGCGGAAAGTCAACGCCGTTTGCCGAACTCACCGACAACACCACCTCTCACCTGGTCGCCGACATCGAGACCATCCGTGAACACCTGGAGATCGAACGCTGGATCGTTTTCGGTGGCTCCTGGGGCTCGACGCTGGCCTTGGCCTACACCCAGGCGCACCCGGAACGAACCCTGGGCATCGTGCTTCGCGGCATCTTCCTCGGGCGCCCGCAGGAGCTGCGCTGGTTCAACGAAATGGATGGCGGGGCCGGGCAGATTTTTCCTGAACGCTGGACGCGCTTTCGCGATTTCATCCCACCCGACGAACGTGGCTCGCTGGTGGACGCTTACTGGCAGCGACTGAACAGCACCGACGAGGTAACCCGGCTTGCTGCGGCGCAGGCGTGGAGCGCATGGGAAGGGGGCAGCACGACCCTGGTCCACGACCCCGACGCGCCCGGCATCTTCGAGGACCCGCACCACGCGGTGAGCGTGGCGCTGGTGGAAGCACACTACTTCCGTCATTCGCTTTTTCTGGAGCCCGACCAGCTGCTGCGCGACGTGGAGCGCATCCGGCACATACCGGCCACGATCGTGCAAGGACGCTACGACATCATCTGCCCGGCTGCCAACGCCTGGGACTTGAGCCAGGCATGGCCCGAGGCCACGCTGCACATGGTGATGGCCGGCCATAGCGCGGCCGATCCGGCAATTGTGGATCAATTGGTGCAGGCCACCGACAAACTGGCCGACCGCTGCGGCTGAGGTCAGCATCCACTGGCCGCTCAGTGACAACCGGGCAACGTCAGCGAATGGCTGGCACATGAGCTCCACATCGACAGGCCACCCGGGGCTTTCGCCACAGGCGACGCCGATGGCCCGGATGGCATACTCGGGCTTTTCCGGCACGAGATTTCTCCATGCGCCTGCTGCCCGTCCTCGCCCTCGGCACGCTGATGCTGCCACTGGCTGCCCAAGCCAATGATCCCGATTCCTACGCACAGCCTGAGCAGGTGCGCGTGACCCATCTGGATCTCGACCTGAAAGTCGACTTCGCGCACAAGCGGCTCGACGGCGTGGCCACGCTGAAGCTGGACTGGCAGAATCCGCAGGCACCATCGCTGGTGCTGGACACGCGTGATCTGAAGATCGCCAAGGTCGAGGCGCTCGCTGCCGACGGCAAAGGCACGCCGCTGAAATATGCGCTGGCGCCGCGTGACAAGGAGCTGGGCAGCCAATTGACCATCAGCGCGCCGAAGCACCCCAGTCGGATACGCATCGTCTACGCCACCTCGCCCAAGGCCTCCGGCCTGCAATGGCTGACCCCGGCACAGACCGCGGACAAGAAGGCTCCCTTCATGTTCTCTCAGTCCGAGTCGATCCACGCGCGTTCGTGGGTGCCGCTGCAGGACTCGCCGGCGATCCGTTTCACCTACGACGCACACGTCGCCGCGCCGAAGAACATCCGCGTGGTGATGAGCGCGCTCAACGACGCCGCGCATCCGTTGAACGGAGATTTCCGCTTCGACCAGCCGCATCCGATTCCGTCGTACCTGCTGGCGATCGCCGCGGGCGACCTCGCGGTAAAGGAAACCGGGCCACGCTCAGCCGTTTATGCGGAGCCGTCGGTGGTCGACAAGGCCGCCCACGAGTTCGAGGACACCGAGAAGCTGATCGAGGCGACCGAGAAGCTGTACGGTCCCTACGCCTGGGGCCGCTACGACATTCTGGTGCTGCCGCCGTCGTTTCCATTCGGCGGCATGGAAAACCCGAACATGACGTTCGCCACGCCCACCGTGCTGGTGGGCGACAAGAGTCTGGTCTCGCTGGTGTCGCATGAGCTGGCCCATTCGTGGTCGGGCAACCTGGTCACCGCGGCGGCCTGGCGCGACATCTGGCTCAACGAAGGCTTCACCACCTACGTGCAGGGCCGCATCACCGAGGCGGTATACGGCAAGCCTCAGGCCAACGAGGAGGCACTGCTGTCAGCGCGCGCCTTGCAGAAGGACATCGGCGAGATGCCTGCCAATTCGCAGAAGCTGGCGCCAGATCCGCGCGGCGTAGGGGCCGATGATGCACTGTCCGACGTCGCCTACGACAAGGGCTCGTGGTTCCTGCGCACGTTGGAGCAGCGCTTCGGCCGCAAGGATTTCGACGCGTACCTGAAAGGGTATTTCAAGCATTTTGCCTGGCACAGCATCACCACCGAACAGATGCTCGACTACATGAAGCCCAACCTGATCGAGAAGTATCCGGGCAAGATGAGCTGGACCGAGGTGCACGACTGGGTCTACGGCACCGGGATTCCGAAAGACGCGCCGCTACCGGGTTCACCCCGCTTCGACGCCATCGACAAGGAGCGCAGCGAGTTCCTCGCCGGCAACCTGGCCGCCGGCAAGCTGGATGCGGGCACGTCCGATAACGGCGGCTGGAACACCCAGGAATGGATGTACTTCCTCGATCGCCTGCCCGACGCGCCGCCGCTGGACAAGATGCAGCAACTTGATGCCGCATGGCATCTCACCGGTACGCCGAACGCCGAGATCGGCATGCGCTGGTACAGCCACGCCATTGCTGCCGGCGACAAGGCGGTGTGGCCCGCTGCCGCTGAGCACATGATGCGGATCGGCCGGATCTACCTCACCACCCCGCTGTACAAGGCACTGGTAAAGACGCCCGAAGGGCTCGCCTTTGCCGAGCAGGTCTATGCGAAGGCCAAACCGGGCTATCACCCACTGACCCAGAAGGTAGTCGAAGGTATCATCGCCAAGGCGAAGAAGCCGGAGAAAACGGACAAGCCGCACTGACCACGACGATTGCGCCCCTTCCCCGCTCTACGCTGTCACTTGAGCACATCTTGCGCAGATGCAGCAGAGTCGGCCGGCAGTGCCGGCCCTACAATTGCTTCGCCGTGGCAACAAGGCTGGCGGCCAGTACCCGCTGCACAATCACCGCCCCGTGGGGCGGGCACTGCCCGCCGGCTCCTGCCTGGAGTGGCACGCAATCGCCACGAACCGACCAGGAAACCTGATGCCCCCAGCAACCGACACCACCACTCCGCTCTGGAAGCGCATGCTGCGCCGGCGCCTGAAGTTCCTGGCGTGGCTGGTGGCGCTATTGGTAATCGTGCTGGGCGGCAGCTACCTGTTCGCGCCGCAGTGGCTGATGCGCGCGAACTTCATGCGCGAGGCCATGGCGGCGAAGCTGGAGAAGCAGTCGGTCCAGGCCGGCGATACCCGCTGGGTGTACTACGAAGGGGGCACCGGTCCGACCATCGTGCTGCTGCACGGGTTTGCCAGCAGCAAGGAGGTCTGGCTGCCGGTAGCCAGGCTGCTGACGCGGCATTTCCACCTGATCATTCCGGACTTGCCTGGCTGGGGCGAATCGTCGCGCAACGCGGGTGCCAGCTACGACATCGACGCGCAGGCCGCGCGCCTGGACACGTTCGTGCAGACATTGCATCTGAGCCGCTTCCTGCTGGTCGGTCACTCGATGGGTGGGGCGATTGCAGGGGTTTATGCGGCAGACCACCCGGAGCATGTGGCCGGGCTGGCGTTGGTCGACGCATTCGGCCTGAAATCGAGGCCGAACGCTTTTGATCGGCAAGCGCAGGCTGGCAAGGATCCGTTCCTGTTCGACGATCGTGCGGGCTTCGCCGATGCCATGGCGCTGGCATTCGACAAGCCGCCGGAGATCCCGTCCCGTTTTGTCGACGTGCTGGTCAAGCGCAACCTGCGTGACCACTCGTTCATCCAGCGCACCTTCGATGCGCTGCGCCAGCCATCGCAATATCTTGCCGTGCAACACCGGCTGGACCGGCTGACCATGCCGGTGCTGGGGCTGTGGTGCCACGACGACAAGGTCGTCGACCTCTCGGCCCTGGACAGCCTGCGCAACGGCCTGATCGCGGCCAGCGCAATCAGCACGAGTACACTGAATGGCTGCAACCACATGCCGATGCTGGAAAAGCCGGTGGAGACCGCTCAGATCCTGACCGGTTTCGCACTCTCCCATTGATCCCGGTCATGCCGGTCATGGAGCCGCCCCCACCGGGTTCAGCCCAATCGCGTGCAAGTGGTGTGAATTGTTGCCGACAACATGGGAGAATGAACGCATGACCCTGCAAACTGGCAAGCCGCCTTGCACGACAATGCAACGATGAAGCGAAGCCTCCTGAGTTCAGGCGTGGACGCGATCGCCCGGATGTCCACCACCCCCGCCAATTACTGGGCCGAAGTCGCCCTGGATACGGCGTTGGGGGCAGTGCTGCTGGTCGAAGGCTGGCGCCACGGCGTCGGCAGTGCGTGGATGGCGCTGCTGGCCTGTTTCCTCGGCCTGTTTGCCTTCAGCTTCCTCGAGTATTTTTTCCATCGCTGGATGTTCCACACGCGCATCCCGCTGTTCGAGCAGGGTCATCGCATGCATCACGAGCGGCCGCTCGGCTATGACTCACTGCCGTTTTTCCTGCCGGCCGTGGTATTGCTGGCGCTGACCGGGTTGCTGGTGATGCTGATGCCGTCCGGCTTCGCCCTGCTGCTGGCCGGCTCGCTCACGTTCGGCTACATCATCTACGGCCTGCTCCACTTCGTTATCCACCATGTGCGTTTCAAGCAACCGCTGTTGCGCCGCTGGGCCGGCGCCCACCATGTGCATCACTACCACCCGGACACGAATTTCGGCGTCACCACGCCGCTTTGGGACATCCTGTTGCGCACCCGCTACGTGCGCCAGCCGCGAAAGGTCTGACCATCTCCCGGTGCCCATCGCCATCCGGCCGCGTTATGCTGGCCGTGGCTGAGCGGATCGCGTAACAGGGGTGTCCGTGACGACGACAGAACATCCGGGCTTCCTGTCCGGGGGCAAGGACATGGGCGAACTGATGCGCCGGCACGACTGGCGCAGCTCTGCCATGGGCGAACCGGCGCAATGGCCGGATGCGCTGAAGTCTGTCGTGTCGTTGATGCTTGCTTCGCGTTTCCCCATGTTCCTGCTGTGGGGCGACCAGCATCTGTGCCTGTACAACGATGGCTATATCGCCCTGCTCGGAAAGCGTCATCCGGCCGCACTCGGCCAACCCTTTCAGTCGACCTGGCCTGAAATCTGGGCATCGATCCATCCCTTCATCCTCAGTGCCTACGCGGATGATTCGCTGTACGTCGAGAGCCTGCCGTTTCGGGTCGAGCGCAACCAGTTCCAGGAAGAAGCCAGCTTCACTTTTTCCTATTCACCGTTGCGAGAGCTGGACGGCACGATCAGGGGCGTGTTCTGTGCATGCATGGAGACGACCGAGCAACTCCGTGCCGAGGCCAAGCTGCGCGAAAGCGAGGGGCGCTGGCGGGGATTGTTCAACAACATGCAGGAAGGATTTTTCCTGGCCGAGGCGATTCGCGACGACAGCGGACGCATGGTGGATTTCCGCTTCCTGGACATGAACCCGGGGTTCGAACAGCAGAGCGGCATCCTGGCCACCGAAGCCATTGGGCGTCCGTTGCGCAAGGTGCTGCCTGGCATCCAGGAAGAACTGCTGGAAGCCTACGCAGATGTGGTCAACACGGGCGAGCCACGGCACTTCGAGGTCCACATACCGGTGGCTGGCAACCGCTGGTTCGAGGTTCGTGCACGCAGGACGGAGACCGACCATTTTGCGGTGCTTTTTCTCGACATCACCGCACGCCGAGGCGTCGAGACGGCGTTGCGCAAGAGCGAAGCGACGTTCCGCGGCCTGGCCCAGGCCATGCCCAACCAGGTCTGGACCGCCACCGCGGACGGCATGATCGACTGGGTGAACGAACGAACCCTGGAGTACTGGGGTGCCGATGCCGACGTGCTGATGGGTGAAGGCTGGGCGCGCATGGTGCATCCGGACGATCTCGATTCCGCCGCCCGGCACTGGGCCCAGGCAATCCATTCGAAGACGGTCTACCAGACCGAGTTTCGCCTGCGCCGTGGCGACGGCAGCTATCGCTGGCACCTGGGGCGTGCGATGCCGATCCCGGATGAGCACGGTGCCATCGAGCACTGGATCGGCACCAACACGGACATCGAAGACCAGAAGTGCAACGAACACGAATTGTCCCGCCTCAACGAGAGTCTGGAGAGCCGGGTGGCCCAACGCAGCGCCGAGCTGGAACTGGCCAACGAGGCCCTGCGACAGGCCCAGAAAATGGAGGCCGTCGGCCAGCTCACTGGCGGCATAGCGCACGATTTCAACAATCTCCTCACCGGCGTGATCGGCGGCGTCGACATGCTGCGCACGCGACTTGCGCAGGGGCGCCATGACGATATCGAGCGCTACGTCGACGCGGTGGCCAACTCGGCCCAGCGCGCCGCCACGCTCACCCACCGCCTGCTGGCGTTTTCCCGGCGGCAACCGCTGAAACCGGAAGTGGTGGACGTCAATGCACGGATCCAATCGCTGCGCGAGCTGTTCGACCGCACGCTGGGACCGTTGATCAGTCTTGACATCATCGCCGCCGGTGACTTGTGGCCCACGTTGTGCGACGCCAACCAGCTGGAAAGCACCCTGCTCAATCTTGTCATCAATGCGCGGGATGCCATGCACGAAGGCGGCCTGCTGGGTATCGAGACTGCCAACTACGCCATCACCCCAGAGGAAGCGGCGACCGAACCCGACCTGGAAACGGGAGACTACGTCCGCGTGTGCGTAGCCGACGATGGCGAAGGCATGACCGCCGAGATCGCAAGCAAGGTGTTCGAGCCGTTCTTCACCACCAAGGCGATCGGCGAGGGTACCGGACTGGGTTTGTCGATGTCTTACGGCTTTGCGAAACAGTCACACGGGCATATCCGCGTCGAGAGTGAACCCGGCAAGGGCACCCGCGTCCTGCTCTACCTGCCGCGTTACAGCGGGGCCCGTTTGGTGCAAACTTCCGAAACTGTCCTTCCCCAGCTCGCTACCATGTCATCGACGACGCAGACCGTACTGGTGGTGGAGGATGAGCCGGTGATTCGCGAGTTGATCCTGGAGGTGCTGCAGGAGCAAGGCTGGCACTGTCTCCAGGCTGCGGACGGGAATGCCGCATTGACCCTCGTCCAGTCGCATGCAGAGATCGATCTGATGATCACCGACGTCGGATTGCCCGGCCTCAACGGTCGCCTGCTGGCCGAACAGGCGCGGCGTGAGCTGCCCGCGCTGCGCGTCTTGTTCATCACCGGTTACGCCGAGAATTCCATCTTCGACATCACCGATTCCGACAAGCGCATGGAGATGCTGCCCAAGCCGTTTGGCGTCGACGAGCTGCTGCGCGCCGTCCACGGACTTCTCCAGACTTGAGCAAGGATCCCGCCAAGACCTCCGGCAGCAGGGATACGCACACGCCTGAAGCCGGACCGGCATGCGTGCTGCTGGTCGAGGACGATGCCACCGTGGCGATGATCGTCGAGCAGATCCTGCTCGACATGACCTTGCAGGTATTGGTCGTGTCGACGCTGGACTATGCACTGGTCGAGGTGGAGATGGCCAACTTCGACGCGGCCATCATCGACATGCATCTGCGCGGCGACCGTGCCGATCAGCTGGTAGACGCGCTGATGCTCGGCAACATTCCGTTCATGGTGCTTTCCGGCTCGGATCAATCCACCTTCCACGCGGCGCATCCGCAAATAGCCCTGCTGGGCAAGCCCTTCGACAAGGCCGAGCTGGAACAATGCGTGCGCAGTCTGCTGCAACACCGTCAGCCGCGCTGATCCGACTCAGTCGGCCACGTCGGCAATCAGCCGGTCGAGTTCAGCCTTGAGGATGGCCCCGTGCTGGCGCAGCCAGTCACGTTGTTCGCGCCAATGCGGAAACAGGTTTTCCACTTGCGCCCAGAAGCGCGGCGAGTGATTGCGCACCTTGAGGTGGCACAGCTCGTGCGCCAGCACGTAACGCAGCGCCGCCGGAGGTGCCAGGGCAAGCGCCAGGTCGAGGTTGATGCGGTCGCGCGTGTCCAGGCTACCCCACAGGCTCTTCATCGGGCGAATCCGCAGCGAGGTGGGCGCCAGCCCGAGTTGGGGCACATAGCTGGCCAGCCAGCGTGATACATCGCGCCGAATCAACGCTTCCAGATGCGAGGCGAGCAGACCACGGGCGATCGGCAAGGCACGGCTGTGCGGACGCGGGATTACCAGGGTCAGGCCCTGTGGATGGGTCTCGATTTTCGGATAGGCGCCTTCGGCCCAGTCCAGCTCCACCTCCTCCCCGCGCAGCGGGAACGCGCATGGATGACCCAACCGCAGCGGCGGCAAGGGCTTGGCGATCAGGTGGAGTTCGTCGAGTTTCTGTTCCAGCCAGCCAGCGTGGCTGCGCAGGAAGGCGCTGACCTGGGCCGGATGCGTGCCACGCGGGTACGACACGCGGGCACCTTTCGGGGTCACGGTCAGGCGCAGGCGCCGCGCACGCGGATGGGCAGCCTTCAACACCCGGATGGTGTTGCCGCCCGTCATTGCCAGTTCCATCCAGTCGCCTTCGAGATGCTGCGTCATGATCCTTGCCGTCCAGTCGGGCTGCCGCGTGTGCACCAGCGCCGCGTACCCGAGCGGACAGTATGCCGGGAAGCCGGCGTCTTGGCGCAAGGGTTTTGTGTCGCACCCCGGCGTCGGGCTTTGCCGGAATGGCGTCTCACCCGTCCGTGGGACGCGGCAGTCCGAACCATTCCTCCAGCTTGCCCAGCAAGCGTTCCAGTTCCAGCGTCAGCAGGGCGAAGCTGGCGTCCATCTCGGCATGGGCGTCCTGCTGGCTGTCGCCCAGCTCGTCCATCACAACGTCGAGGAACTTCAGCTTTCGGATCACCAGGTCCTCACCCAGCACGAAGCTGACCCGATCGTCGAAGGTAAGCCCCAGCATGAACACCTGCTTGCCATTGCGCAGGTGCTCCTTGACCTCCTCAGCATCCAGATCCTGGCGGCGGCAGCGGGCGATCGCACCGGTGGCGGTGGCCGGGTCACGCAATTCACATTCGTCCCCCAGCGCCAAACCGGCGGGCAGATTGCCGTTGGCCAGCCAGTCGGTCATCAGCACGCGCGGGCCTTCTTCGGGGGCCAGTGGCACGGCGGGAAAGCTGCCCAGCGCCTCACGCACTTCGGTCAACACATTCTCGGCGGACTTTCGGCTTGACGTATCCAGCACCAGCCAGCCGTTCTTGCGGTCGACGTAGGCGGACATCCGTGACTGCCGCACGAACGCGCGCGGCAACAGTTCGGTCAGCAAATCCTCCTTGATCCGCTTGCGCTCGCGCCCGCCCACCTTCCGACCTTCATCCTCGGCGATCTTCTGTACCTTGCGCTGCAGTTCGTCGTTGATCACCGCGGCGGGCAACAATTTGTCCTCGCCGCCCACGGTGAACAGCGTGCATTGCTTGACCGCGTGCGTCAGCGGCGCGGCTTCGCCACGGCCGACCGGCGGCACGAAACCCCGGGTGAACATTTCCAGCGAACCGCAGGGACGCAGACGATGTTCGCCCAGCGCTTCATCGAGGCGCTTGAGATCGGTGGACACGGCGGGGGAAAAACGGAACAGTGTGAGATTGCGAAAGAACATTCAGATATCCGGATCTTGGTTGCCGAAAGGCAGGGTCATGACAGTCGCCATTGCCGACGCCAGCCGAGATCGGCTGCCGCGGATGTCCGGAACGCCGGATTTCGGCTGGCGCCGGCATGACGGAGGTGGGGTTCAGCGAGTCACGGCGGCGACGGCAGCGGCGACCGTATCAAGGTTCGAATGGTTGAGCGCGGCGACGCAGATGCGGCCGCTGTCGAGCGCATAGATGGCATGCTCCTCGCGCAGCCGCAGTACCTGGGCCTTGCTCAACCCGGAGTACGAGAACATGCCGGCCTGGCTCTGCACGAAACCGAAACCCGGCGCACCGTGGGCCGCCAGGCGTTCGACCAGGCCGGCACGCATGGCGTGGATCCTGGTGCGCATCTCGCCCAGCTCCTGCTCCCAGCGCTCGCGCAGTTCGCTGCTCCCCAGCACGCCGGCAACCAGCCCGGCACCATGCGCCGCCGGGCTGGAATAGTTGGCGCGGATGGTCTGCTTGATCTTCGAGCGCAAGCGCGCCGCCTCCTCCCGATCGGCACCGATCATCGACACGGCGCCCACCCGCTCGCCGTACAACGAGAATGACTTGGAATACGAATTGGCCACCACGAATGCCTCGATACCCGAAGCCGCCAGCAGGCGGATCGCCGTGGCATCGGCAACGATGCCCTGGTCGAAACCCTGGTAGGCCATGTCGATGAACGGCAGCAGTCCGCGTTCTTTCAGCAGATCGATGGTCTGCTGCCACTGCTCCGCGCTGAGATCGACGCCGGTGGGGTTGTGACAGCACGCATGCAGCAACACCACGGTGCCCGGCTCCAGCTTGCCCAGATCTTCCAGCATGCCGGCGAAGTCGAGCCCATGGGTTGACGGGTCGTAGTAACGGTAGTCCAGCAATTCGAAGCCGGCGGTGCGGAACACCACGTGATGGTTGCCCCAGCTGGGGTTGCTGATGGCGATTTTCGCGCCGCTGCCAGCCACCTGCTTCAACAGGTCCGCCGCCACCCGCAGCGCGGCGCTGCCGCCGATGGTCTGCGCCGTGGCCACCCGGCCCGCATGCAGCAGCGGCGAGTCGGCGCCGAACAACAGTTGCTGGGTGAGCTGGATATACGCCGGCAGTCCGTCGATCGGCAGATAACCACGTGGCCTGGCCGAGGCCGCCATGGCCTCCTCTACCTGGTGCACGGCCCGCATCAGCGGGATCTGGCCCAGTTCGTCGACATAAATGCCCACGCCGAGATTGATCTTGTCGGCACGGGTGTCCGCCAGATAGGTTTCTGTCAGCCCCAGGATCGGATCACCGGGGGCCATTTCAACAGGCGCGAAGTAGGACACGTTTGCTGCTCGATGGGTGGAGTGAAGAAACGAACACGCCTGCCGTAGCGGCGGATCGGCACGGTCTGCAACCGCCAAGTGCCGGTCGAGCGGACGTTTCCGGGACCATGCGGCTGGAATGGACGGACGGGG
Organism: Rhodanobacter sp.; assembly: GCA_039922695.1. Lineage (GTDB taxonomy): Bacteria > Pseudomonadota > Gammaproteobacteria > Xanthomonadales > Rhodanobacteraceae > Rhodanobacter. The sequence goes on along the minus strand of JBDTEG010000207.1, from coordinate 43,413 downwards.
CATGTCCAACGCCCACTATACCAAGACCAGATACGCCCACGCAGCCAGCCGGACACCTCGATGGCGCGCCATCGCCCGGCGGCCGTGATGGCGCAAGGCCCCGCGCCCCGTATCCAGAGCCACCTCACCGAGGTGACCTGCGGATGTGTATTTCGATCAATCGCGTACGGCAATGGTGGGTGCGCCACCATCGATGTGAGCCAGCCTCGACACGACGGGCGGAATGGAAGACCCGTGTCATGCCCCAGCCACGCGAAACAACGCGCTAAAATCAGAAAATGCTCACGGAGGCTCTCAGTGCCATGCAGGTTCAGGATCACGCCGAAATCGTCCACTCGCTGGCGGAGCTGCGCATGGAGCACCGCGATCTGGATGCGGCAATCGAACAACTGGCGCATGCCATGGGTCGCGATGAGCTGCAATTGACCCGGCTGAAAAAGCGCAAGCTGCTGCTGAAGGATCACATCGCACGCCTGGAAAGCAAGCTGATACCCGACCTCGATGCCTGAGCGTGCTCTGTCGATGCGTCAACTCACGCCGGCCCGCCTGCAAGACGACCATGTAGTGCTGGAGCCACTGCAGCTCGAACACGCGACCGCCCTGGAGGCGGCGGCGGCGGACGGTGAGTTGTGGGATCTGTGGTTCACCGGCGTGCCGGCACCGGGGCAGGCACTGGCATACATCGAGAAGGCGCTGCAGGGTCACGCCGACGGGCTGATGCAGCCGTTCGCCGTACGCGAGACGCACAGTGGCGAGATCGTCGGCAGCACCCGCTTGTATGACTTCGCGCCCGACCTTCCGCGCGTTGCCATCGGCTACACCTGGTACGCCAGGCGCTGGCAGAAAAGTCACCTCAACGTGGCCTGCAAGCGCCTGCTGCTGCAGCACGCGTTCGAGTCGCTGGGCTGCGTCGCGGTGGAGTTCCACACCGACCATCGCAATCTCGACTCGCAACGCGCGATCGAGCGTCTTGGCGCGCACCGTGACGGCGTCCTTCGCGCACACAAGCGTCGACCCGATGGCAGCATCCGCGACACCGTCTGCTATTCCATCCTGGCCAGCGAATGGCCGGATGTGAGGCGCTGGCTGGCACTGCGGTTGGCACGGCTCACAGACACGGCACGACAGTAAGTGCAGCCGGCAGGAGCGCACCCTGTGCGCGAGCTCCTTCGTCACGTGACGAAGAGCATCGCGCACCGGGTGCGCTCCTGCCGCGTCAGAGCAGCCGGTTGAGCAAGCGGTCGATCCGCGTGCGATTGAGGCGCTTCAATTGCTTGCGCACCGGTGCCGGGTAGTGACGCGGGCTTTCCAGCGCGCGGTAGTCGGCGAGCCGCGTGGCATGCTGTTGCAACGCGGCCCACTCGGCCCCGTGCTGTGCCTGCAGCAACTGAGCCGGATCGCGCAGCAGCAACGCGTTCTCCAGATCCAGCGACCACGCCCGCGGATTCAGATTGTGACCAGTGAATACCGCCACGTCGTCATCGACAAACAAGCCTTTCAGGTGGTAGCTGTTGTCGCCATCGCGCCACAGGTAGAGGTTCAGCTGACCGGCGTCGATCTGTCGTCGATGCGTGCGGGCGAAGCGGCGCAGGTTGTTTTCGTACAGGTAGGGCAGCAACCCGATCGTGGTGAACGGCTGGTCTGGCGGAATGAAAAAGTCGCTGGCGGTCTTGTCGCCCACCATGATGTCGATGCGGCAACCGCGCCGCAGCAGCTGGCCCAGCACCAGCCGCACTGGTCGCGGCAGGTTGAAATAGGGCGTCAGCAGGATCACGCGCTCCCGGGTTCCGCGCAACAGTTCAAGCAGCACGGCGTCCAGGGTGTTGCCGGTGCGGCCGAAGCCCAGCAGAGGGGTCACGGCCACCTCGCCGGATGCCGGCGTTTCCGAGGGCACGCTGTAGTCCGCCTGCTGCAGTTGCTGGCGCAGGCGGCGGATCTCCGGCTGCAGGCTCCGCGTGCTCGGCACGCGCGTCACGTTGAGCCGCCGCACCGCAGCACTGCTGGCGATGCGCCGGTGCATGAAGTCGACCATCGACTCGGCCAGCGCCGCATGTCGCAGCAGATGATAGCGATCAAGCCGATAGCGCCCGTGCCGCCCCAGGTAGACGTCGTTGAGGCTGGCACCGCTATACAGCAGGGCATCGTCGATCACGAAGCCTTTCAGGTGCAGCACGCCAAACAGTTCGCGGTTCTGCACCGGCACGCCGTAGATCGCCACGCCGTCGCCAAGCCGCTTGGCCCAGGCGCGGTACATGCCGGCATTGCCTTCGCTCTTGTTCTTGCCGATCAGGCCGCGCTGGGCACGATGCCAGTCGACAAACACTGAAATCTGCAGTTCCGGCCGAGCTGACTTGGCCGCGTACAGGGCCTCCAGCACTTCACGGCCAGCATCGTCATCCTGCAGGTACAAAGTGACAAGCACGATTCTCCGAGTGGCCTGGGCGATCAATTGCAGCAAGGTCTGTCGAAACGCGACGGGGTCAGGCAGGCACGTGATCGCGTTCGCCGGCACGGCAAACGCGGGCAGCGCCTCCGGCACACCGCGCGCGCGACGCGAAAACGGCAGCAGGCGCCGGGCCAGGCGGACTGGGGTGGTGATCAGTGATTTGCGTTCGATCATGACGTCCATCATCGCAAACGTCGCTGCGCTCGCCTAGGAGCATGGGCTTTGGGGGTCGAGGCAAGAATTCGACTGTGCGAAGGACAGATTCCTGACGATTCGCCGGTCCATCGTGGTTCCATGGACCAATAGTCGGCGGGATATGGACCGCACAGGCGGATTCGCAGGCCGGCCAACCAAAGCGCGTCAGTCTCCCGGGAGACTGTCCCTGCCACGACGCGGCGCGGCTGCAATGCTAGCTTCGGGGCGGCGGAAACGACACCGTGCAGACAAGTTGCGCAGTACCATGCGCCCGTGTGCGTAACCTTGCCACGATGACAGGATCGTTTGCCCATGAGCGCCACCACTCCGGCCGAGCGCGAAGAACTGAACCACTTGTTGCACCAGACCGGCCGGGAGGACCAGAAAGCCTTCGCCGAACTGTACAAGCGCACCTCGTCCAAGCTGTTTGGCGTGTGTCTGCGCATGCTGCGTGATCGGAGCGCGGCAGAAGAGGTGCTGCAGGAAACCTACGCCACCGTGTGGCGCCGCGCCGCCAGCTTCGACGCGGCCAAGGCCAGCGCGATCACGTGGCTGGTCACGTTGTCGCGCAACAAGGCGATCGACCGCCTGCGCCAGCACCGCGAGGAACAACTGGACGACCCGTACAAGCTCGACGCACTGGTCGACGACCAACCCAGTCCGGCGGCCGGCGCCGAAACCAGCCAGGAATACCAACGCCTCGAACACTGCCTGGACGAACTGGAGCCCCGCCAGCAGAGTTCGGTGCGTGAAGCCTTTTTCACGGGAGCCACGTATAACGAGTTGGCGACGCGCTGCAAGGTACCGCTTGGAACCATGAAGAGCTGGATTCGCCGCAGCCTGATGCAACTGCGCACCTGCCTGGACCAATCTGCCTGAGCTCATGAATACGCCTGCCGACGAGGAAAACCAGAACCTGCGCTACGCCGAGTATGTGCTCGGCGTGCTCGACGCCGACACTCGCGCCAATGTGGCCCGCGAGATGATGGCCTCAGGCGAGGCCGCCGCCGCGGTTGCGTTGTGGCAGGGCCGGCTGCTGCCGCTGGCCGACACCATCGTCGACGTGGCGCCGGCGCCGTACGTGTGGGCGCGCATCCACCATGAGCTGCAGCTGGACACGCCCACAAGCTCGCCGACTGCGGCCCGAACAAGCCTGTGGAACAATCTGCCGTTCTGGCATTGGCTGGGAATTGGTGCCACGGCGGTCGCGGTGGCGCTGCTGGTGGTGGTCAACCTGCCTCCGCGCACGCCTGCGCCGGTCGAGACGCAGACAGCCTATCTGGCCGCCTCCATCCAGCAGGACAACGGCAGCACCGGCTGGACCGCCACGATGGACCCGCAACGCGGGCGCATGGTGGTGGTACCGGGTACGCCGCTGGCGTTCGAACCAGGCAAGGCCCCCGAGCTGTGGCTGATTCCCGCTGGCGGCAAGCCGATCTCCGTGGGCATGATCGCGCTGGACAAGCCGACCACGATCGCGCTGGACAAGGACGTGCTGGCCAAACTGGCCACCACGGCGCTGCTGGCCGTTTCTGTCGAACCTTCCGGCGGCTCGCCCACCGGCCAGCCGACCGGCGCCGTCATCGCCAAGGGCGCCATCAACACCGCGACGGCAGGCACGCCACACAAAGTTGCCATGCGTGGCGACGGCGCGGCGCGACGCGGATCTGCCTGAGCCCGGCTCCATGTCGGATATCGGTTTGGCGGGGTGAATCCAAAACGCGTTCGACGCCGTAAGCAGCCGATATGAAGCCCACCTTCCCGATGGGCGGTCCACTCGGTCGCCACCGGCGGGAACATGCGTATGATGGTTCCAGATCAAACTGTTGCCGAGGTAGCGCCCTTCCGGGCGAAACGAGCCGTGCCCTCTTCCGCAAGCAGCACCGTACCTGATGCGCAGTACTGGTCAGCGCAGATGGACGCCGTCTCGGTGCAGCGTGACCGTGCCAGCTTCATGCGCATCTACGATCATTTCGCGCCGCGCCTGCAGCGCTACCTGCGCAATCTCGGCGTGCCCGAGCCGGTGGCTGACGAACTGGTGCAGGAAGCGCTGCTGACGCTGTGGCGCAAGGCCGCCATGTTCGATCCGGGACGGGCCAGCCTCGGTACCTGGCTGTACCGGGTCGCTCGAAACCTGTACATCGACCACGTGCGCAAGGAACCGCACTGGCTGCCGATCCAGGAAGGCCTGGACCGGCTCGATCAAGCCGAATCTGATCGGCGGGTCTCGCAGCCAGAGTCTTTTTTCGACCAGGAGCTGCTGAAGCAGGCGATCGATCGTCTTCCCCCCGTGCAAGCCAAACTGGTACGCATGTGTTTCCTCGAAAGCAAAAGCCACAGCGAGATTTCGCGTGAACTGGACATGCCTCTGGGCTCGGTCAAGTCCTCGCTGCGGCGCTCGTTTGCGAAGCTGCAGGGCAGCATGAGGCCCGCGCGATGAAACCCAACCATCACCTCGACGATGCCACCCTGATCAGTTATTCGGCTGGCGCGCTGCCGTCCGCACTCGCCGTGGTTGCTTCCGCGCACCTGGAACGCTGCACAATGTGTCGTGATCGTCTGCTCGACGCCGACCAGATCGGCGGCATGCTGATGCAGCAGCAACGCGTCGACACGCCGTCCGAATTCGCGCGTGCGGCGATGCTGTCGCTGCTGCATGACGAGCCGACGACCGCACAGGTGGTGCTGCCGGTCGAGGTCGTCGAACCACGCGACCCCGATTGCCTGCCCAGCGCACTGCATCCATGGTTCGGCAACTCGATGCGCGCCTTGCGCTGGCGCCGGGTCGCGCCCGGCGTGCAGCGCATCCTGGCCAGCGACATCACCGGTGGCGACCTGATGCTGCTGCGCATCGCGCCGGGGAGCAAGCTACCGCTGCACAGCCACCGCGGCAACGAGTTGACCATGATCCTGGATGGCGCGTACGACGACATGCTCGGCCACTTCGGTCCCGGCGACGTGGCCGACCTGGATGGCGAAACCCTGCATCAGCCAGTGACTTCGCCGGGCGTGCCGTGCATCTGCGTGGCCGCCACCGATGCGCCGCTGAAGTTTTCCGGCTGGTTCGCGCGCACGCTGCAGCCACTGTTCGGCTTCTGAGCATGGCCGGGCGGTCTCGTCGGTGCTTGTGGCCATGAGCACCGCGCTGGTCCTGTTCAGGCGCGATCTGCGTCTGGCCGACAACCCCGCATGGAGCGCAGCGTGCACCGAACACGCGCAGGTCCTGCCGGTATTCATCCACAGCGACGAGGGGCGCCTGTGGTCGGCGGGGGCTGCCAGTCGCTGGTGGCTGCACCACTCATTGGCCGCGCTCGATCAGCGACTGCGTGACGCGGGCGCAAGGATGCACCTGTGTCGAGGCGAGCCGCTGGAAATGCTGCGCGTGTTGATCGCCGGCAGCGGTGCCTGTGCGGTCTACTGGAACCGGCTGTACGAGCCGGGCACGATCGCCGACGACACACGAATCAAGAGTGCATTGCAGGAGGACGGCGTCGTGGTACACAGCCACAACGCCGCGCTCTGGTGCGAGCCATGGCAAATCGCCACGCAGCAAGGTCAGCCATACAAGGTTTTCACGCCGTATTGGCGCAACCTGCGCCCGCAGTTGCACCCGACCGAACCGCTGCCGGCGCCAAGGATGCCCGGCTGCTGTGAGCTTCCCTGCGGCTTGCCTCTCGAGGCGCTCGAATTGTTGCCAAACCACCCGTGGGCTGGCGGCCTCGATGACGGCTGGCAACCGGGCGAAACCGGCGCGCAGGAATTGCTGGAGATCTTTGGCGACGACGCCGTCGGCGCTTACGCCCGTGCGCGTGACCTGCCGGCACGCCATGGCACCTCGCGGCTGTCACCGCACCTGCACTTCGGCGAGATCTCCCCGCGGCAGATCCATGTCGAACTGGACCGCCGCGCCCGCGGCACCGACGCGAAGCGCCGACCCGACCTCGAACCTTACCTGCGCGAACTGGGGTGGCGCGAATTTGCCCACCACCTGCTCTATCACTTTCCACACACGCCCACCGAGAATTTCAATCCGCGCTTCAACGATTTCCCGTGGGCGCCTGCGGATCAACCACGGATCGAACGCTGGCAGCAAGGCCGCACCGGCATTCCGCTGGTCGACGCCGGCATGCGCGAGCTGTGGCATACCGGCTGGATGCACAACCGCGTGCGCATGGTCGTGGGCAGCTTCCTCACCAAGAACCTGCGCCAGCATTGGCAGCACGGCGCACGCTGGTTCTGGGACACCCTGGTCGATGCCGACCTGGCCAACAACACGCTGGGCTGGCAATGGGTGGCCGGCTGCGGCGCGGATGCTGCGCCATATTTTCGCGTGTTCAACCCCGTCACCCAGGCGAAGAAATTTGATCCGGATGGCGTATACCTGCGTCGCTGGTTACCGGAACTGGCCGACGCGCCCGTCGCGCTGCTGCATGAACCGTGGAAGGACGAAGCCCTGCTCAAACGCGCCGGGTATCCCGCGCCGATGGTCGACCTCGGCCAGTCGCGGCGGCAGGCGCTGCATGCCTATGAGCAGGTTCGCCACGAGCGCTGAAATCCCGGATCGACATGAGGCGCGCTCAACTGCAACGGCACGGGGACAGTAGCGCCGCCGTGAGCGCCCCATGGCGGTGGTTGTGGACCTGACGTCACGGAGCGGCAGCTTCGCCTGGACCGTGCCGTTTTCGTCATGGCCAGCCGCTGCCTGGACACCCGGGCTACTGCACGACCGAGCATGGGTATTGCACACCCCCACCACGGCCGGGTCTGAACGCGAGGGCAACAGTGAGCTCTCGATGTGGAGTGGACACCAAGGTTCCGGCGCGATTTTCCGGAGCGCCATGCATCTGAAGATGGCAGGCTTGCGTACGCATCGCACGGCAGCGTTTGCGACCTCTTGACGAAAGTGCAGGTAACCCCCCGCGCCTTGCCAGCGAAAAGAACGATTCACGCGCGACCCCACGACACGGACCTCTCATGCCCGATATTGAATCCGCCACCGCCGCACCCGATCGCCATCGTGCCTGGCTGGCGCTCGTCGCGATCGCGCTGATCGTCGCTGCCATCGCACTCGTCTTTGCGTGGGTGGCCGGGTGGCTTACACCGGCCCGGGTCACGCCACAACGCTTCACCAACGCGATCGAAGCCGGCAACGGACAGGTCTACCGTGGCTACCGCCGTGCGCATGCCAAGGGGGTTTGCGTGGCGGGCTACTTCGAGGGCAATGAGCAAGGCGCCACACTCTCCAGCGCGCGGCTCTTCGCGCCGGTGCAGACGCCGTTCGTGGGGAGACTGTCCATCGGCGGCGGCTCGCCGTATGGCCTGGACAACAAGGCGCGCGTGCGCAGCATGGCGCTGGAATTGAACAGCGACGACGGACAGCAGTGGCGCATGGCGATGAACAGCTTTCCGTTCTTCGGCGTGTCGTCAGTGCAGGCGTTCTTCGACCAGACGCGCGCCAACGCGCCCGACCCGGCCACCGGCAGGCCCGACCCGGCGAAACAGGCCGCCTTCGCCAGGGCTCATCCCGAGTTCGCCCGCTTCGCCGCGTGGGCGAAAAGCGCGCCCTGGTCCACCAGTTGGGCCAATACCACCTACAACGGCGTCGACACATTCCGCTTCATCAATGCCGTCGGCGAGCAGCACAACGTGCGCTGGTCAATGCAGCCGCGGACCCCGTTCGCCGCGATGTCCCCGGAGCAGCGCGCTGCTGCCGACGGGAATTTTCTCAGCGAGGATCTGGACAAGCGACTTGCGCAGGGGCCACTGCTGTGGGACATGGTGGTAACCGTGGCCCAACCGGGCGACTCGATCGTGGATCCGTCGCAAAGCTGGCCGGAGGATCGCCAGCACGTCAATGTCGGCACCGTGGTAATCGAAAGCACCACGCCACAGGCCGCCGGCGCCTGCCGCGACATCAATTATGACCCGCTGGTGTTGCCCACCGGCGTGCAAGGGTCGGAAGACCCGATCCTGGCCGCACGTTCAGCGGTCTACTCGGTATCGTTCAATCGGCGCGAACACGACATCGCCAGCGGCGAGACGGACGCCGCCACCGGCAAGGTCGTGTCGAAGGAGGCCACGCCATGAGTGTTCGCGTCCCGGACAATCACGTGACCAGCCACTTCAATCTCACCGCTCGCGTGCTGCACTGGAGCATGGCGTTGGCGATTGTCGCCATGTTGTTCGTCGGTATCGGCATGGTGGCCTCATTGAGCTTGCGCCCTGCCCTGGTCAGCCTGCATCGGCCACTCGGTATCGCGATCCTGCTGCTGGTGGTCGTGCGACTTCTCAACCGCCTGCGCCACGCACCACCGCCGTTGCCCACCGATCTGCCACACGTGCAAGTACTCGCGGCCAGGGCCTCGCACTGGTTGCTCTACACGCTGATGTTCGCGATGCCGCTGGTCGGCTGGTCGATGCTCTCCGCCGGCGGATATCCGGTGACGATGTTCAAGGGCTTCAATCTGCCTCCGATCGCGCCGCACGATGCCACCGTCTACGCGCTCCTGCGCAGCGCCCACACCTGGCTGGCCCTGCTGTTGTTCGCCACCGTGCTGATGCATCTGGCCGCGGCGCTCTACCACGCCTGGGTTCGGCGCGACGCCGTGTTCGCCAGCATGGCCACCGGGCCGCACGCCGACAGCGCGGCGCCGGACACGATGGTCGATGAAGCCGACCCGCGCGCGTCGGAATCGTGACTGGGGCCATCATGAAAACGCCGGTCAGGCCGGGCTGACAGCCAGCCATCCTGGATTCCATCATCGCCCCTGTCGATGGTGCATCGACACAACCGGGAAGCGCCCTGGCGCAAGCTGTCGTCATCCGGGTGGGATGGCCTTGTCGGCACACCGTGTGTCATTGGCGCGATCAATCAGGTTCGCAGCGGCGAGACCCGGGACGCCACCGGACAAGGCAGGGTTTGCCGCGACAGGGAGCCCGCGTATTTCGGGTACATGTCTGCTGCGCGCATGGTGCCTGGACGGATTGCCTTGATCGGTGGGTTGCGGGCTGGTTTCACTTGCAGGCGGGCGGCTGAAGCATTGGCTCGTTGCAAAGTCTGGCCATTGATGCATGATCGGCCTTGCCGATAAGCTCAGTGCAAGTACGCGGAGCAGGGGATGTGATGCGAAAGCGAATGGCCACCACCATCGCATTGGTCATGTGCGCACTGGCCATCGTGGTGCCGATGACGGCGGCGCTGTACCTGGCCCACCGGCAGAGCATGGATGAAGCGACGACCCAGGCGGTGAGTCTGACCACCGCGATAGTGCACCGCACGGAAATGGCAGGCGCACAGGCGACCGCGGCGTACGAGCGATTGCGCCAGATCAAGTCCGGCGACGCCTGCTCGGATGCCATGCGTGAACAGATGCGCGAAATTGCGATGGACTACAGGAATGTCCAGTCGGTTGGCCGTTTGTCCGGCAACCGCATCACGTGCTCCGCGCTGGGTCCCAGCTCCGACGGCATCGACCTGGGCACGCCCAGCTACACCAGCCCGGGAGGCACACGAGTCTACCTGGCGGCAACGATCGGCGGCCGCCGTCGCTTTGTGGTGACCGCGCTGGGTGATTCCGCTGCCGCGATCCGTCCGGAGACGCTGCTCGACATGTCGACCGGCGCACCAGACTTGTCGCTGGGCGTGTTTGGCCGAAGTTCGCGACAAGTGTGGACACGTCGCGGCCCTTTTGACCCGGTGTGGATGACTGCGCTGGGCGCGCGGGCGTCCCAGGCGATCCTTTTCGACGGCAAGCACCTGGTGGTGATACAGGCCTCGAAAAGGTTCGATCTGGCCGCGTACGCGGCCATTCCGCTCACCGATCTGAAATCACGCCTGCGCTCGTTTGCGATCATCCTGCTACCGATCGGTCTGGCACTGGGTCTGGCCATGGCCGGCGCAATCATGTTGCTCGCCCGTCAGCGCGCCTCGTTGCCCGCAGAACTGCGGGCGGCGCTGAAACGCAAGGAGTTCGTGCTGCACTACCAGCCCATCGTCGATCTCGCCACCGGTCACATGGTCGGAGTCGAGGCCTTGCTGCGCTGGCCCCGCAACAGGCAGATCGGCATGCGCCCGGCGCTGTTCATCCAGGCCGCTGAGGATTGTGGCCTGATCCAGCGCTTTACCGAATACGTCCTTGCACAGGTGGCTGTAGACGGGCCTCCGTACTTCAGCCGGTATCCGGATGCCTACGTCAGCATCAACCTTTCCTCGATCGACCTGCGCTCGGACGACGTGCTCGAATGGCTGTGCCGCCTGGTGGCGACGCCGGGCATCGCCCCCTGCAACCTCGTCGTCGAGTTGACGGAGCACTCCTTTGTCGACCCCACCAGCGCCAGGCAGGTCCTGGGCAAGATCCGCGCCCTGGGGATCCGCGTGGCAATCGACGACTTCGGCACGGGCTTCTCCAGCCTTTCGCATCTGACCCATCTGAGCGCCGACTATCTGAAGATCGACAAGGTGTTCGTCGATGCGATCGGCACCGACTCGGTCACCAGTGAAGTTGTGCTGCACATCATCGACATGGCGAAGTCGCTTCGCCTGACCTTGATCAGCGAAGGCGTGGAAACCCCGGAGCAGGCCGATTTTCTGCGTGAGCACGGCGTCATGTTTGCGCAGGGCTGGTTGTTCAGCCAGGCGAAGCCGCTGGCCGACCTGTTGCGAGCAGACAGGGTGCCTTGATGGCGGCAGTACCCGTCGCGTCCGCGGTCAAAAGCGAGAGTTCGCAGAAACCGACACCCGGTTGTCAGTCACCACTGCATGAAGACGGGGACAGGCCAACATCACGTTCTGGTCCATCTCGAGAAGCGGGCGATACGAGCGCGCGTCGCGCGATCAGAACGCGTAGGACACTCCCACCAGCAAGATACTGGCTGAGGATTTCGACACCAGCGGGCTGTCCGAGATCGTGGCAGGCAGGCGCTGGTAACGGGCGACGCCCCATAACGCCCAACGTCGGCTCAAGGGCGAGATGACGTTGATACCAACCTCCGGAACCACGGCGCTGGAGACGGCATGGACCGCTGGAGCGCCGTGCGCCACTTCGCGCGCTCGAATGCCGTAGTAATAGTCCGCCAGGTCGCGCGACCACCAGCGCACGCCGATCTGAGGCGTGATGCGCATGCGCCCCGCCTTGAGCGGGTAGCCGTAATTCAGCGCCAGTTCCTGCCCGCCGCTGCGAGCCAGCGCGTCTGCCAGCGCAGTGAACTCCAGCTTGCCGGCATCGCCGGACAACGCAAGCACGGTGCCAAGGTCCATGCTGGCGCGGCGATCTTCCAGCCCTGCGATCGGAATATCCCGGGCGTCAAAACCCTCCAGCCGCGCCTGCGCCACCAAATCGAGTTGCAGACCATCATCTCGCCAGGCATGCCAACCCAGTTGCAGGCCGCGGAAAAACACGTGCTCGCCTTCGTAGCCCAGAGCGGGGACCACGAGTGAGTGATTGACGTCGTCGACATAGCCGCCATCACGCACCAGCGCCATCGCTCCAAGACGCCACCCGCTGGTATCCGGGCGCCCCGATGCGTCCTGGGCTTGGGCAGAAATCGTGCCCAGGAAACATGCGGCGGCGAAAAGCGATCGTCGTGTGGACATGCCAGGGTTGCTCCAGGAATACGAAAGGAAAGCGGCAGCAAACAGTCCGGGACGCCGGGTCAGCCCAGGATTTGCGGGTTCAGGTGCCACACGGTGAAGTTCAACGCCGATGCGAAAGTCACCCAGCACAAGTACGGGACCAGCAACGCGCCGGCCAGCCGGCGCCCGCGCCAGAACCCGACCAGCGTGGCCACGATCAGCAGCCACAACAGCACGATGTCGGCAAACGCCAATGCGCCGAGGTGCCAGCCAAAGAACAGCCAGCTCCACAACGCATTCAGCGCCAACTGAGTCACGAACAGGGCGAGCACACCGCGCTGTCGGCGCCAGCCACCTTCGCGCCAGACCAGCCACGCGGCAACACCCATCAGGGCGTACAGCACCGACCACACCGGTCCGAACACCGACGAGGGCGGCGCCCATGACGGCTGGGCCAGATGCTGGTAGAAGTTGGCGGCCTGCACCGAGGCAAGAGCGCCGACCGCGGCGGCAACGAAGCTCAGCACCAGCCAGCCGATCAATCCAGTGATCTGTCTTGCGTGCGACATGCATTTCTCCCGGGTGTCTGAAGGCGTACGTCGAATCCGGCGTTTTGGATCTGCCCTTCCTCACCGGCTGCGACCTGAGGATGCTGTCCAGTCAATTACTCCAACGCGACCGGGCGCCATTCCACCCCTGAAAGGACAGCAACCCTCCCGCGCCATCCTTCCCGCTTTTGGATGAGTTCTTCACCGTCCGTCCGTTAGTCTGCCTGGCATGCCACTGCCAAGGCATCCCACCAAGGATCGCCCCATGTGTTACTCCGCCCAGATAAAAGCCGACTATCACGATTTTCTTCGTGAGCACGGCGCGGCCATCAGTCTGAAGCGCTTCTCCGAACTGTTCTGGGAGAAGCGTCAGGACGGCCAGTGGAGCAAGATTCCCAAGGCCATGCGCGAAGCGTTTCGCCGCCCGCGCGGCGAGGACGAATTCGTGTTGGCGAAGCTGGTCGCCGAGGCAGATCGCGAACAGGCGACCAAGTACGAAGCCGAACTCTCGATGCAGACCGAACGGCTGACCAGAGCCCGGGCAGTACTCACCGGTCCGAAGCCAACCAGGAAGGCGGCCGACGACCAGCGCATTGCCGGCAACAAGATCAAGGCGGCGCAACGCAATCTGGAGGACTTGCAGCGCAAGGATGCGGTCGACCAGGATTCACGCATCTATCCCGGTCAATACGCACCGGTGATGATCGAAAAGGACGGCCAGCGCATCGTTCTGCCGATGCGCTATCAGTGCCGGTTGCCGGACTGGAGCGAAACGACCGAGCGAAAGTATCCGGGCACCTACAACGCCCGCCGCGACAAACTGGAGAAATCCTGGGGCAGCCTTTTCGGCCACCGACACGGGATCATGATCGTCACGCGCTTCTATGAAAACGTTTCGCGCCTCAGGCTGGAAGGCCGCGAGCTTGGCGTCGGTGAGAAGGAAGAGAACGTGGTGCTGGAATTCGACCCGAAACCGCCGCAGGAGATGCTGGTGGCCTGCTTGTGGAACGTCTCCCCAGCCGCCGACCACGGCATCGATCTGTTCTCGTTCGCCGCCATCACCGACGAGCCGCCGCCCGAGGTGGCTGCGGCCGGCCACGACCGCTGCATCATCCCGATCAAGCCGGAACACCTCGACGCGTGGCTGCATCCGGATCCGGCTGACCTTCAGGCGCTGTACGCGATCCTCGATGACCGTGCGCGGCCGTACTACGAGCATCGGCTGGCCGCCTGAGTTCAGGCGACAGCGCTTCGTGGCGAAGTGTCACCAGGGTGTGTCGATGGCCGGAGGCGACGGTGGCGCTGCACATCCTGCCCCGCGCTTCGTGGGTTCAGTCAGCGCCCGGGCGTGCGATCTTCCTGATGATCGTCGGCGGGCCACGGACGGCGGCCGCACAACGTGGCGCGCCTGCGGATTAACCGGAATGCTCATGGTGCACTGGCGGTCGGTCGTCCTGCGGCCTCGCGGGCCGCGCGAAGCCCGTGCCGCCATGGCGGCGGCGAGGGCGGAGGGTTCTCCGCCTGCGTCAACAGTTTGCACGTCCTGAAGGACCAACCAGGCCGAGGTGAAACGGCCAGCAGATGCATCCGCAACACCCCCACCTGCGTATCTGTCACTGAACCCCCGTCTCACCGCTCCGCCGACAGGTACACCGATGTCCCACCCGCCACCCACCATCAGCGCGCCCCCCGGAACGCTTGCCTCTCCGGCCAGCGACAGTTCCTGGTTGGGTCGCACGCTGCGCCGCTGGTTCGATACCAGCGCGCTGGTGGCTGTGGACGAAAGCCGCGAGGACCGCATCGACTGGCTGCGCGCTGCGCCGTTCGTGGCGATGCATCTTGCCTGTCTCGGCGTGATCTGGGTTGGCATATCGCCGATTGCCCTGATCGTGGCGGCGGCGATGTACGCCGTGCGCATGTTCGCGATCACCGGCTTCTATCATCGCTATTTCTCGCATCGCACGTTCCAGACTTCGCGTGCGGTGCAGTTCGTGTTTGCCACGATCGGGGCCTCCTGCGTGCAGCGCGGGCCATTGTGGTGGGCGGCGCACCATCGTCACCACCACCGCCATGCCGACACGGCACTCGATCCGCATTCGCCGGGCGTGCATGGTTTCCTGTGGAGCCACGTGGGGTGGTTCCTGACTCCACGCAATTTCCGCACTGACTTGTCGCGAGTGCCGGATCTGGCGAAGTATCCGGAGCTGCGCTGGCTGGATCGCTTCGACATCGCGATTCCGGTACTGCTGGCGGTGGCGGTGTACGGGCTGGGGGTGTTGCTGCAGCATGTGGCACCCCAGCTGGATACCTCGGGCGGGCAGATGCTGGTGTGGGGGTTTTTTGTTTCCACGATTGCGCTGTTCCACGCCACGGTGACAATCAACTCGCTGGCGCACCGCTTCGGTCGGCGGCGCTTCAATACCAGGGACGACAGTCGCAACAACCTGTGGCTGGCCCTGCTCACGTTCGGCGAAGGCTGGCACAACAACCATCACTTCTTCCCCGGCTCCAGCCGCCAGGGTTTCCGCTGGTGGGAAGTGGACCTGACCTGGTACGGGCTCAAGCTGATGGCGATGCTGGGACTGGTGCGCGGACTGAAACCGATCCCGGCGTGGGTGCTGGCCAAGGCGAGGCACTGAGCCATGCGTATCGCCGTGGTCGGATCGGGTATCGCGGGGCTGGCGTCAGCGTGGCTGCTGTCGCGCCAGCACGAGGTGACACTGTTCGAGGCGAACAGCTATTTCGGCGGACACACCCATACGCATGACGTGGAGCAGGCCGGCCAGCGCTATCGCATCGACAGCGGCTTCATCGTGCACAACCCGGCGCACTACCCGCTGCTGACGGCGATGTTCGACCAGCTGGGCGTGGCCTCGCAGCCAACCACGATGAGCTTCTCGGTGCACAGCGAGGCGAGCGGGCTGGAATACAGCGCGACCACGCTGGACACGCTGTTCTGCCAGCGCCGCAACCTGCTCTCGCCGCGTTTCCTGGGCATGGTGCGCGACCTCACCCGCTTCTATCGCGAGGCGCCAGCCCTGCTGCTGCAGCCCGACGACACGACCAGCCTGGGCGACTACTTGCAGCAGCACGGGTACGGCGCGGCATTCCGCGACGAGCACCTGATTCCGATGGCTTCCGCGCTGTGGTCGTCGCCGGCCACGCAGATCCTGGCGTTTCCTGCGCGCTACCTGGTTCAGTTCATGGCGAACCACCAGATGTTGCAGATCAGCGATCGTCCGCAGTGGCGCGTGGTGCGCGGCGGCTCGTCCGCCTACGTGACCGCCTTGCGGGCGCAGTGGGACGTACGGGAACGGTTGAATTGCCCGGTGTATTCCATCGTGCGGCGCGATCACGACGTCGAGGTGGACAGCGCTGCCGGCGTCGAACACTTCGACCGGATCGTGCTGGCGTGCCACAGCGACCAGGCGCTGGACTTGCTGGCCGATGCCTCCGAGCGCGAGCAATCCGTCCTCGGCGCGATGACCTACCAGACCAACGACACCGTGCTGCACACCGACGCCAGCGTGTTGCCGCGCCGGCGCAAGGCGTGGGCGGCATGGAACGCGTGGCTGCCGCGCGACCCTGATGCCGCGTGCACGGTCAGCTACTGCATGAATCTGCTGCAGGGCATCGAATCACCCGAGCCTTTCGTGGTCACGTTGAACCGCAGCGACGCGATCGACCCAGCCAAGGTGCTGGCGCGCATGTCCTACCACCATCCGCTCTACACGCAGGCGTCGGTGCACGTACAGACGCGCAAGGCCGAGATCCAGGGCGCACGCCATACCTGGTTTGCCGGCGCCTACTGGGGCTGGGGCTTCCACGAGGATGGCATGCGCAGTGCGGTCGACGTGGCCACCGCGCTCGGCGTGTATTGGCCGCCGGGCAACGAACGCGCGGTGGCAAGCGAAGTACGCGAAGCGGAGCTGGTGGCATGACCGCAAAAACCGCCACCACCGAGCTGCAACTGGCCAGCGCCGTTTACGAGGGCGTGGTGCGCCATCGCCGGTACGCACCGCACCCGCATGCGTTTGAGTACCGCATGGCCCAGCTTTACCTGGACCTGGACGAGATCGAGCAGGTGTTTGCCAAACGCTGGCTGTGGTCGGCAACGCACCGAAACGTGGGCGAGTTCCGCCGTAGCGATTATCTGGGGCCACCGGAGATACCGCTGACGGAGGCGGTACGCCAGCGCGTGGAACAGGCCACGGGTTGGCGGCCACGCGGGCCGATCCGCCTGCTCACCCACCTGCGTTACGCCGGCATGGTGTTCAACCCGGTGAGCTTCTACTACTGCTACGCCGAAGACGGTCAGACCCTGGCCGCGGTGCTGGCCGAAATCACCAATATTCCGTGGAAGCAGCGCCACGCGTATGTGCTGCCGGTCGAGAGCGCGCAGAGCCACGGCCGCGCGCTGCACTGGAGCTTTGCCAAGACGTTCCACGTCTCACCGTTCATGCCGATGGATTGCGAATACGACTGGCGCTTCAGCGTGCCCGGTGAGGACCTGCTGGTGCACATGAACGTGCTGCGTGGAGGACAACGTGCCTTCGACGCCACCCTGGACCTGCAACGCCGGCCGCTGACCGGCAGCGCGCTCGCCCGTGTGTTGTGGCGCTACCCGCTGATGACCGGCCAGGTGGTCGGCGCGATCTACTGGCAGGCGCTGCGCCTGTGGCTGAAGCGCAACCCCTTCCACCAACACCCGTCGCTGCACTCCCGCGACAACTGAAACAATTGCCCGAGGTTTGCCATGCATGACATCGCCCACACCGCCGATGACGAGACCGCCGCCTTCGGTCCGTTCGACCGTTTCCTGCGCCAGCAATTGCTCGGCCAGATGGGCGGCTTGCGCCACGGTCGACTGCTGCTTGAGGACGCCTGCGGCACGGTCGCGCTGGGCTTGCCGGCCACGGCGCACACCGACTTGCATATTCATCTGCAGATATTCGACCCGGGCTTCTACCGCGCCGTGGCGCGCAACGGCAGCGTCGGTGCGGGCGAGTCGTACATGGAGGGCCAATGGCGCTGCGACAATCTGGTCGGTCTGATCCAGTTGCTGGTGCGCAACCGCGACCTGCTCGACGGCATGGAAAATGGCTGGGCCCGGCTCGGCGGCATGGCGCTGCGCGGCTGGCACGCGCTGCGTCGCAATACCCGCGATGGCAGCCGCCGCAATATTGCCGCGCATTACGATCTGGGCAACGATTTCTTCAGCCTGTTCCTGTCGCCGGACTTGATGTATTCCTCGGCGATCTGGACTGACCCAACCGACACCCTGGAGACCGCGTCGGCACGCAAGCTGGAGCGGATCTGCCGCAAGCTGGACTTGCGATCCACCGATCGGGTGATCGAGATTGGCACCGGCTGGGGTGGCTTTGCGCTGTATGCGGCCACGCATTACGGTTGCCACGTCACCACCACCACGATCTCGCGTGAGCAGCACGCACTGGCCAGCGAGCGCGTCGCTGCCGCGGGCTTGACCGAGCAAGTCACGTTGTTGCTGGAGGATTACCGCGACCTCGACGGCCATTACGACAAGCTGGTCTCGATCGAAATGGTCGAGGCGATCGGCGCGCCGTATCTGGACAGGTATTTCGAGAAACTCGGCAGCCTGCTGAAGCCCGACGGCCTCGCCCTGGTGCAGGCGATCACGATCGAGGATCAGCGTTACGAGCAGGCCTTGAAGTCGGTGGATTTCATCAAGCGCCACGTGTTTCCCGGCAGTTTCATTCCTTCGATCAACGCGTTGCTGGCGGCCAAGACCCACGCCAGCGATCTGGGACTGATTCAATTGGAGGACTTCGGCAATTCGTACGCACTGACCCTGAAGGCCTGGCGCGAACGCTTCATGTCAAAACTGGCGCAGGTGCGCGCGCAAGGTTTCGACGAGCGATTCATCCGCATGTGGGAGTTCTACCTGGCGTACTGCGAGGGAGGCTTCCGCGAGCGCTCAATCGGGGTAGCGAATTTGCTGCTGGCCAAACCCGGTCACCGTCATGCCGCGCCGTTGCCCGAGTTCGCCGCCCCGGTGGAGTTGCCGGCGTGAACTTCTGGCTCAGCCTGATCGGCTACCAGCTGGTGTGGTTCGCCGCCGTGATCGGCGCCAGCCACGGCCTGGCGTGGCCCGGCGTGCTCGGCATGCTGGTGTACGCCGCCGCGCAATTGCTGCTCGCGCGCAACTATCGCGTCGACCTGAGCCTGATGGCCACCGCGCTGGTGTTCGGCTTCCTGCTCGACGGCACCCTGATCCGCACCGGCATCGCCAGTTATGCCGCGGCATGGTCGAACGACGCCATCGCACCGGCCTGGATCCTCGCCCTGTGGATGACATTTGCGCTGACCTTTACCCAATCGCTGCGCTATCTGCAGAGGCGACTGTGGCTGGCCGCGCTGCTCGGGCTGGTCGGAGGTCCGCTTGCCTATCTCGGCGCGGCGCGCGGCTGGCATGTCGTGAACTTTGCGGACCCTGCCTGGCGCGGCCCGTTGGTGCTGGCCATCGGGTGGGCGCTGGCGACGCCCGCATTGGCGTGGCTGGCGCGACGCGGCATCGCGTCATCGGCGGCAAGACCTGTCCCGTCCATCACTCGAGGACCCGTCGCATGAATCCCTGGTGGCATCTCCTGGTGGTATGGCTGCTGGCAGCGGTGATGATGACGCTGGGTTGGCAGTGGCAACGCAAGCGCAGCAACGCCGGCATCGTCGACGTGCTTTGGGCTGCAGGCGTGGGCGGCAGCGCGGTATTGCTGGCGGCGATCGGCAACGGCGCCGCACCGACCCGGATCGCGCTGGCCATACTCGGTGGTGCGTGGGGCCTGCGTCTCGCGCTCCACCTGTGGGAGCGCGTGCACGATGAACCCGAGGATGGCCGCTATCAGCATCTGCGTGCGCACTGGCACGGCGACCAGCTGAAGTTCTTCGCCTTTTTCCAGTTCCAGGCCGCGCTGATCGTGCTGTTCGCGTTGCCGTTCTTCGCCGTGTCGCGCAATTCCGAAGCCTCCGGGTTCTGGCTGCCGCTGGCGGGCGGCATATGGCTGCTCAGCGTGTTTGGCGAGTGGATGGCCGATGCCCAACTCTCACGCTTTCGCAACGACCCGGCCAACAAGGGCCACACCTGTCGCGACGGGTTGTGGCGTTATTCGCGCCACCCGAATTATTTCTTCGAATGGCTGCACTGGTTTGCCTACGTCTGCCTCGCCGTCGGTTCGCCCATTGGCTGGCTGGCGTGGTTCGGGCCGATCGTGATGTACGTGTTCCTGCGCTGGATCAGCGGCATCCCGTTCACCGAGACCCACGCCATGCGCAGCCGCGGCGATGACTACCGCGAGTACCAGCGCACCACCTCGATGCTGATCCCCTGGTTTCCGAAACGGAGCGAGAAATGAATACTGCCGTGCTTGCGCAAACCGAACTGCGCACCGATCAACCCGCGCCCGGCCTGCTTGGCATGGCCGAGCGCGGCCGTATTCCGGATGTACTGTTGCGCCAGGGCATTCGCCGGCTGTGCGCGCAGCGCCTGCGCGAGGAGCACGCCGGCGGACTCGACGTGCAGGCCGCGCGTTTCGCGGCGTCCATCAACATGCTGCGGCACAGCCCGGTAGCGATCCACACCGATGCCGCCAACGCGCAGCACTACGAACTGCCACCGGCGTTCTTCGAGTCGTGCCTGGGCAAGCGACTGAAGTATTCCAGTTGCTACTACCCGCAAGGCGACGAGTCGCTGGAGCAGGCCGAGGAGGCGATGCTCCGGCTTTACGGAGAGCGTGCCGAACTGGCCGACGGCCAACAGATCCTGGAGCTGGGTTGCGGCTGGGGTTCGCTGACGTTGTGGATGGCCGAGCGCTATCGCGATGCGCGGATCACCGCGGTGTCCAATTCGAACCAGCAACGCGAGCACATCGAGGCGCAGTGTCGCAAGCGCGGGCTGTTCAACGTGCAGGTGATCACCTGTGACGTGAACTTCCTGGAACTGGACGCGGCTCAGTTCGACCGTTGCGTGTCGATCGAGATGTTCGAACACATGCGCAACTATGACACCTTGCTGCAGCGTATCGGCGGCTGGCTCAAACCGGGTGGCAAGCTGTTCGTGCATATCTTCGTGCACAAGACCCTGATGTACCCGTTCGAGACCGACGGCGACGACAACTGGATGGGCCGGCACTTCTTCACCGGCGGGCTGATGCCGGCGTCGGACACCCTGCTGTGGTTCCAGTCCACGCTGAACATCGAGCAACGCTGGCATGTCGACGGTACCCACTACCAGCGGACCGCCAACCACTGGCTGGCCAACCAGGATGCCCGCCGCGACCAGGTGATGGACGTGCTGGAGAAAGCCTACGGCGCCACGGCCGCGCCGCTGTGGTTCCAGCGCTGGCGCATGTTCTGGATGTCCTGCGCCGAACTGTTCGGCTATGCCGACGGGCAGGAGTGGCTGGTCGCGCACTACCGCTTCGTGCGGCCCTGAACTGCTCCAGCACGATCCCTGCCATCCACCAGGAAAACATGATGAACCTTTCCCTATCCCTGCTGCTGCTCTGCGCCGTGGCGCTGCTTCCGGGGGTCGTCGTGGCCCGCGACCTGCCGCCGATCAAACCGGTGGCCCACGTCGACTTGAAGCGCTTCATGGGTGACTGGTATGTGATCGCCGCCATCCCCACCCACTTCGAGAAGCATGCCTACAACGCATTGGAAACCTACACGCTGAATCCCGACGGCGAGGTGGCTACCTCGTTCCATTACCGTGAGGACTCGTTCGACAATCCGGTGAAAAACTTCCACTCCACCGGATTCGTGAAGAAGGATACGGGCAACGCGGTCTGGGGCGTCCAGGTCGTGTGGCCGATCAAGGCGCAGTACATCGTGGCGTGGCTCAAGTCCGACTACAGCCAGGTCATCATCGCCCGCGACAAGCGCGACTACACTTGGGTCATGGCGCGCACGCCGACGGTGTCGCAGGCGGATTATGACGTGCTGGTGGCGAAGGTGAAGGCACTGGGCTATCCGACGGGCAAGATTCGCAAGGTGCCGCAATCGTGGCCACAGGGTCAGTAGGCAATTCAGTCACCGCAACAAATGCGTCACCGACGATCTCTGCAAAGTGGGCGACTGATTCGGAAACTCCCGCATGCTATTTCTCGCGTATCAACATTCACCTCCGCTCAGACCGCTTGTGCCGGATGCAGCATCCGTCCTGCCCCATGACCCAGCAACGCCAGACAGGCGAGAACCGCCAGCGCAAGGAACACGATCGGAATATCGATGACCGCGCGGGAGCGCAGCCGGCCCATCGCCAGCATGCCGAGCGCGGCCACCAACATCTGGATGCTGCCCAGCAGAGAGGAGGCGATGCCGGTGTTCTTGTCAAACGGCGCCATCGCGTGTGCCGTCGCCACCGGCACCACCATGCCCACGCCGATGAAGCACACTGCGATCGGGAACAGAAACGTCGCCAGGGCGCCTTGTTTGCCGATCAGCAGCGCGACCAGCAACTACCATCCGGACGCGGCCAGCTGCAAGACCAGTCTCGCGCCAATGAACAAATCCGGCGGCGACTTTTTGCTGAGCAGCGCGCCCACACCGGCGACTACACGGATGGCACACGTCTGCCTGGTTTCCGCGGAGACGGCGAGATTCATGGTCATCCGCTTTGTCTCTGGCTGGTGGTAAACGTTGGGCGACGCTCAGGTCAATCACGCACGGTCCGGCTTCGATATTGGCGCAACCGGCGAATGGCCCGGGTGAACAAGCAGGGACTTCGAGCTGCGGCCGGCCGCTGGTTTGGCCGACGCATCGCGGCGCCGCTGGAGGCGTTGGCCGACGGCCGCGCGCGCTTGAAGATCTTCGTGCTGCTGGCTTGCGTATTGGCGCTGCAGTCGGCAAACACGGCCACCGTGGTCGCCGTGGCCATGCAGCTCGAGCATGCGCTGCACATCGGCAACGTACAGGGCTGGTCACTGCTTCCACCGCGTTCGGCGCACTGGTCAACCTGCTGTTCGGGATGCTGGCGGAACGCGTCAATCGCAGCCTGGGGCTGGTGGCGGCCATCGCGGTCGGGTCGCTGACCATGATCTTGAATGCCCTGTCCACCTCATATCGCATGCTGCTGCTCAGCCGCCTGCTGCTGGGCTGCATCGTGGCGGCTGCGAGTCCGCTCGTGGTCTCGCTCACAGGGGACTTTCTCGGACGCCGAGCGTGAAGGACACCTGCCGGCAAGTCGGCCACGCCCGCAATCACACCGAGATCACGGTGCACACGTCGAATGACTGCAGCGGTGATGGCCAGAGGCATGCCACGGACTCAATGGCACACCAGTGCTGCTCGAACATCGGCATGGAGGGTCGTCGCAAGCCCGAGACAACGCCTTGACGCGTGGCGCGCAGCCGGAACCTTGCGCGTTCATCCACACTTGCCAGCGTTCCGGCAGCTTCAGGAGCCCGGCCAGAATTCGCTTCGGCCAGAACCGCTCGCTCGGCGCTGGCGGCTTTCGTCAGCCACTCTGCTCCGTCCCGGGCTTTCCGTGGCCGCACTTGCTCCGGAAACCGCAACGGACGACCACGGCAGCAGGCGCGCAAGTTCCGCTCGGGCGACCTTGTAGCACTCGCATGCCAGCGACTCCAGTCGCAGGCGATCGATGACTTCAAGGTGGCCATGCTTGTATTCGATGGCGCCGGCCCGTTGCAACGCCACGGCTGCCGCCGCAACACTCTCGCGACGCACGCCGAGCAAGTGGGAGACCATTTCCTGGGTGATGACCACGTTATTCGAAGGCAGCCGGTCCAGAGTCATCAGCAGCCAGCGACACAGCTGTCGATCGACGGTGTGATAGCGGTTGCAAACGGCGACCTGCGCCGTTTGCGCCATCAGCGCCTGCATATGGCGTAGCAGCACATGTTGCAGCGAGCCGCCACGCGTGAACTCCTTGCGTATCGCCTCGGCGCGCACGCGCAAGGCGCCTCCTCCGCTTTGCACCACCGCCCGATCGAGCGCTGCGCCGCCACTCAACAAGTTCGCAACGCCAGCCATGCCTTCGTTGCCGACCATGGCGATCTCGATCGAATTGCCGTTTTCTATCACGTGCAGCAGCGAGACCACAGCCCCGCACGGAAAGTACACCCAAGGTTGCGCGTGGCCTGCCTCGTACAACACCTCGCCGGGCGTCAACACGAAGCAAGCCATGTGTGGCGCGATGCGCGCGCGCTCGTCGTCGGGAAGCGCAGCCAGTAATTCATTGGGTCTGAACGATGCGGTATGAGAGTATGTTGCGGGGGTCATGGGCAAGCTCGACAGTGGGCAGAAGCGGCAGCCGGTCAATCCGCCGGTGCCCGTAGATACGGACACTGCACACATAAAGATGCACCCGCGTTTTGCCGGCGTGCGTGCAGTCGCCACGTGATGCTGCAGCGCAACGCAAGTGTGCGGCATCGAGCAGACAGCCTCGGAGCAACTGCGTAAACGTTGGCGTGGAAAGCCGACAACAGTTGGCTGACAACGCTGATACCCAGGGAAAAATGATCATGTCCACAAAGCTTGGTTCAAAAGTCGCCGTCCTGGCCCTTGCCGCCGCCGCGATCTCCTTCGTGCCGGCCGCGCAGGCGACCCCCGTCAACTACAACTTCACCGTGGACGTGACCACGGGCCCGCTTGCGGGCAGTGTCGAGAACGGCAGCTTCTCCTACGACAGCAACAGCGTCGTCCCCGACGGCTTCAACAGCGCGTCGGGACTGCTGACCGCGTTCAACTTCATGTTCAATGGGATGACTTACGATGCCGGTACTGCCAATACCGGCCTGCTGGGGTTCGATTCCTCCGGCAGCCTGAGCTCCTTTTTCATCTCGTCCAGTTGTCCTCTGTGCGCGTTCGCGCCAGGCACCGACAACTTCACGCTCACTGAATCCCCGACGGATGGTTTTGTTTACAGCACGGCAACGTTCGACAGCTACGCCTACGGCGACGTGACCTACGCCCTGGCGGGCGTAGCCGTGCCTGAGCCCGGCGCGTTGGGCCTGTTCGGATTCGGGTTGCTGCTGCTGGGAGGCGTCGCCGCGCGGCGCCGGTTTACGCTTCGCCGATTCGAGTAACCGGCGACCAACGAAAAGCGCGCGCAGCGCTCTCGCTCAGGTTCCTCTGCGCTCTTATCCTGCCTCGCCCGTTCAGCGCGGTTGAGTAGCGCAGTCAGCCGATGCGTTATTCGACGAAATGCGTCCGCAGACCGTCTCCTTGAATAGGGCTCTGGAACTGCAGCGGCAGACCAGCGCGACCAGGCAGCCAGCGGGACAGGTCGACTCCAACGGAGACCGTGCTGTTGTCGTACGAGTCACCGTTTCGGTCGACACGCGACCGTCAATCGGACGTTGCCGACCTTGACTCCCGCCTTCTGGTCAAACCCGCCCATCTAGGACGGCCTGATCGAGCCGGTGCAGGATTGCACGCCCCCGCATCCGGAACTCGTTTGAAACGTACCTACTTATCGGAGCTTTACCGCGCGGGTCCGCAATGGATGTGTGACCGGCCCCCGCAATCAGCCAAGACGCGTGAAGCAGTATCCCCCTAATGGAGAAACAACCATGAAACTGAAGCTCTTGATCGTTGCGATGGGCATCGCGTTGTTGCCCGGGCTGGCAGCGGCGTCCAGCCACCGGGAAGCCCCGTTCATCGCCGGCCACCCCACGGTAGACGCCACTGACTTCTACATGTTCACCAGCTACGAGCCCGGCCGCTCGGGCTACGTGACCATCATCGCCAACTACAACCCGTCGCAGGACGCATGGAGCGGTCCCAATTATTTCGCGCTCAATCAGAACGCGGTTTACGACATCAACATCGACAACAGCGGCAACGCGAAGCCGGACATCGTGTTCCGTTTCCAGTTCACCAACCACTACCGGAACCTGACGGTTCCCGCCGGTGCCGACCAGACCGCCGTACCGCTGATCAACATCGGTTCCTTCAGCTCGAACGACTCGGCCGCCCTCAACCGCTACGAAACCTACACGGTGACCGAATACATCGGGGCGCAAGGCACCAAGGGCCCTGGCCAGATGCTGAAGAGCAGCGCGGGCAGTTCCACGTTCAACAAGCCGGTGGACAACGTCGGCAACAAGTCGATTGCCAACTACGCCGGCTACGCCAGTCAGTACATGTACAACAACGTGAAGATACCCGGCTGCGCGGCCCCTGGCCGCGTTTTCGTGGGCCAGCGCAAGGATGGATTCGTGGTAGACCTTGGTGAGGTTTTCGACCTGGTGAATCTCAACCCGGTTGGTCCGCGCGACGAAACCCAGAATGCACTGCACAACAAGAACGTCACCTCCATTGCGCTGGAGGTGCCAAAGAGCTGCCTGATCAACGCGTCGGGCGACCCGGTGATCGGCGGCTGGACCACGGCGAGCCTTCGCAGTGCCCGGATGATCAACCCCACGCCGAAGAGTGAAAACGATGCGGAGATTGGCATCGGCGGCTACTCGCAGGTTTCGCGCCTTGGCGCACCGCTGGTGAATGAACTGGTCATTGGCCTGCCCGACAAGAATGGCTTCAACGCAAGCCAGCCAGCCAACGACACCCAGTTTCTCCATTACGTGACCAATCCGTCACTGCCGGTGTTGATGAACGCGTTGTTCGGCCCTGCCGCGCAGGCCCCACAAACGCCACGCAATGATCTGGTTGCGGCCTTTCTCACCGGCGTTCCGGGCCTCAATCAGCCGGCCAAGCTGACGGCACCGGGCGAGGAGTTGCGCCTGAACACATCGACGCCGCCGACGGCACCGGCCAAGCAGAACGACCTCGGCGTGCTCGGTGGCGACGTGGCCGGATTCCCCAACGGCCGCCGGCCTTATGACGACGTCGTGGACATCACGCTTCGAGTCGCCGAAGGCGCGCTATGCGGCACGATCGGCAATTGCGGCGGCGAGACCAGCGATCCGAACAAGGGCGCGGCGTATACCGATGGTGCGCGCTCGCCGGGCGCCACCGCAGCCACCGAGGTGAGAACAGGCGACGAATACGCGAACGATACCTATCTCGCCGGCTTCCCGTATCTGGAGACGCCACTGCCGGGCGCGCCCATTGGCAAGAATGGCCTGCCAGCCAACTGAAACGAGGGCGGCCAAGCGCCATATCGAGGGTGAAGCGAGGCCGTGACGCGTGGTTCGCCATGCGTCACGGCTTCGTGCCCGCGGATATTGCACTCGCCTCTCGCGTCCGAGTTACACGGCGCGATGGCAACTGCCGCTTTGCAGTCGGCTGCAACACGCTCGATCGTGGCTACAGCTAAACCTGAGTCCCTTCGATCCCGCACGAATACGTGGCATGACCTTGGAATGCAGAACACCGATGACGATGAACCGCGTTTTGTCCAGCGCTATCCGACCTTGCGGAAGGTTGCGCCTTGGCCGAAGCGGCGTGACTTTCCTGATGACGCTGGTGCTGATGTTGGCCACGGCACCGGCGTGGGCCGACGATCGCCGCACGCCCTACCTTCCGTCCTCTGCCGACGTGGTATTGCAGCATGTACCGTCGTCGTCCGACCCGCGCGTGCGGCAATTCGATCTGCTGCGCGAAGACGTCCGCCGCCACCCCACGGACATGCCGAGCGTCCTGAAACTGGCCGACGCCTACATCGGCTACGGTCGCTCCACCGGCGATGCACGCTACCTCGGACGCGCCCAGGCGGTGATCAATCCGTGGATGCAAAAGCTGCCGATCGCTGTGCCGATCGCGCTGACCCACGCGACCATCCTGCAGAGCCGGCATTTCTTCAAGGAAGCACGCACGGAGCTGAAGTCGATCCTGGTGCGCGACCCCGGCAACGTACAGGCGTGGCTCACGCTCGCCACCGTGGCGATGGTGCAAGGCGACTACCCCACCGCCAACGACAGTTGCGTGCATCTGGCCAATGTGGGTGGCGACTTCTACGGCCAAATGTGCACAGCGCAACTTCGCGCCCTTACCGGACACGCACAACAAGCCTGGGTGCTGCTTTCGTTGATCGAGAACCCGGGACCCAAGGCGCCAGTCGGAGTAAAAGCCTACGTCGAGGGCTTGCTGGCTGACACCGCCAAGCGCCTGGGCAACAACGACGAAGCCGAGGCGCACTTCAAGGCCGCACTGCAGCTGACGCCGGGCGACAATTTCCTGCTCACCGATTACGGCGATTTCCTGCTTGATCGTGGCCGACCACGCGAGGTCATTGCGCTGCTCAAGGATTACACCGAGTCCGACACCTCGTTCCTGCGCCTGGTCTATGCCGAGGCCGCGTTGGGCAGCGCGCACATGCAACGCGACATCAATGACATGCAGGCACGCTTCGCCGCCATGGACCGGCGCGGCAGCCATGTGTACCGGCGTGAGGAGGCCGGTTTCGAGTTGCATCTGCGCCACGACCCTGCCGGAGCGCTGAAACTGGCCGAGCAGAACTGGACCGTGCAACGCGCGCCTGAGGACATGCGCATTTATCTGGAAGCCGCGGTCGCGGCCGGTCAGCCGCAGGCGGCCAAACCGGTGCTGGACCTGCTCGCGGAGAGCCACCTGCAGGATCCGCCGGTCAATCGTCTGGTGGACAAGATCGCCGCGACACGGACGCCGGACGACGGCGAAGTGGCGTCACGTGGGGGCGCACAACGATGAAACTCGCGCGTTTTTTCATGCCCTTGCTGCTACTTGGCCTGGCCTCCGTACCGCTGCCCGCGTTCGCGCACAAGGAAAGCGACGCGTACCTGAACTTGCGCACCGATCCGGCCAACGATCACGTGCTCAAGGGCCAGTGGGATATCGCACTGCGTGACCTGGACTTCGCCATCGGCATCGACAGTAATCACGACGGCGCGATCACTTGGGGCGAAGTCCAGGCGCACCGGGCCGAGATCGAGCGCTATGCGCTGGCGCGACTGGCGATCAAGGGTGATGGCCTGACCTGCGCCATGCAGCCGACCGGACAGAAGATCGACGACCACACCGACGGCGCCTACGACGTCATCCTGTTCGATGCGGTCTGCGACAAGGAGATCCCCAGCAAACTCACCGTCGACTATCACCTGTTCAAGGACGTCGACCCGTATCACCGCGGCATCATCACCGTGCACACCGCCAGGAACACTGCGGGCGCCGTACTGGGCCCGGAAAATCCCACCACCACCCTGGATCTGCGCAATCCGGATCGCTGGGGTCAATTCAAGAGTTTCGTGGTTGATGGCATCTGGCATATCTGGACCGGCATTGACCACCTGCTGTTCATCCTGTCGCTGTTGCTGCCCGCCGTCCTGATCCGCCGCCGCAATGATCCGCGTGACTGGCCCGGCACCGGTCGCGGCCTGCTGGCCGGCACGGCGGGCATCGGCGCGCTGGCCAGCGCGCGACCGAACGCCGGTTACCACTGGGAGGCGGTAGACGCCTGGTGGCCGGCGTTCCTCGACATCATCAAGGTGATCTCGGCCTTCACCGTGTCGCATTCGGTTACCCTGACCCTGGCAGTGCTCGGCATCGTCGACCTGCCCAGCCGACTGGTGGAGTCGGGCATCGCGCTCTCGGTGATCATCGCCGCCGGCAACAACCTTTACCCGATCGTCAGGCAGCGCGTCTGGTTGCTTGCCTTCGCGTTCGGCTTCATCCATGGGCTCGGTTTCGCCTCCGCGCTATCGGGATTGCAACTGCCGCCGCTGGCGATGGCCGCCTCGCTGGGCGGTTTCAACGTCGGCGTCGAGATTGGTCAGGAGGCGGTCGTGCTGCTGGTCATGCCGATCGCGTTCCTGCTGCGCTACACGGTCTTCTACCAGAAGGTGGTGATGCGCTGGGGCTCGATTCTCATCATCGTCGTGGCCGCCGGCTGGCTGATCCAGCGTGCGTTCGACGTGCTGATCCCGGGCTTCAGCGCCTTGTTGCCCAAATAGGAACGCTGCGATGTCCGCACGCAGGATGCAAGATCACGGCGGGTGCACGCGCAGGGGCGGGACCCCCGTTCATCGCCAATGGATCGATTTCACGGTCCCCTTGCTTGCGGCCATGCTGCTGTTGTCGTCGGGTGCTGCGAAGGCGCAGCCATCGGACGTGGCTGAGCCGCAACCGATTCCGGCGCCGCAGGATTACGCTCGCGCCAGCGACGGAACGCCGATCGAGACCTTGCAGACAGTTACCGTAGTCGGCCACTACGACAACGGCGTCGGCACCTCCGACGCCGCGTCGCAAGGAATCATCCTGGGTCAACTGTTGCGCGACATTCCCCTGCTGCGCCCGGGTGAAGTACTCGAGAGCATCCCGGGCATGGTGGTCACCCAGCACTCGGGCGACGGCAAGGCGAACCAGTATTTCCTGCGCGGCTACAACCTCGATCACGGTACCGATTTCGCCACGAGCGTGGACGGGGTGCCGGTAAACATGCCAACCAATGCGCACGGCCAGGGTTATACGGACCTCAATTTTCTGATTCCGGAACTCGTGCAGCAGATCGACTACCGCAAAGGCACGTACTTCGCGCAAAACGGCGACTTTTCTGCAGCTGGCTCAGCCGATATCCATTCCCGCAAGCAACTGGACCATCCGATCGCGGCCTTTACCACAGGCAGTCACGATTATCGGCGCTTACTGCTGGCCGGTTCGACTCCGCTGTTTCCGACCCGCGCCAGCGCCGGGCCGACTCTCCTCGGGGCGGTGGAAGGGCTCGAACAAAACGGTCCGTGGAAATCGCCCGAACGCATGCGCAAGCTCAACGGCCTGCTGCGCCTCAGCGACGGCGACACCGCACGAGGCTGGTCAGTCGACGGTCTGTCCTACCAGGCGCACTGGAACTCCATCGACCAGGTGCCGCTGGCGTTGATCCGGTCCGGCCAGCTGTGTCGCTACTGCGCGCTCGACCCCACCGACGGCGGCAACACGGCGCGCGACATTCTTTCCGGCGAATGGCACACGCATGACGTCAACGGCTACACCCGTGTTTCGGCGTATCTGGAACATTACCGGCTGCAGCTGTTCTCCAACTTCACCTTTTTCGAGTTGCGTCCGGCCACCGGCGACCAGTTTGAGCAGGCGGAAACGCGCAACCTGCTCGGTACCAAGCTCGCCCATGGCTGGGAGCACCAGTTGTTCTGTCACGACTCGACTACCGAGGCTGGGGTACAGTTGCGCCACGACGCCATCCACGTCGGCCTGTTCAACAGCGAAGACCGCATGCGCTTCGAGACGGTCAGCGACAACCGGGTCGGCGAAACCGAAGCCGCGGTCTACCTGCAAAACACCACGCAATGGAACCACTGGTTTCGCAGCGAAGTGGGCGTACGTGAAGACGCGATCTGGATGAACCTGACCGCGCTGTCGTTGCCGCAAAACAGTGGTCACGCGTCCGGCAGTCGAGCTTCACCCAAGGTGTCGCTGATCTTCGGCCCGTGGGACAAGACCGAGTTCTTCGTCAATGCCGGCAACGGCTTTCACAGCAACGATGCGCGTGGGGTCATCTACCGCATCGATCCCACCACCGGTGGCCCGGTCGTTCCGGCGCCGCCATTGGTCGGCGCCTTCGGCCAGGAGCTTGGCCTCAGAACGCAGATCGTGCCGGGGCTGCAGAGCTCCCTGGCGGTGTGGCGCCTGAACAGCGAATCGGAACTCGTCTACAACGCAGATTCGGCGATCGGCACCACCTCTCCCAATGGCGCCAGCAAACGCTATGGCGTGGAGTGGAGCAACCACCTGGTACTCAACGACTGGCTGCTGCTCGACGCCGACCTCGCCTATACCCACGCGCGCTTCGCCCACCCGGGTGAAAACGGCGAAGCGGGCGACTTCATTCCCAACGCCGTGTCGAAGGTCGCCTCGGTCGGCTTGAGCGTGCACGACCTGGACGGCTGGTCCGGTGGCGCGAAGCTGCGCTATATCGGAAGGTATCCGCTGTCGCAGGACGGGCAGCTGGCAGGGCCCTCCTCGGTGATCACTGACCTGCGCGTGCAGCATGCGCTGACAAAATCGGCGAC
The DNA here is from genome assembly GCA_039922695.1 of Rhodanobacter sp. Lineage (GTDB taxonomy): Bacteria > Pseudomonadota > Gammaproteobacteria > Xanthomonadales > Rhodanobacteraceae > Rhodanobacter. Next base: position 11,700 of record JBDTEG010000207.1, on the reverse strand, counting down.
GCTCGCGCTGGACGTGCTGAACCTGTGCAACCGACGCTACAACGACATCGCCTATGAACAGGATTACCGCATCTCGCCGACCTCGCCGGAGGTGCCGGACGGCCTCACGGTCCACCCGGGCGAACCGCGCGAGTTCCGGTTGACCCTCAGGATCAGCATCTAGCTCCAGCATCGCGGACGTCAGCGCGTTGCTGCCCAGTCAGGCGGGTATCGCGATGACCTCGCACGGGAGGCGAGGTGCCACGATCCTGGCCACAGGCAAGACCCGGCTCCCTCGATGCGTGAGAGTAAGCGGGAACTTCCGAGCTGGCCAATTGGACCTCGAGAAGGCACAGTCACGAGCCGGAGGTAAATGATCGAAGGAAATACGAGCCCACGCGCGACTGTCGCAGTCTGTTCACTGGCGCTATGTCAAAAAGCCTAGTGGCACCAGCACCTGCACGAGACACCATGTCCAGCAACGACGACACCCCATCCCTGGAGCTATCGCGGCGACTGGTCTACCTGTCAGCCGAACGCACCTTGTCATCGTGGATCCGCACCGCGCTGTCACTGATGGCGCTGGGTTTCGTGATCGACCGCTTTGGTTTGCTGCTGCACAGCCTGCCGCTGGCACCGGGACACGCGGCACTGTATCCGCGAGTGTTGTCCACCTGGGCCGGTGCCATCCTGATCGGCATGGGTGCGCTGATGTCGTTTGCTGCCGGGGTGCGCTACCTGCGCTTTGCCATCACCTTTCACCGCGACGGCAGCACGCCGGTACGGCACGGCGTCATGGGCGGCGCACTGTTTGCGCTCCTGCTGGCGCTGTTCGGCGTGCTGTTGATCGTGCTGCTGGTCGCCATTCTCGAGTGAATGGGAAGTTGAATCCCGCTCGTCGGGTGCAGGTGCCCGCTTCAACAGGAGGCTTGCGATGGAATGCGGCCACCTTCACTTCCCGAAGCAAACAAGCCTCACCCACCCTTTATCGGAAACGTCTGCACGGGTCCCGCTGATGCCGCCGAGGCCGGCCTGGCCTGCTGTCCAGGCTTGAATCCACCGACGCCGCACTGATAGGCGCCCCACGGCTGCGAGCCGTTGCTGGGCTCGGCCAGCGGCTTGATCGTGTCGGCATGCATTTCGGCCGCCTGGTTGCGTGCCAGCACTTCGAGTTCGTCGCGGACGGTGATGTTGTTGCGATCGACCGGCCCGACGTGATCCATCACCGACACGGTGACCTTGCCCAGGTCGCGGCAAGCGGAGACGTCGCCGTTCCAGGCGGTACGCACGTTCTTCGCCGCAGGGTCCATGGTGATGCCCCAGCTGCAGGCACTCAAAAGCACGATGGGTACAAGCAGGGTAAGGATCTTGCGCATGGCTGGCTCCACGGTAACGTTGACATGAAAAAACAGGCTTGGCCTCTCGGCCCGGCCTCCATCGTAACGCGGGGACGCTGGCGCGTCCGGTTGGCGATTTGCAGCGTGCGGCACCGGTTCAGACCGGCGCCCCACGGCATGCTCACTTCGCCGCTTTGGCCTGTGCTGGCTCGACGGATGCCGGTTTGGCGTCCACCGGCTTGCCGTCGGCATCGAGCACCTGCACCTTGCCAAGTTTCAGCGCGCGGATAGGTGCCTCGATCTTGCCGAGGTCGCCGACGATCACCCAGGTCAACTGGTTCGGCCGGATGATCTCCCTCGCTGCCGCCTCGACCGACGCATCGCTCTGGTTCTGGATGCGCGCCTTCATGGTCTGCACGTAGTCGTCCGGACGGTTGTAAAGCACGATGCCCTGCATCGCGCCCATCACCGCCGAGGTGGTCTGGTACTGGCCCGGCATGCTGCGCACGTCACCCACCTTGATCTTGCTGATCTCCGCGTCGGTCAGCGGCTTGTCACCGATCACCCCCTTCGCTTCCTTCAGCATCTCCGCCACCGACTGGGCGGTCTTGTCGGTCTGGACCGGTGCGTAGAGCATGAATGGACGCTGCCCCACCGCGTTTTGCAGGAAGCTGAAGGCACCATAGGCCCAGTGCTTGTCCTCACGCAGGTTCATGTTGAGACGCGAGGTGAAGGTGCCGCCGAACGCCCCGTTCATGGTCTGGATCTGCAGATTGTTGGCAGCCTCGGTCGAGGGCGCCAGGCTGCCGGCCAGGATCAGGGTCTGCTGCGCCCCGGGACGATCCACCAGAAACACGCGTACGTCACCGGGCGGGGCCACCTTGCCGATGTTCTTGTGCGGAACCTGGCTGGACGGGGCACTCCAGTTGCCAAAGACAGCGTTCAACTGCGGGATGATCCTGGCCATCGTGGTGTCGCCGGCGACCAGGATCTTCATGTTGTCCGGCCTGATGTAGTCGGTCATGAACTGGCGCATGTCAGCGGCGGACAAGGCCTTGATCGAGTCTTCCGTGCCCGAACCGGTGAACGGAATCGCATACGCGTGACCCTTGCCATACAGCAGCGGCGGCAGGGTGCGCATGGCAATACCCGTGGGTTGGCTCTTTTCCTGCGCGATGCGCGCCAGCCACTGGCCCCTCAAGCGGCTGATGTCGGCCTCGCGGAATGCCGGGTTGCGCACGACATCGGCGAACAAATCAAGCGAGGGCTTGAGCTGGTCATCCAGTGCATTGAGCGAGGCGTTGCAATAATCCAGCCCGCAACCGGCCGATATCAGCGCACCCAGTCGCTGCTTGCGCTCGGCGATCTCGACCGAGTCCAGGTCTTTGCTGCCCTCATCGAGCATGAACATGCTGAAGCTGGACGTACCCAGCTTGCGCCCCTGGTCGGCCGCATAGCCTGCGTCGAACAGCAACTGCAGCTGCACCGCCGGCACGCCGTGGCGTTCAGCCAGGATGACTTCCACGCCGTTGTCCAGCTTGCCGCGTTCCAGCGTGGGAAAGCTCAGGTCGGGGAAGCTGGTGACCTGCGGCACGCCCTTGCTGCGGTCAAGGTCAGTGGCCACGGTCTTGTAGTCGCCCTTGGGCGCAAGCACCGGGGCGGGAGCACCGGGCGCCGCGGCACGACCGCTCACGGTGGCCATGTCGGTGGCTTCGACCTTGCCCGGCACCACTGTCAAGGTGTAATCGCCGCGGGCGATCCACTTGTCCGCCGCCGCCTTGACGCTGGCGGGAGTGGCGGCCATCAGCTCCTCGAAGTCTTTCAGGTACTGGCCCGGATCGCCGTGGTAGAGCTGGCCCTGCGCCAGGATCGAGGCCTGAGTGTTGACCTTCTCCAGGCCGCGCACGAAGGAGGCGCGAGTTTCGGTCTTCACCCGCGCCAGCTCGTCGGTGGTGGGACCATCTTTCAGGAACTTTTGCCATTCGTCGGCAATGGCGACCTCGACTTTGGCCGGATCGACGCCTTTCTTCACGTCCACCTGCAACTCGAACATGCTGGCCAGCACATGCTCGTCGACGTCGACCGATACGCTGTCGGCAAGTTTGTCGCGGTAGACCAGACGCTGGTACAGCCGCGAGGTCTTGCTGCCGCCCAGCACCGCGGCGGCGAGCTCGAGCTGGTTCTCGTCGCTGTTGCCGCGACCGGGCACGTTCCATTCGCGATAGATGCGGGTCTGCGCCACGTTGTCGGTCATGCTGCCGCGGGTCGAGGTGGTTCGTGCAGCGACCCACGGCTGCGGCCGCGGCACCTGCGGGCCGGCGGCAATGTCGCCGAAGTACTTCAGCATCTTTTCCTTCGCCACCGCGGGGGTGATGTCACCGGCCAGCACGACCACGGTATTGGCCGCGCCGTAATAGCCGCGGAACCACTGTTTCACGTCCGTCAGCGAAGCGGCGTTCAAGTCCGCCATTGATCCAATCGTGTCATGGTGATACGGATGGTTGGCCGGGAACGCCTCGGCCTGGATCATTTCGCTGGCGCGGCCATAGGGCTGGTTCTCGCCCTGGCGCTTCTCGTTCTGCACCACGCCACGCTGTTCGTCCAGCTGCGGCATGCCGATCGCGCCAAGCAGATGGCCCATGCGATCGGACTCCATCCACAGCGCCATGTCCAGCGCGGTGGTCGGCACGGTCTCGAAATAATTGGTGCGATCCAGCCAGGTGGTGCCGTTCTGGTCGGTGGAGCCGGCCAGTTCGAACGGCTTGAAATACTCGTCCTTGTGATTCTCCGAACCCTGGAACATCAGATGCTCGAACAGGTGCGCAAAGCCGGTCTTGCCCTTGGGCTCGTACGACGAACCCACGTGGTACCACACGCTTACCGCCACCACGGGTGCCTTGTGATCCTCGTGCACCACCACGGTCAGGCCGTTGGGCAGGACGAAGCGACTCCAGGCCAGGTCGGGAATCTGTTGGGTCGCGGCGGCATGGGCGCTGGCGCTGGCGGTGGGCGCGTCGGTGGCGGCGAGAGCCAGCGGAGTCGCTGCGCCGAAGGAGAGCAGGGCGGTGATGAGCAGTGCGAGCGGCTTCTTGATCACGGGGAACCTCCTGTTGCACGGGTGAAGTCTCCGCAGGCTACTGGCGTCTGCCGGACCGGGCAAATGACTTGTGGCACGCGCGCTCGCGATCCCTCGACACCGCGCGCGGGTGTCCGGCAGCGGGCGCGTACTGTCCGCGGACGCACGCACGACCCCGCCCCTCTGCAAACAAGGATTTATGCATCAATGGGTTACATGCGCTTTGCCGCGTGGCACGGGTGTTGCACTGTTCATGACAAAGAACTTTCCACCCACAAGCTGGAGACATCTCATGAAATTCGAAAACCTCGTGCTGCGTTGCCTGTTTCTTGCCTGCTTCGCCGTTTGCGCGCTGGTCTTTGGCGCCATGCTGACCACGGTTCCGTCGCCAGGTGTGCAGCTGGCTGCCAGCAGCCGCGTAGCTGCGATCCTGCTGGCCACGCCAACCAGCTGTGCGCTGCCACCCGATGGCGTGGTCTGCCCGCGAATTGCCGGTTGATGAGCTGCCACGGATCAGGGGAACGGCGATAATGCATCCATGCTCCATGTCATCCTGTTCCGTCCCGAAATCCCGCCCAATACCGGCAACGTGATTCGTCTGTGCGCAAACGCAGGCGCCGCGCTGCACCTGATTCGCCCGCTCGGCTTCGAACTCGATGATGCGCGCTTGCGCCGTGCCGGGCTGGACTACCACGAGTACGCGCGCGTCGTGGTACATGACGACCTGACCAGCTGCTGCGAGGCCATCGGCGCGCCGCGTCTCTTCGCGTTCAGCACCCGTGGCCGCGTCGCCCATGTCGACGCCCATTTTGCCGATGGGGATGCCCTGCTGTTCGGCTGCGAAACGGCGGGCCTGCCCGACAACGTGCTCGACGACATCCCCGCTGCGCATCGCTTGCGCTTGCCGATGCAGCCGGGCAGCCGCAGCCTGAACCTGTCGAATACCGTGGCCGTGGCAGTTTACGAAGCCTGGCGCCAACTGGGATTTATGGGTGCCGCGAACGTCTGAACCCGGCCTGCACGCTACAATGACCGGATGAATGTCAGCCCGAACTCCTGGTTGCCTCAGCCGCTGCGCAAGCTCGCCGGTCGCGCGCTGGAAAGCGCGCTCAACCATACGCTGTCGCTGGATCCGGAAACGCAGCAAAAGCTGGTGGCGTTGAATGGTCGTCGCGTGCAGTTGCATCTGCGTGGCCCGGAGATCGCCCTCGCGGTCACCGTCGAGAACAGCAGGCTTCGGGTTGGCCCACCGGGGCAGGACAGTCAGCTGAAAGTGGCCGCCACGCCGGGCAGCCTGCTGGCCATGATGTTTCGCCGCGACGACGACGGCGTCGCTCCGGGCAAGGTGGAGATCGCCGGCGATGCCGAACTGGCGCGCCGACTGGAGAAGCTGGCCAGCAAGTTCGCACCGGATTTTGAGGAAGCCTTCGCACGTACCTTTGGTGATGTGCTGGGCGTCCCTCTGGCCAGGGCCGTGCGCAAGGGCCTGGCCCACGGGCGCGAATCCGGCGCGCATTTCACCGAAGACGCGGCCGACTTTGTTCGCGACGAGGCTCGCGTGGCACTGGCACCGGGCGAGGTCGACATCTTTCTGGACGACGTGGACAGATTGCGCGAGCGCAGCGAACGATTGCAGTCGCGCGTGCAGCGGCTGTCCCGGCGCCTGCAAGGCAACGCCGCGTGACGCCGTTGACGGTGCTGCCGCGGCTGCTGCGGGTGGCGTCAGTATTGCTGGCCTGGCGATTGGACGAACTGGTCGATGCCGCGCACCTGTTCCGACCCCTGAAACTGATGCGCCCGTTCCTGGCCCGGCCGCGCGCCGACGTGGCCACCTTGTCGCGCGGCGAACGCCTGCGTCTGGCGCTGACCGAGCTGGGACCGATTTTCGTCAAGGCCGGCCAGGTGCTGTCGACGCGGCGTGACCTGATCCCGCTCGATATCGCCCAAGAGCTTTCGCTGCTGCAGGACCAGGTGGCACCGTTCCCGGGCAATGAGGCGCGCGCCATCGTCGAGCAGCAATTGAATGCGTCGACCGATCAGCTCTACGCACGGTTCGACGAGATCCCGCTGGCCTCGGCCTCGATTGCCCAGGTCCACGCCGCGACCCTGCGCGATGGTCGCGAGGTCGTGGTGAAGGTACTGCGCCCGGGCATCGACGCGCAGATTGCCCGTGACGTGAAGTTGCTGCGTTCGCTGGGCGAGCTGGCCCAGCGCTGGCACCCGAACGCCGACAAGATCAGACCGCTGGACGTGGTGGCCGAAGTCGAGAAAATGCTGGAAAACGAACTCGACCTGCAGCGCGAAGGCGCCAGCGCCAGCCTGCTCAAGCGCAATTTCGCCAGCGGCGTGGACCTGTACGTACCGGCAGTGCATTGGGAACTGACCGCCTCGCGCGTGTTGACACTGGAACGCGTGTACGGCATCAGCAGCGACGACGTCTCGGCGATCGATGCCGCCGGCCTGGACCGCAAGGCACTTGCGGCCAAGGGCGTGCGGGTGTTCTACGAGCAAGTATTTCGCGACAACTTCTTCCATGCCGACGCTCACCCCGGCAACATCTGGGTGGACCCGTCGCGCATCGACGAGCCGCGCTTCATCGCGCTGGATTTCGGCATCATGGGCTCGCTGCCCGAAGCCGACCAGTACTGGTTGGCGCAGAACTTCATCGCCTTGTTCGAGCGCGATTACGCGCGCATCGCGCAACTGCACGTGGCGGCCGGCTGGATGCCCGCCGATGTGCGGCTGGATGAACTGGAAGCGGCGGTGCGCACGGTGTGCGAACCGTATTTCACCCGGCCGCTGTCGCAGATCTCGCTGGCCGAGCTGGTGGTGAAACTGTTCCAGACCGCGCGCCGCTTCGAGCTGACCCTGCAACCGCAGCTGATCCTGCTGCAGAAGACCCTGCTCAACATCGAGGGTGTCGGGCGCATGCTCGACCCCGAGATCGATATCTGGGCGGTGGCGCATCCGGTACTCAAGCGCATCCTGCGCAAACGCTACAGTCCGCTGCGGACCTTGCGCGACATGGGCAAGCGGCTGCCCGAATGGCTGCACCATGCGCCGGAATTCCCCGACCTGGTGCGCGACGCGTTGCGCCAGGCCGGCCGCGGCGAACAACGCCTGCTCACCGACGTGGATGCGCTTGGCCACCAGGCGAAGCTCACCAGTCGCGTGCTGCGCATGCTCGGCGGCGGCCTGCTCGGGGCGGCATTGATCATCAGCGCCGTCCTGCTATGGTCGCTGGCGCCGCAACACGGCATCTGGCCACCCGTGTTTCTGGGCGTTGCCGGCTTGCTCGCTTTCGTGTTCGGCGGGTCACGCCCGCGCTGACCCAGAGGATTGCGCGGGACAGGCACGCCGGCCGGCTCCGGGCGCAGTGCGGCGGCCCATGCGCGCCCTCCATCGCTCTCCAATCACCTCTCGTCCGACGAACCACGATGCTCGAGATCCTCTACCAGGACGACGTACTGATCGCGGTGAACAAACCCGCGAACCTCGCCGTGCATCGCTCGAAATTCGTGGGGCCCGCCGACGAATTCCTGGTCGACCTGTTGCGCGAGCAGATTGGCGGCAACACGTATCTCGCGCACCGGCTCGATCGAGCCACCAGCGGCGTGTTGCTGGTGGCACGGGACAAGGAAGTCGCCGCTGCGCTGGGCGCGCAGTTCATGCAGCGCGCCGTGCGCAAGCAATACCTGGTGGTGGTGCGCGGCTGGCCGGAGCCAGCCGAAGACGTGGTCGACTACCCGCTACCCGGTTCGCGCGACAGCGGGCCGCGCCGTGACGCGCGCACGCGCTACTGGCGCCTGGCCACCATCGAGTTACCCATCGAGCTGGGCCGCTACGCGCACCAGCGCTACGCTTTGCTGCTGGCCGAACCCGAGAGCGGTCGCTTCCGCCAGATCCGCAAGCACCTGGCACATGTCCACCACCCGGTGATCGGCGACTGCCAGCACGGCCGCGGTGACCACAACCGGCTGTACAAGCAGCACTTCGGTTGTCACCGCATGCTGCTGCATGCATGGCGCGCTGGCTTCGCCCACCCGTTGAGCGGCAAAGCGATGACGATCGAGGCGCCGCTCGACAATGCGTACGCAAGCCTGCTGGCCCGTTTCGGCTGGAGCATTCCGAACACAGATGAGTGATGGCGTGCAGTGAGAAAGCGAGAGAGCGCCGGATCTACCCGAATCGCTCCACCGCTCATTGCTGGCCCCGGCGATTCGTCGCTCCATTAAACTGACTGCATGTTGATCGTCAGCCGCAACATTCACCTGCCGGAGTCCGAACTGGTCGAGCGCTTCCTGCGCGCGGACGGTCCGGGCGGGCAGCACGTCAACCGTACCGAAAGTGCGGTCGAGCTGCGTTTTGATGTCGCGAATTCGCCGTCGCTCCCGCACGACGTACGAACGCGCCTGCTGGCACGGCGCGATCGCCGGTTGACCAGCGACGGCGTGCTGGTGATCCAGGGACGGCGTTTCCGCGACCAGGCGCGCAATCGCGGCGACGTGCGCGAGCGGCTGGCAGAGATCATCCACGGTGTGCTGGTGCCACCAAAGAGGCGTGTGGCCACGAAGCCGACGCGTGCATCGAAAGAGCGTCGCCTGGTCGGCAAGCAACAGCGCGGCAAGATCAAGCAAAGCAGGTCGCGCAAACCGGATATCGAATGAAGGGGCACCTTCCGAAACCCGATCAGCTGCCAGCACAAATGCCGCGGTTTTGCGACAGCGGGCAGCGCTCTGCTTGTCGCGCCTTGTTGCGCCTGTTCGGTTGGCGTCTGGTTGGCAACTTCCCTGACACGTCAAAACTGGTGTTAATCGCCGCGCCACACTCGTCGTGGTGGGATGGCTTCTGGGGCCTGCTGATCAAGGTGGCCATCGGTGCCGATGTGCACTTCATGGGCAAGCAGGAACTGTTTCGTGGCCCGCTGGGAGGCCTCCTGCGACGACTCGGCGGCGTGGCGATCGACCGCGGCGCCGCCAAGGGTGTGGTCGAGCAGATGATCGACCAGTTCCATCAACGGAACAAATTCTGGCTTGGCATCGCGCCCGAAGGCACACGCAAATCGGTCAAGCGCTGGAAGAGCGGCTTCTGGCACATCGCACGCGATGCCGGCGTGCCGATCTTCCCGGTTGCCTTCCACTACCCTGACAAGACGATCCAGCTCGGTCCGTTGTTCGACACCAGCGCGGACATGGACAAGGACATGTTGCGCCTGCGTGCGTGGTATGCACCGTTCAAGGGCAAGTATCGGGACGTGTAACGGGAAACGGGAAGCAGGGAACAGGGAACGCATCGCGCACTGCGATGCCCGCGCGCGTGGCGCGAACCGGAGGTCACCGCTGTGAATGCCCCGAATCGTCGTGTTCGCGATGAGTGAGCAACCCCGGCCGAATCAAATCGATGAACGCTCGTGCCTCGGCGCTGAGGAACTTGCCCTTGCGCATCACCACGCCGTAGCTGCGCTGGGGGAAGAACTGCTTCATGTTGCGCACAGCCAGGCGCTCGCTGTCGGCGTCGGTGATGCAGATGCCGGTGACGATGGAGATACCCATGCCCATCGCCACGTATTCCTTGATCACGTCCCAGCCGCCGACCTCGATCGCCACGTGGTAAGGCACCTGGCGTTGCTGGAACACCAGGTCAACCAGGCGATAGGTGGACAGACGCTGCGGAGGAAGGATCAATCCGTACGGTGAAATATCCTCCAGCGTGATCTTGTCCTTCGCCGCCAGCGGATGATCCGGCGGCATGATCAGCATCGGATCGTAGTGGTGCACAGGCGCCCACGCGATGTCGTTGGGCACGTCCAGCATCGAGCCGACCGCGAAGTCCGCATCGTCCGCGCGCAGCAGGGCCAGACCGTCCTTGCCGGTGACATTGGCCAGTTGCAGCTTCACTGCCGGGAAACGTTCGCGGTAGCGGCGCACCAACTCCGGCAGCAGATACTGGATGGTCGACGTGCCAGCTGCGATCACCAGTCGCCCGGCCTGCAAACCTTTTATCCTGGCCTGGAAATCCCGATCCAGCGTTTCCCAGCCTTCGACCAGAGGGCGAGCCAGCACGTACAGGGCCTCGCCGGCGTCGGTGAGATTGATGCGGCGGCGGCGGCGGTCCATGAGGATCACGCCCAACTCCCGCTCCAGCGCCTGCAATTGCAAGCTGATCGTGGGCTGCGACAGATAGAGCGCCTCGGCCGCGCGAGTCAGGGTTCCCAGCTTCACCACGCTGACGAAAGCACGCAACTGCTTGTGGCGGTTGCCTTTGTAGTAGTAGCGGCCACTGCTTTCGGCGGAAGCGTCGCGGCCAGCATGTTTCTTTGCTGCGCTGCGGCGCGTTTTTTTCGGCCGAATTCGCGTGTCGTCAGTCTCCTTCATCTTGATAAGTCAGTACTTTGCGTGCTGTATTGATAATGCTCATATTAAGAATTGAAACATTCACTTTGTCAAACTACCTGTTTCTGCCGTAGTTTCGTGTCACCACGACAGGAGCGAAGCCATGGCCGTACCCCAGGAACAATTCGCTACCGGCACAGCCGAGATCCTGGCTGACGGCGCCGGTTACGAAGGCGTCCTGACCCCGGGAGCGCTGGACTTCCTGGCCCAGTTGCATCGGCGCTTCGAGGCGCCGCGGCAGCGCCTGTTGCAGGCCCGGCGTGAGCGCCAGACGCGCTACGACGCCGGCGACCTGCCCGACTTCCGCACCGACACTGCGGCGATCCGCGCCTCGGACTGGACGGTGGCGCCGATTCCCGCCGCCCTGCGCGATCGCCGCGTGGAGATCACCGGCCCGGTGGAACGCAAGATGATCATCAACGCGTTGAATTCGGGCGCCAGAGTGTTCATGGCCGATTTCGAGGACTCCTCCTCGCCGACCTTCGCCAACCAGCTCGACGGCCAGGTCAACCTGCGCGACGCGGTCGACGGCAGCATCGAATTCCGCTCGCCCGAGGGCAAGAGCTATCGCGTCCACGACAACCTCGCCGTGCTGGTGGTGCGCCCACGCGGCTGGCACCTGCACGACCGCTTCTTCCGCGTGGACGGCGCCTTGATGTCCGGTGCGCTGGTCGACTTCGGTCTGTTCGTGTTCCACAACGCGCGCGACTTGCACCGCCGAGACCGTGGTCCGTACTTCTACCTGCCCAAGCTGGAGGCGATGGAAGAAGCCACGCTGTGGGACGAAGTGATGGCCGCGGCCGAGGACGATCTGCAGCTGCCGGCCGGCACGATGAAGGCCACCGTCCTGATCGAAACGCTGCCGGCGGCGTTCCAGATGCACGAGATCCTGCATGCACTGCGCCGTCGCGCCGTC
>JBDTEG010000206.1:0-11312 GCA_039922695.1 Rhodanobacter sp. | reverse complement strand
TCGCGCAAGTCATCGCGGTCGACCGAGGTGATCACCACGTATTTCAGGCGCATGTCGGCGATGGTGTGTGCCAGTCGCGCCGGTTCCAGCTCGTCCGGCGCTTGCGGCCGGCCATGCGCCACGTCGCAGAACGAGCAGCGACGTGTGCACACCTCGCCCAGGATCATGAAGGTGGCGGTGCCGTGGCTGAAGCATTCGTGGATGTTCGGGCAGGAGGCTTCCTCGCACACGGTGACCAGCGAGTTAGCGCGCAGGCGTGCCTTTAGTTGCTGCACGGCATTGCCCTGCGGCAGGCGCACGCGGATCCAGCTTGGCTTGCGCAGCGTCGGAGCGGCGGTATCGAAGCCAGCACGATTCAGCGCGATCTTGTCATTGCCGAGCTGCTTTTCGACGGCTGGCGTACCCGCCACGATCCGAAACGGGATGGACTTGGAAGAAGCGGTGCTTGGTTCACTCATGTAGACAGCTCAGACCGCCGCGCGCGCGGGGAGTTCAGGAATCAGGGGAACAGCAGCTGCGGCGTCGAAACCAAACTGCCGGCAGAACTCGCCAATCAACACATTCTCGACATCCGCCAACCGCGACGGACCGCCCAAGTCTAGCAGCTGCGTGACCGCCAAACCCTTGTAACCGCAAGGGTTGATGCGCTGGAACGGCTCCAGATCCATCGCCACGTTGAAGGCCAGGCCGTGGAAACTGCAGCCGCGCCGCACACGCAGGCCAAGTGCGGCGATCTTGGCCTCGCCCACGTACACGCCGGGCGCGCCCTCGCGCCGGACCGCGGTCACGTGCCAATGGGCCAGCGTATCGATCAGCGCCTGTTCGATGCGACGGACCAGCTCACGCACACCCACACCCGCCCGGCGCAGGTCGATGAGCGGGTAACCCACGATCTGGCCGGGGCCGTGATAGGTCACCTGGCCACCGCGATCCACCGGCAGCACCGGGATGTTCCCTGGCGCCAGCACATGTTCCATCTTGCCCGCCTGGCCCAGCGTGAACACCGGCTCGTGCTCCAACAGCCACAGTTCGTCGGGTGTGCCCGCGTTGCGGTTGTCGGTGAACGCACTCATCGCCTGCCAGGTCGCCGCGTAGGGCTGGCGACCGAGGCGGCGGATTTTGAGCGGCAGCGACATGCAATCACCTTGAGAAGGAGATTTGTAGGAGCGCACCGGTGCGCGATGGGGCTTGCCGCAAAATGTATCGCCCACAGGGTGCGCTCCTGCGAGGCGAAGATTTACAGGGTATAGCGAATGTCCGGGCTTTCGCGCAGCACGGCATGCGCCGCCTCGTACTGCTCGCGGTTCTCGCAGCGGAAGCTCACCGTGACCGAGACGAAATTGCCGGCACCGGAATGCCGATGCCGTACGCTTTCATGCAGCACGTGCAGGCCGGCACTTTCCAGCAATTGCGGCACGTGGGTCGGCAGGTTGGCGCTGGCATTGCCGACCGCGGTGATCTCGAACTCGCCCGGAAACTGGAAGCCCTTGCCGTCCTGCCTGGCCAGGGTGAAGTCGATGGGTTGCATCACTTGCCGCCCGGGATCTGTTCGGTGGTGCCGTTGTCGTGGTGGAACCAGAGCAGGATGCTGTCCCACAGGCGCGAGAAAAAGCCGCCCTGCGGCGCATCGTTCAGCGCGATCAGCGGTACCGTCTGCACCGGCTGGCCGTCCATCGTGACCTGCAACGTGCCCACCTGCTGGCCCTTCTTGAACGGGGCGATCAGGGTGGAGGGGATGTCCATGGTCGCTTTCAGCTTGTCGTACTGGCCGGTCTTGACCGTGACCAGCACATCGCTGGCCACGCCGATCGGCAGCTGGTTCGCCTCACCTTTCCACAGGCGTGGCGTCGCCAGCGGCTTGCTCGCGTCATACAACTTGTGGGTCTCGTAGAAGCGGAAACCGTAGCTGAGCAGGGCCATGGCCGAGTCGGCGCGCGCCTTGTTCGAGCTGGCGCCCATCACCACCGCGATCATGCGCTGGTCACCGTGCTTGGCCGAGGCATCCAGGCAATAACCGGCATCGGCGGTATGCCCGGTCTTGATGCCGTCCACGGCAGGATCCCGCCACAGCAACTCATTGCGATTCTGCTGTTTGATGCCGTTCCACTCGTATTCCTTGATCGCCGAGATGGCGTAGTCCTCGGGAAAGTTGTGGATCAGCGCGCGCGACAGGATCGCAATGTCCCGCGCGGAGCTGTAATGGTCCGCCACCGGGTAGCCCGACGCGTTCGAAAAGTGCGTATTGGCCATGCCCAGCTGCTTGGCATAGGCATTCATCAGGTTGGCAAAGGCGTCCTCCGAGCCGGCCGTGTGCTCGGCCAGCGCGATGGCCGCGTCGTTGCCCGATTGCACGATCATGCCCTTGAGCAGATCCATCAGAGATACCTGGCTGCCCAGCTTGAGGAAGCTGGTGGAACCATCGGTGCCGGCGCCGCCGCCACGCCAGGCGTGCTCGCTGATAGTCACCATGTCGTTGGCGTGGATGCGGCCATTGGCGATCTCCGCGGACACCGCGTAGTCGGTCATCACCTTGGTCAGCGAGGCTGGCGCGCGGCGCGCATCCGGATCCTTCGAGGCCAGGATCTGGCCGGTGGCGTAATCCATCAGCACCCAGCTCGCCCCATCGACGTCCGGGGGTGGCGGCACCGGCGCGGCGGGCATGGCCGGACGCGGTACCGGCGACGGATGCGGTGGCGCGGTCTGGGCAACGGCGATACCCGCAAGCAGAACGGCGGAGGCAGCAATGGGCAACAGGGTGCGTCGAAGGAAATTCATCGTGTTTTCAAGTCCAGTTTCTGGAGATCGGTGTTGCGGACACCGGGGCGAAGGAGAATCTCGCGCAAATCCTGTTTAGTCTACCGCGACCTGGGGCTGCGGCAGACCCATCTTTTCAATTTGGCTACTGACCTGGTCGGCTCGCGCCACGCTGGACAGTGGACCGACCCTCACTCGGCGCAGTTGACGTCCATTGACCACGCTGTCGACCACCTGCACCGCGCCGAGGTTGGCCTCGCGCAGACGTTGTGCCAGCCGGTCTGCATTGGCCACATCGGCAAAGGCGCCCACTTGCAGGTAGATACCCGGGTGTGCGCTTGTGACCACGGGCGGCGGCGGCAGTTCCGTTCCGGGCTGCGCCGGATCGATGCCGCGCACCTCGACCAGACCGGTGCCCTTGGGCCAGATGCCGATCTTCACCGCCGCGGCGTAGGACAGGTCGATCAGGCGATTGTCGTGGAACGGGCCGCGGTCGTTGACCCGCACGATCACGCTCTTGCCGGTCTCCAGGTTGGTCACGCGCGCGTAGCTGGGCAATGGCAGCGTGGTGCTCGCTGCGGTGAATGCATACATGTCGTAGGTTTCGAGATTGGACGTCTTGTAGCCGTGGAACTTGTTGCCGTAGAACGAGGCGATTCCGCGCTGGTCGTATCCGCGCGCAGCCGGCAACACGCGGTAGGTCTGCCCGCTCACGGTGTACGGCGACTTGTTGCCGTAGCGCGAGAGCGGCTCCACTTTCGGCACCGGCTCCGGCAACTTGCTGACATCGATCAGCGGCGGCACGCTGTCGCTGCCCTGGCGATAGCGGCTGGATTGGGGCCGGCTGAGATCGTCGCGGATGCCGCTCTCGTCCATCGCTGGCGGCACCTGGCCACGATGGCTGTTCGTGCCCGCTGAAGGTCGGCTGCGGTTGCCGCTGCATGCCACCAACAGCATGCTCGCCAGCAGCAGACCGGCGATGTCCGCCGCCCTCATCGCGTCGCGTCTGCCTGGGCCACGCCGGCGGCAATCGCCTGGGCCAACTGATTCACGGCCATGGCATACATCGGGCTGCGGTTGTAGCGCGTTATCACGAAGAAATTCTGGAACGTGAACCAGTACTCCGGCCCGTTCGCCCCATCAAATTTCTGCAGGCTGGCCAGCCTGTCCGGGGCCAGCCGCTGCACCGGCGCATAGCCCCAGGCCTCGAACTGCTCCACCGGCCACTTGGGCGTGGCGTCCGTCACACTGACGACGTGCGCCTTGGCGTCAGGCTGTGCCTGTGCCGCGACTGGCGCACCACTCTGCCAACCGTGCGCGTGGAGATAGTTGGCAACGCTGGCCACGATATCGTCGGCCGAGTCATGCAGGTCGATGTGGCCGTCGTTGTCTTCGTCTACCGCAAAATCACGGATGCTCGAAGGCATGAACTGGCCCCAACCCTGGGCTCCCGCATAAGAGCCGACCACGCTGTCGAGCGGTCCGGCAAGCTTGCTGTCCGGCAGCTCCAGCAAGGTCTTCAGCTGCTCGCGGAAAAACTTGGCGCGCGGCGGATAGTAGAAGGCCAGTGTCACCAGCGCATCGAGCACCTTGTAGTGACCAACGATACGACCGTAATTGGTCTCTACACCGATGATCGCCGCGATGTATTGCGGTGGCACCCCGTACTCGGCAGCCACCCGGTCGAGCAGCGTGCGATGCGTCTGATAGAACGCGATGCCGCCGTCAATGCGCGCGCGGGTCATGAAGATCGGACGGTAGTCCTTCCACGGCTTGGCCTCGGCCGGGCGACTGATCGCATCGAGGATGCTCTGCTGCTTCCTCGCGCCATCCAGCAGCGTGTTCAGAGCCTGCGCACTCTTGCCCGTGTCGCGTGCGACCTCGCGCACCAGCTCCGCCTGGCCCGGATGCGTCGCGGCCCATGCTCCGCTCGTCCCCCCGATCCACAGCAGCAACAACATGCCCACGTAGCGAAACGGATGCGGACGGGACTGGAAATACTGGGTCATGCGCGGCCTTTGCTGGCAAATGGCGGAGTCATCGAAAGCCTACCATGCAGGCTCGGGCAACTTCGGGCGGTCCGCTGACGCGATGATGACCGGATTCAGATATGTGTCTTGCGGTTGGCGTGGATCGCCATCAGCACACCGAAACCGGTCAGCAGCGACACCGCCGAGGTCCCGCCGTAACTGATCATCGGCATCGGTACGCCGACCACCGGCAGCATGCCGGCGACCATGCCGCCATTGACGAACACATAGACGAAGAAGCTCATGCCAATGGCGCCGGCGAGCAGGCGCGAATAAGTGTCGCGCGCTTCCATGGCGATCCACAGGCTGCGGCCGATGATGAAGACGTACAGCGCGATCAACACGCACACGCCGATCAGGCCGAACTCCTCGGAAAACACCGCGAAGATGAAATCGGTGGTGTGTTCGGGCAGGAAATCCAGCCGCGACTGCGTACTGTGCAACCAGCCCTTGCCGAGAATGCCGCCGGAGCCTACCGCGATCTGCGACTGGATGATGTGCCAGCCGTTGCCGAGCGGATCGGATTCCGGATTGAGCATGGTCAGCACGCGATCGCGCTGGTACTGGTGCAGGAAGTGCCAGCCCACCGGGATCATGCCCACGACGGCGCCGACGAGCAGACCGATGCGCCACCACGCCATCCCGGACAGGAACAGTGCGAACGCGCCGGCCGCGGCCACCAGCACCGCCGTGCCCAGGTCCGGTTGTTCGGCAATCAGTCCGGCTGGAATCGCGATCAGCAATCCGACCATCGCGATGTCTTTCCAGGCCGGCGGCAGCTGGCGTGGATGCAGGTACCAGGCGACCATCATCGGCGTGGTCAGCTTGAGCAATTCGGACGGCTGGAAACGCATCACGCCAAGATCCAGCCAGCGCATCGAGCCGCGACCCTCGCCGAGGATTGCAACCACCACCAGCAACGCCGTGCTGCCTGCGTACAGCCAGGGTGTCCAGCTGCGCAGCACCGACGGCGGGATGCGCGAGACCAGCAACAACAAGGCGCCACCCAGCACGAATCGCGCGGACTGGCCACCGACCAGGACAAGACTCTGATCGCCAGCGCTGTACAAGGTGGCCAGACCGACCAGCGCGAGCAGGAACAGGCCACCAGCCAACGGCAGGTCGATCCGTGGCCGGGTAAGGATCCTGCGTAGCAATCGGCGCATGCGCGCATGCAGCACCTGGATCATGGATTTTCTCCGCTGGAGGCGGACGCGGGCAGATCCTCGGTGTCAGGCACGGGCACCTCGACCTGTGGTGCCTCCACGTCAGGCGGAGCCTGACGCGTGGTGACCGGCAGCGTGGGCGGCAGCCGCGTGGCGCCCTGAATCTCGCCATCATGCGTGGCCAGCCACGCATCGAGGATCTTGCGCACGATCGGCCCCGCCGCAGAAGCACCCCAGGCGCCTTGCTCAAGCACGACGGCCACCGCGATCTGGGGATCGTCCGCGGGCGCGTAAGCGATGAACCAGGCGCGGTGGCGCGTGGCCAGATAAGCGGTGCTGCGATTGGTGTTATAGGCATCGGTGGTGCGCGAAAAGCGCTCGGCGGTACCGCTCTTGCCGGCGATCGCATACGGGAATCCGTCGTTCAGTCCCTTGCCTGTGCCGCCGGTGATCACCGCACGCATGCCCTCATTGATCACCTTCCATTCGGCCGGATCGCGAATCACGGAGGGCTCTGGCCGGTTGCGCAGCAGTTGGCGCTGCTCATCGCCCACAGCCTTGGTCGCCAACGCCAGCCGCGGCTCATACGGCACGCCATGCCCGGCCAGGGTCGCCGTGGCGTGCGCCAGTTGCAGCGGCGTGACTGCCCAGTAGCCCTGGCCGATCCCGGTGATCACGGTCTCACCGGGATACCACGGCTGCTTGCCGTGTGCAGATTTCCAGGCGCGTGAGGGCAGGATGCCCTCCGACTCACCGATCAGGTCAATGCCCGTCTTGCTGCCAAAACTGAAGCGGGCCATCCACTGGCTCAGCCGATCGATGCCCATGTCCAGCGCAAGCTTGTAGAAATAGGTGTTGGTCGACTTCTGGATCGCGGTGACCATGTCCACCGTGCCATCGCCACCGCGGGTGTCGTCGCGATAGCAGCGCTTCTGTCCCGGCAGACAGAACTGCCCGGTGGACAACACCGTATCCGACGGCCTGCGCAGGCCAAGTTCGAGCCCGCCCAGCGCCAGGAATGGCTTCACCGTCGATCCGGGCGGGTAGACGCCGCGCAAGGCACGGTTGTAGAGAGGCTTGTCCGGATCCGTGGTCAACGCGCGATAGTCGGCCTGGCTGATGCCATTGACGAAGAGGTTGGGGTCGAACGTCGGCACGCTCAGCATCGCCAGCACCTGGCCGTTGCGCGGATCGATCGCCACCGCCGCACCCGGGCGTCCGTCAAACGCGACTTCGGCAGCCTTCTGGATGCGCACATCGATGCTCAGATAGAGATTCCTGCCGGGCGTCGGCGCATGCGTCTCCAGCACATGCTGTGTGCGACCGTCCGCGTTCACTTCAAGCAGCTCATACCCCGGCGTGCCGTGCAACACGTCCTCGTAGGAACGCTCGACGCCGCTTCGGCCGACGTGACTGGTGCCTTGATAGCGGTCCGGATCGAGGCGTTTGAGGTCATCGGCATCGATACGCCCGACGTAACCCACCACGTGCGCGAACAAACCCGCATACGGGTAGCGCCTCGTCAGGTAGGGAACCACATCGACATTGGGGAACCGCCAGCGACTGACCGCGAAACGGTCGATCTCGTCCTCGGTCAGGTGCAGTTTCAACGGCACGCTGTCGAAGCGCCGGCTCTGCTTGAGCTGCTTGTTGAACGCGTCGATATCTTCCTGGCCCAGCGGCACGACCTTGCCCAGGCGCGCGAGCAGGGCCGGCATGTCCTTGACCTGCTCGGGCACCACCTCGAGTCGGAACGCCGGCACATTGTCGGCCAGCACGATTCCGTTGCGATCGTAGATCAGCCCGCGTGCAGGGGGTATCGCACGCGGCTTCACGCGATTGTTGGTGGAGCGCGTGACGAATTCGGCGTGACGCGAGACCTGCAACACCACGTAGCGCCCCACCAGGCCACCCAGGCCCAGCAGGATCAGCACGAAGCCCACCAGCGCGCGGCGCCGGAACAATGCGCTTTCGTCGCGGACTTCCTTCAGCGTTCGCCGGGCCTTCATGTCACTGGCTCATGTCTCATTGAATCCGCAAGCGAGCACGCAGGTCGTCGAGCAGCAGGAACAGGAACGGCCAGAGTGCCGCACCGACGAACGGCGAGAACCACCAGCTTGCCGGAGGCACGGACGCACCGGCCAGCATCCGCACGATCAGCAGCAGGATGCGATCGTTCAACAACAAGGCAAGCACCGCCAGGGCTTGCTGCCACATCGGGAAAAAGCGCAGCCGCGAACGGAAACGCAGCGCGATGAAGGTCAACGCACACAGGCGCAGAGCCTGTTCGCCCAGCAGTACGCCATCGAGCACGTCGGCAAACAGGCCGACGCAGAACGCCAGGCCCAGGCTTACCCGATCCTCCGATTCCAGCGACCAGTACAGCAGCACCAGTGCCGGCCAATACGGCTTGAAGGGCGCCAGCGCGCCCGGCAGCGGGACCAGCATCAACAGCAGGGCTGCCGCCAGGGTGCCGATGAACCACCACTGGTTCAGGCGTTGCCGGCTCACGGTCCCGCTCCGCGTTCAACCGGCGGCGCGCCCGGTGGCGAGGCGGAAGAGCCGGCCGTTGAAGGCTCCAGCGATGTGGGCGGCCCCACCGGTTTGACGAGGCCGGGCGGACCCTCCGGCTCGGCCTGGTCATGCAGCAACAGTACGTCAGCGCTGCGCTCGACATCTGCGGCGGGCCGGGCTTGCGCCACCTGAAACATGCCGGTGGTGGCTGGCGCCACCTGCTCGATTCGACCCACTGGAAAACCGGGCGGGAAGCGTCCCCCGATGCCGGAGGTCAGCAGCTGGTCGCCCGCACGAACACTGGCAGCCAACGGCAGGTTCGGCAAGGTCAACATGTCGCCGTCGCGCGAGCCGTAGGCAACCGTGCGCAAGCCGGTGCGCGCTATCGTCACCGGGATGGCATGCGAAGGATCGGTGATCAGCATGACCACGGCCGTATGCGGCAACACCTCGATCACCTGTCCCATCACGCCATGGGCATCGATCACCGGCTGGCCCGGCTTGACCCCGTCACGCGAACCCATGTTCAGGGTCAGGCGGTAGCGGTAAGCGCCAAGATCCACGCCGATCACCCGCGCCAGCTGCACGTTGAGCTCCAGGCTGTGCTGGGTATCGAGCAATTTCTTCAGATGCTGGTTCTGCGCAGCCACCGCCGCCATGCGATTCAATTTGGCGTTGGCCAACAGTAGATCCTCGCGCAGGCGCTGATTTTCCGAGGTGAGATGCTGGCGGTCGGAAAATGCCACGCTGAGCGTGCGGGCGCCTGCGGCCGGCAAGCCCGCCAGCCGGTAGATCGGTTCCACCACCGCCGATGCGGTCGAGCGCAAGCGCCACAGCCAGCCATTGCGCTGGTCCAGCACCATCAGCACCACGGCCAGCGCCAGGTAGACGATCAGCCGCAGCGTGCCTGCCGCGTTGCCCGCAAACAGAGGGGAGGATTCATCGCGTGCGCGCGCCATGGCGGCCCCGGTTTCCGCGCGCTATTCGGGTGCGAAAAAGTCGCTGCCGTGCTGATCAATCAGCTCCAGCGCCTTGCCGCCACCACGAGCCACGCAGGTCAACGGGTCATCCGCCACCTGCACGTGCAGGCCGGTTTCCTCGGAAATCAGGCGATCCAGATCGCGCAACAATGCGCCACCGCCAGTCAGTACGATACCTCGCTCGGCCACGTCGGAACACAGTTCCGGCGGCGTCTGCTCCAACGCCGACTTCACCGCGGCCACGATGCCGGCCAGCGGCTCGTGCAGCGCCTCGAGGATTTCGTTGGAGTTGATCGTGAACATGCGCGGCACGCCCTCGGCGAGGTTGCGGCCGGAGATCTCGATCTCCTTGACGTCGTCCTGCGGAAACGCACAACCAATCTGCAACTTGATCCGTTCGGCCGTGGATTCGCCAATCAGGGTGCCGTGATTGCGCCGCACGTAATTGATGATGGCTTCGTCGAAGCGATCGCCACCGACGCGCACCGACTGCGAGTACACGATGCCGTTGAGCGAGATCACCGCCACTTCGGAGGTGCCGCCGCCGATGTCCAGCACCATCGCGCCACGCGCCTCGTGCACCGGGATGCCGGCACCGATCGCTGCGGCCATCGGCTCCTCGATCAGGAATACGTCGCGTGCACCGGCGCCTTCCGCTGATTCCTTGATCGCGCGACGCTCGACCTGGGTCGAACCACATGGCACGCAGACAAGGACGCGCGGGCTCGGGCGCAGGAAGCGCGACTTGTGCACCTGCTTGATGAAATGCTGCAGCATCGCCTCGGTCATGGTGAAGTCGGCGATCACGCCATCCTTCATCGGGCGAACCGTGGCGATGTTGCCCGGCGTGCGTCCCAGCATGCGCTTGGCGTCGCGACCGACCGCCGCGATCGTGCGCGGGCCGCCCGGGCCGCGATCCTGACGGATCGCCACCACCGATGGCTCGTTCAACACGATGCCCTGCCCACGCACATAGATCAGCGTATTGGCAGTGCCGAGGTCGATGGAGATGTCGTTGGAGAAAATCCCGCGAAACTTCTTGAACATGGGTCCGCCGTGGTCCGGCCTGATTGAAAACCAAGCTCACCAGTCTAGTCAGCGGGCACTGCATGCGCAAGGGAAATCGCGTTAAGAAATCCTTGCGCAACACGACCCTAGGCGTGATTCCTGGCACGCAAGTCGAGCTTCATGCCGGGCTGGAAAGTCGCCAACCGGAAGGGATGGCGTTAGGATTGCACCCTTTGGTCGCCGCTTTTGGCGACGACCATGGACAACCGCGGCAGTCGCGGTTCTCAAACTTGCCAAGGGGTTGCCGACCATCATGCCTGCCGTCATCTGTGGATCGCTGGCCTACGACACCATCATGGTGTTCCAGGATCAGTTCAAGAATCACATCCTGCCCGACCAGATGCATATCCTGAATGTGTCATTCCTGGTGCCGGCGATGCGGCGGGAATTCGGCGGCTGTGCCGGCAACATCGCTTACAACCTCAAGCTGCTCGGCGGCGACCCGCTGCCCGTGGCCGCCGTGGGCCAGGATTTTGCGCCGTACCGCCAGCATATGCAGGAGTGCGGCATCCGCCTGGATGGCGTACGCGTGTTCGACGACCAGTCGATCCGTAGGGCGTTCAGACTTTGCTTGACGGCCAAATCAAGGATTACCCACTGCGGATGCGCCGCATCGTCTTCACCGGTGAACTCCCGCGATAGATAAGGATTGCTCTTCCAAAAGCTGGCCTTGTCGCCATCGGTCAGGCGCGAATACCCAATGGCATCCGTGCCGTCATCGCGAGTAACACCCCGCCGTGGCAAGGGGTAGCCGTAGGAGTGAACGATGCTTTCATTGCCTGGCTTCGCGTTGCCGGTGA
>JBDTEG010000205.1:0-8482 GCA_039922695.1 Rhodanobacter sp. | reverse complement strand
CATCGTTGTCCCAAAGTGCCAACGTGGCCGCGTTGTCCAAGTGTCGGGTAGCCGAGTCGAAGGCCTGGTTGAAGGTAACGACGCCCGCTCGCGCGGCCGCGGCCGCACCAACGGTTTGGGCCATGGCAAAACTGGACGCAGTACAGAACACCAGCGCAAAGGCCGAATGAACGCAGCGCATGACGAACACCCTCTTGGTCGCAACCCGGAATCCCGGTGCGGCAAGCATCGTTCGTGATGTGCTGGTTGCGCAATATGTCAACGGGTGTAGTGAATGGCGCAGAGTTCACCGGTGATGGTTCCAGGCGCGGTCGTGATTGCCAATCTGTCGTCCAGGGCCTTCGTGCGAGATTTCAATATGGACGTAACCGGCTCGTTCGATGCAGAGATGAGCCAGCGACCCTGAAAGCAGCTGTTCGCGAAGGCTGCAACGGGTGGCAACCCGTCACCGGCAAGCCACGGCACTGCTCCTGATGCTTTCCTCGCTACCTGTCAGATATGCGCAGCAGGACACTCAACCGGCTGGTGATTCAGCCCTTCGGCTTCCTTTTCGAATCTGACGAACACTGGCTTGTCGTGTTGCCAGTTGAGGTGGATGACGTAAAGAGAGTCGTGGTCATCGGCGCGCCATGCCGGCACCTGACTGGCGTCGCCGCCGGCAGCAGTGATCAGGTGCTGCGTTGCCTGCACGGCCAGGTTGTGTTCCCACGCCACGTAAATGGTGGCGGCGCGGTTGGTGGGCTTGAGTAGATCCTGTTGCAGCTCCTGGATCTGGGTCAGGCCGAACGAGGTGTTGACCGGCAGGCCGAGGTGAATGGCGGTGGGTTCGATGGTGGCCAGTGGGCGCACGTAATTGTATTCGATGCCCTTGTCCCTGGCCTTCTCGCCGGGGTCCGGTGCGTAGATCGCTGCGGGATTGCCGAACTTGGCCTGCAGCACGGCTGGCAGTGCCAGCGCGCGATTGAGGCCCTGGCAGTCGAGCTGGCCCAGACCCAGCGCGGGCTTTTCCCCGTGGCGCAGGAACACGATGGTCTGGCCGGCTTGCGCGGCGGGAACCGCGACGGTGCATGCGATCGCAGCGGCCAGTGCAACGAGTGACTTCAACATGGCGAGTCCTCAGGATCGGGCCTGGACGAAGTGCGAGTGTATCGCTGCATCCCGGTGGGCGTCATCGACGCGGGCAGAAGGTACCTGAACCTTCGCGACATTCGGGCCAGCCGGATCCGCCCGAAAGTCGGCCATACAGTGCGAGACCTCGCATTGTTCGTTCTCGCCATGGATGGCGCACTTCGATTCTGTGGCTGGTGAAGCTCCGGGTGCGCGATGTGGCGCACGCGGAGCTTATTTCTGCTCTACCAATCGAGCGTAGCGAGGAGGGTCATCAGCCAATTGGCGCATGGAAAAAGTGACCCCCGTTGAGGGGTCACTCGCGTCCGCATAGAGTGAACGGTTGATCTTAGTGCGCTCGCCGACGCAGTCCCGCGAACAGGCCGATCATGAGTGTGCCCAGACCGAACATTCCAAGTGCCCCAGGCTCCGGCACGCTAGGTGGGGTTCCCACAAAGATATTGGCGAGAACACCAGTCAGGCTACCAGCGTGAACATCATAAAGTGGGTTCTCGGACCAACCGTTGGGATCTATCCCCTCCCAACCTACAAAACCTCCCGAGGCGTTTGTCGTCGGAGAGAAGACGGAATAGATTGATTGCCCGTTCCACATGGCCGTAAAGGTCACGCTGAAGTTTCCGACTTGAGCGCACAGGCCTGAATTCACCGGATCAGGAAATGGGCAAGGAGCTTGAAACCCATACGTGTCATCATAATCGGAGGCGAACAAATCCCCCGCCCCTCCGCCCGTACTCCACACCACATTTGTATCACTGCTTGCCAACAGGTCCGGCAGACTGACAGTTTGGTTTATGCCGTTGTTCAGAGTCCCCGACCCATAGCCCTTCAATACCATTTTCGCGTCGGTGAAATCGAAACTCGTGGTGTTGTGGAACTGAAGGCAGGGCGTATCGTATGCGCAGGCATCATACGCACCGCTGATAGTCGCAATCTGTGTGGGCATCGCTTCCGCAAGCCGGGGTCCAGCAGCCAGTGCAAGTGCAGCAAGACCGAATCCAATTAATCCAGGTATCTTGTTCATGCGGGTACCTCTCGATAACAGTGGCAGGGCGAATTCTGAGGCCAGTGACCGCTGACGTTTCCTGAATGACCGCGTCGCCACTGGCAGCCAAGTGGCAGGCATTTTCCATGCCGATAATTCAAGCGTATGATTTCATTTTAGTTGTTTTATTTGATGTCTTTACGTAATGCTCAAAAATGTAAAGTTTTCCGACGCGGCCAAATATCAAAAAACCCGGATTCTGCCCCGAAGACCTTGCCACCACTGGTGTTCATCAAAAAAGCGCGAGTGTAAAGTTTTCCGACCAGTCTGCACTTGACGACGGGTTGAAGCCGACAGCGCGGAGGCCGTCGGCCCGCTTGCGCCACCGCGCTGTCCCGCAGTGGCAACTCGTGGGCCGCGGTAGGGCTGCACGGGGGCTGGAATCCTGCCAACGCACGGTGGCCGCCCTGGTGCCCGCAGTCACACTGGATGCTCACGCAGCCGTTGACCTACCATCGCTGTCCACCTGATGAGGCTGACGGTTGCACCGGTGCTGCAGCAGGCGCGCCCTGCCTCAGCGGTGATAGACGAACGCGATTGACTCATTCCACTGCGTGCGTGAGCCGAAACGCGTTACCAGCGAGCTGTCACCGGCGTCGCCAAGCAGACGGCCGTAGATGACAGCCAGGGCGAATCCGGTGTGCTTGCTGGTGGGTACAAACAGGTCGTATTCCAGCGTAGCGAGCTCACTGCCGGCAGCGGGTTGCCAGGGCGGTACGTTCAGCTCGCCGGCTTGCACGGGGCTGATGCCGAAGTACCGCTGCATGGCGGCGCCGTTCATCGCCTGCCAGCTCAGTTGCAGAGAATGCTGCAGAACACCCACGGGTGGCAGATCCCATTCGCCGTAGAGCTTCAGGTAGGTCCCGGCGCCCTGGGTGTCGTGACTGAGGTCGCTGCCGATGTCGACCTGCCGGCTGAGCTGCCATTCGAGGTAGCCGCCGAGGGTCAGCCGGGGCGACAGCGGTTTGATCCGATGGCGCAAGGTGCCGACTTCGTCGCTCTCGCGACCCCATTGGTAGTCGCCATAGATGCCACCGCGCAGTTCCGAACCACCGATCAGGTCGATTTGCAGGCCGTCCTCGGTGGACAGGCTCAGGCGGTTCGGGATCTCGACGTCGACGTAGGGTATCCACTGGTAGCGCGAGTTCTTCGCGCCGGCCCAGCTCGGCAGGTGTTCCACCCCGACGCCAGCGGCCCATGTAGGCTGGCTGTCGGTGTCGGCCATGCACGCACTGGTCCACAGGCAGGTCAGCAAGGCGACGCACAGGGCGAGGCGAGGCAATCGAGTGGCTGACGGGAAGGTTCGGATCATGACGGCGCAAGCATAGCGTCCCGCATGGGCCTCCGGAGATTGCGACGGGCTGACGCTCAGGATCGATTCCGTCGCTGTGTGTCGATGGCCCACCGACACCATCAATGCAGGGCGAGAGCGACCGAGGCGATGGCAGCCCCGGCATGCGCTACGCTGGCACAGATCCGCAGCAGCCAAGCATTTCGCAAGCCAGTTGCGGGACACTGACGGCCAGATCGGGCACGGCGGCGTTTCCCTGCAGCCGCGCTGAGGCAGAAAGGAGGTCGGATGCACATCATCCTGGTGGAAGACGATCCGCAGCTGGGCGCGGCGATCCAGCGCGCGCTGGAACGCCTCACCTACACGATCAGCTGGCTGCGCAATGGCCGGCAGGCCTTGATTGCCTTGCGCGATGAGACGGCCGACCTGGTGTTGCTTGATCTGGGTCTGCCCGGCATGGATGGGCTGGATGTGCTGGTCGGGGCGCGCCGCGCGCACGTGAAGACGCCGGTGATCGTGATGACTGCGCGGGACGGGTTGCAGGCGCGCGTACACGGGCTGGACGCAGGCGCGGATGACTATCTGATCAAGCCGTTCCATCTGGATGAGTTGTGTGCGCGAATACGCTCGCTCAGTCGTCGCAGTCAGGGGTTGGCTGCCAACCGCGTCGAGGTCGGCGCGGTACTGCTGGACTTGGGCACTTCGCAGGTGACATATCGCGGCGAAGCCGTGGAGCTGACCCGGCGCGAGTTTGCGCTGCTGCAGTTTTTGCTGGAACGCGCCGGTCGGCTGGTGCGCCGCGAGAGCCTGATCAACTCGCTTTATGGCCTGGACAACGTGGTCGGCAACAACGCGCTGGAGGTGCTGATTCATACGCTGCGCAAGAAGCTCAGCTACGACACGATCAGGACGGTGCGTGGATTCGGCTACATGATCCCGCGGGAGCCCGAATGAACTCGCCCAGCCTGCGCGGGCGCCTGCGCTGGTTGATCATCCTGGTGATGGCCGCGGTGCTGCTGCCTTTGGCCGTCTACAGTTTCCGGCGCACCATGGACGAGGTCCATGAACTGTCCGACGGCAGGCTGGCGCAATCGGCGCGCACGCTGCAGCTGATCATTGATCAGAATGGTGCCGACGCGCTGCGCGCGCGCACCGCCAGTGACAAGCTGGTACCGACTGAGGTGCCGATAACTCCGGCGTTGCGACGACAAGACCATACCCACGAATCCGAGGTGGGCTTCCAGGTGTTCGGTGCTTCCGGTCAGCTGATTCTGGCGACCACCAATCTTGCAGCGCTGCCGCCACCGCAGATCGGTGATGCCGAGTTTCGTGACGTCAGCGCCGGTGGCTATCGCTGGCGCCTGTTCACGCTGGATGACAAGCCCGACGGCGTGCTGATCCGTACTGGCGAGCGTTATGACAGTCGTGAGGACATTCGTCGTGCGTTGTGGTTTGATCACGGTCTGCCGCTGCTGATCGGGCTGCCGCTGCTTGGCTTGCTCGTGGGCTGGGCGGTCAAGCGCGGGCTGCGTCCGCTGGAATCGCTGACTCGTGAGTTGGGCTCACGTGCGCTGGGCAGTCGCGAACCCATCGTGCTCGAGCATGCGCCGGAGGAACTGCAGCCCGTGCTGGATGCGCTCAACGGCCAATTGCAACGCCTCGCCGATGCACTGGAACGCGAGCACCGCTTCAGTGCCGACGTCGCACATGAGCTGCGCACGCCGCTGGCTTCCATCATGCTGAACATCGAGAGCGCCACGGCCACCAGCGATCCCGCGGAAGCTGCCACGAGTCTGGCGGGGGCACGACACAACGTGTCCGCGCTGGCGCGGCGGGTCGAACAGCTGCTGGCGCTGGCGCGTCTGGAATCCGGCATGGCATCGGAGCAGCGCCGGTCAATCGACCTGGTCGGTGTAGCCATCGACGTGATCGAGGAGCTGACACCGGTGATCGTCGAGTGCGGTGCGGAGCTGGGTTTCAACCACGACAGTCCGGCCATCCCGGTGCGTGGCCACGAGGCCGCGCTCGCCGCGCTGTTGCGCAACCTGATCGAGAATGCCATGCGTCACGTACCTGCGGGTGGCCAGGTGCAGCTCTCGCTCAGCCAGGACGCGGATACCACCAGCATCGACGTGGCCGACGACGGGCCGGGCATCCCGCCGGAGCGGCGCGCAGCCGTGTTTGCGCGCTTCCATCGCGAATCCGGCAGTCGCGGCGACGGTTATGGTCTGGGTCTTTCAATCGTGCAGCGGGCGGCCGAACTGCATGGGGCCAGCATCGCATTGCTCGACTCGCCGTTCGGTCGCGGCCTCCGCGTGCATGTCGTCTTGCCGCGCGACGCATGACGCGCTACCTGTTCCGGTTCATGACGCGATGAGGTAAAGGGCGGGTTGCGGTCAGCCGTGGTCCGCGCTCGTCGTGGGGGCCGGCTCCGGCGCCTGCTCGAACACGTGCTGATAGAGCCGCCTCCACAGGGGTTCCCGTTGCTCGCCACCCCAGACGAAGGTCGCCACACTCTGCGGCGGCAACGTGTATTGAAAGTGGGTCTGGTCCTGCACCACGGCGACATGCTGCGCTTCGGTCTTGCCGTTCACCAGTACCAGCACGATCGAACCATCGTCGGCATTGCGGAACGCCACGTTGGCGAGTCCCTTGATCTTGCTGCTGGAACTCACTCGAACGGCGCCGGGCAGCACGAACCGACTGAAATGGGCGAACGCGTAGTAGTAGTCATTGCGACTCACCGCGCCAGTCTGCGAGTCGATCGTCACCATGCCTTTGCAGGTGTCGCAGCCGCCGAAATGGGGGCCGTGGTGCTCGTCCAGTGCCAGGTTCCAATAGATGACGCCGCGAGCCCAGTTGCGCAGGCCGCCAAGCAGCAGGTCGCGCGCGAACCAGAGCAGCTCACCGTTTATGCTCGACGCCCAGTCGCCACCCGAACATTCCGTGATGTACGCGTCCTTGCGGGGATAGGCGCGGTGTACTTGCGTCTGCACACTGGGGCTGCCCTGATAACAATGCCAGGCAATGCCATCGATATAGCGCCGCGCAGAAGGATCGGCCAGCACGTTCAACGGTTGATCAGGATCGCTCCAGTTGTGGTCCCAGCCAAGAATGCGCGTCTGCTGCTTGCGGCTGGCCAGCGCGGGGCCGAGATATTGCGCGATGATGCGCACTCGTTGCTCGGCAGAAAGCTCCATGCCCGGATACGTCACGGGCACGAAGCCGGGCTCGTTCTGCAGGGTCAACGCGAAGATGGGGATGCCGTAGTTGCGATAGGTGTCCACGTATTTGAGCAGGTACTGCGCGTAGGTGCTTTCGTAGGGTTCCAGCAGGCTGCCGCCGATCAGGGTGGCGCTGGTCTTCATCCATGCCGGCGCGCTCCATGGCGACGCGATGATCTGCAGCCCGGGATTGACGGCCAGTACCTCGCGCACGGTCGGGATGAGGTCGGGCAAGTTCGCTGCCACATTGAAATGCTGCAGCTGGGGATCGACCTGGCCGAAGGGAACGTCATCCAGGGTGAACTGTTGCCGTGAGAAATCCGAGCTGCCAATGGTCAGCCGCGCCATGTTCAAATTGAGGCCGGGCGGCGGGCCGAACAGTTCGTGCAGCAAGGCACGGCGTTGCACGTCATTCAACCGGTTCTGGATCAACCAGGCCGACGCATCGGTGATGGCGGCGCCAAAACCCACGATGGACTGGTAGGTCTTGCGGGTGTCAACCACGACATCCGCCGGCACTCCGTCGTCTGCGGCAATTTCAATGTCGGGTTGCTGCGCCAGGCGCAATTTCCGATCCTGCGTACTCACCCAAAGCGCGACCATCGGGCCGAATGGCCGCATGGCGGGAACGAGCTGGGGCGGCGGTGCGGGGACCGTCCGACGCGGCAGATACAGCGCCGCCAGGGCCAGCACGCTGATCAGGGCAAAAGACGAAACAGCCGTCCAGCGGGAGGGATTCCCGCGCTCACCCATGGTGCACGCAAAGCAGTTCGTCGCGACAGTGGATGGGCGAGCACTCCCTGATCACGGAGACCCCAGGCTGGCGCAGGGGAGATCGGTGCGACTTGCGGGCGTGCCCGTCACGATTTTCACGTCAGCGAAGGCGGCGGCAAACGGTGCCGATGCCTGCACGCCGAAAGGTATGTCGACGCGTGAAAGATCGGCGTCCTTCTGGCTGAAACACTGCAGCGGAATCGATACGGTGTGGCGCGAGCCGTTCGCGTAGCCGGCGAAGATACGGGTGAGGTCGACACGTGCGCTGCAGTCGTGACCACAACCGACGTACACCCGCACCGGTGCGGTGGCCGGGGTGTTGATCATCACGTCGAACTGCAACGCGGCGTGGTTCGCCGCCAGCGCAGTCAGATTCCGCGGTTTCGGGCTCTTCGCGTAAAAGTCGCCCGCGCGGAGCCAGGTGATCGACTTCGCATCCTGCTGGGTGTTGACCTGCACCGTGCGCACGCGCACCACGGGATGACCCACCGGCCACTCGATCTGCGAGTTCAAATCGGCTCCGATCTTGAATGCAGGATGCGCGGGATTGCCATCGCCCAGATACAGCGCGAACGGCGGCACGGCCAGCGTGTGGAACACCGACAGGCCCGAAGCGTCGGCGCAGGCATCGACGGCCGGATAGGTTGGCAGTTGCGGCACTTCGCGCGTGCCGGGGTAACGCAGGCCGTAGCCAGGCGCGAATAACCAGTGCGTGGGTGCCGCATTGCGCGCGGTGCCGTAGGGGCAGGGCACGCTCGACCAAGGCCGCGCCAGCGTCCCTCTGAAGTTGTATCGGCCGGTGCTGCCGGGCGAGGCGAACAGCACGTCAGCCACGCCGGCGCCTTCGGTGCCGGGCAGCCACGCCGCCACGAACGCCGTGGAGAGATTGAGCAGGTTGTTGACGTAGAGCGGGCGCCCCGACACGAACACCGTCACCACCGGCTTGCGCGCCTGGGCCACCGCTTGCAGCACGGCCAGATCTTCCGGGTAACGATCGCTGTAGCGCAGGGTGGCCGACGGCAC
>JBDTEG010000204.1:0-7099 GCA_039922695.1 Rhodanobacter sp. | reverse complement strand
CGCCGGAGGTCGCGGGTTCGAGTCCCGTCCACTCCGCCACTACTCAAGCAAAAAGCCCGCCTTGCGCGGGCTTTTTGTTGCCCGCCACAACGGGTCCCGCGAGGCGCAAAGGATGCCGCGTCAGGCGCATGGGAACGAAAGTGAAAGCCCTTCGACCTGTCAATCCGCGCGCTTGAGTGTGTCGATCGAGTGCCGCTGACCGGCGAGATATTCCAGCCAGCGCGAGAGGAAACGGCTCATGCGCAAGCGGTGCTGGAACACCGACTGCGCCGGCGAGAACGGACCCAACACCTCCCAGAGATGCCGCCCTGGATGACAATGCAGCGCCTCGGCCACATGGGCATCGGTATACATGCGCAACTGCGCCGAAGGCGCCCGATTTCCCGTGTGCGCATCAAGGAAATCGTAGGTGAGTTCAAGCTCGAGTGTATACGGGTGGCGCTCCTGCACGTGAAGATGCACGTCAAGGCTGTCCTCTACCCGCGACACGTAACGTCCCAGCGCCAGTTCCTGCGGTGCGAACAGCCGGCTCAGGCGATGATAGTTTTCCGCATACAACCCCATCAGGAACTCGAAGCGTCCCGGCAACAGGCTGTGGCGATTATCCAGTACGGCACTCATGGCTGGCGCGCAGACTCCGGTTGGCAATTCAAAACATCGTACGCTCGATACCGAAGCGGTCGAAAATCTTGCTGGCGATCTCCTCAATCGACACGTGGGTAGTGTTGAGGCTGGGAACGCCGGCCTGTCGCATCAGTCGATCGGCCTGCTCCAACTCCCAGCGACACTGTTTCAGTGTGGCATAGCGGCTTCCGGCACGACGTTGTTCGCGAATCTGGGCCAGACGCCCGGCGTCGATGGTCAGTCCATACAGCCGCGCCTTGAAGGGTTGCAGGCGCGCGGGCAATTCCAGTTTTTCGAGGTCCTCGTCGGTCAGCGGATAGTTGGCGGCACTCACACCGTAATGCAAGGCCATGTACAGGCATGTCGGAGTCTTGCCCGAGCGCGACACGCCGACCAGGATCAGGTCGGCATCCTCGTAATTCACGTCGATGCCATCATCATGCGACAAAGCGTAGTTCGTCGCGTTTATTCGCGCCTCGTATTTGTCGAAATCGACCATGCCATGGGAGCGGTTGACCCGTCCCGAACGTCGCGTGTCCAGTTCATCTTCCAGTGGACCGATAAATGGCGCGAACACATCCAGCATCAGCGCTCCGCTGGTCGCCACGATGTCGCACAGGGCACGCTCGGCCATCGTATTGACAACGATCGGGCGTTTTCCGGTTTGCGCATAGTTGGTCTTTATTCGCAGCGCAGCCACCTCAGCCTTGTGCGCATCGTCGATGAACGGCAACCGATGCTTGTCGAACTTCACCCCTTCGAATTGCGCCAGGATGCTGTTGCCGATCGTCTCAGCGGTAATACCCGTGGAATCGGAGATGAAAAACACGTTTCGTTGCATGCGGGATTGCGCCGGCCAGGAGAGACTTGTCGGCACCTTAGCGCAAGCCGGGAAATGCTGTCGTCAATTGACTGCAGCCTGACTGGTATCACGTTGGAATGGCATCGCTGCGCAATGGTCTTGTTGTGCTTTGCACCATCGACAGCGGACAATACCAGTTCCTTGCAACCCGCTTCGGGCTTGCATGTCGCGCGCATTCCACTATCGCAACGCTTCCTCAGAAGGAGACACCCTTGAACGATCTGGTGCTTTGGCTCGACCAACTGCGCATGGCTGACCTGGGCAGGGTTGGCGGCAAGAACGCCTCGCTGGGCGAGATGATCGGCAACCTCGCCAGGCTGGGTGTTTCGGTGCCGGGTGGCTTTGCCACCACCGCAGACGCGTTCCAGCAATACCTGGGGAAAAGCGGCCTGGCCAAACGCATTCAGGATCGACTGGAGCATCTGGACGTGGACGACGTCGACACCCTTGTCGTTGCGGGCAAGGAAATTCGTGGCTGGATCGTCCACACCGCCCTGCCCGCCGAGCTCGAACAGGCAGTCCGCGAGGCTTACCACGAGCTCTGCCAGAACGCCGGCGCCGACGATATCCCGGTCGCCGTGCGCTCGTCGGCCACTGCCGAGGACCTGCCCGATGCGTCGTTCGCCGGTCAGCAGGAAACCTTCCTCAACGTCGTTGGCATCGACGACGTGCTGCACAAAATCAAGGAAGTCTTCGCCTCGCTGTACAACGACCGCGCCATTGCCTACCGCGTGCATCAGGGATTCAAGCACGAGGAGGTATTCCTCTCTGCCGGCGTGCAGCTGATGGTGCGCTCGGACGTCGGCGCCGCCGGCGTGCTGTTCACGCTGGATACCGAGTCGGGCTTCCGCGACGTGGTGTTTGTCACCGGCAGCTACGGCCTGGGCGAGATGGTGGTACAAGGCGCGGTCAATCCGGATGAGTTCTACGTGTTCAAGCCCACCCTGCGCCAGGGCAAGCCGGCGGTGCTGCGTCGCAATCTCGGCGCCAAGCAGCTGCGCATGGTGTATTCCGATGCACCCGGTGAACGCGTGCGCACGGAAGACACGCCGGCCGACATGCGCAGCAAATTCTGCATCAACGACGAGGACGTGCAGGAACTGGCCCGCCAGGCGTTGATCATCGAGAAGCACTACGACCGTCCGATGGATATCGAGTGGGCGAAGGACGGCAACACCGGAAAGATCTATATCGTGCAGGCGCGTCCGGAGACGGTGAAGTCCCGCTCGCATGCCACTCAGCTCGAACGCTTTCACCTGAGCGAAAGAGGCAAGGTTCTGGCTGAAGGCCGGTCGATCGGTCAGAAGATCGGCGCCGGCAAGGCGCGCGTGATCCGTTCGCTGTCCGACATGAACAAGGTGCAGGCCGGTGACGTGCTGATCGCCGACATGACCGATCCTGATTGGGAGCCGGTGATGAAGCGCGCCTCGGCCATCGTGACCAACCGAGGTGGCCGCACCTGCCACGCGGCGATCATCGCGCGTGAACTGGGCGTGCCGGCGGTGGTCGGTACCGGCAACGCGCTGGAGTTGATTCCTGACGGAGTCGACGTCACCGTCTCCTGCGCCGAAGGCGACACGGGCACCATCTACGAAGGCATCCTGAAGTTCGAGCGGATCACCGCAGACCTCGGGGACATGCCCGAAGCCCCGCTGAAGATCATGATGAACGTGGCGAACCCCGAGCGTGCATTCGACTTTGGTCAGTTGCCAAACGCCGGCATCGGGCTCGCCCGCCTGGAAATGATCATCGCCAGCCATATTGGCGTGCATCCCAACGCGCTGCTGGAATACGCCAAGCAGGATGAAGAAACCAAGGCGAAGATCGACGAGCGCACCGCCGGCTACCCGGGCCCGGTCGAGTTCTATGTTGAGCGCCTGGGCGAAGGCATTGCCACCATTGCGGCCTCGGTCTATCCGAAGCCAGTGATCGTGCGGTTGTCCGACTTCAAGTCCAATGAGTACGCGGGGCTGATCGGTGGTTCACGTTACGAACCGCACGAAGAAAACCCGATGATCGGCTTTCGTGGCGCCAGCCGCTATGTCGACCCCAGCTTCGCCGAAGCATTCGGCCTGGAATGCAAGGCGCTCAAGCACGTACGCGAGGTGATGGGGCTGGACAACGTATGGGCGATGATCCCGTTCGTGCGCACGGTGGATGAAGGCCGCAGGGTGATCGAGGTGCTCGCCAGGAACGGCCTGAAGCAGGGCGAGCATGGATTGAAGGTCATCATGATGTGCGAAGTGCCGTCCAATGCACTGCTTGCCGATGAGTTCCTCGACATTTTCGACGGCTTCTCGATCGGTTCCAATGACCTTACCCAGCTCACGCTGGGCCTGGATCGTGACTCCAGCATCGTCGCCGGTCTGTTCGACGAGCGCAATCCGGCGGTCAAAAAGCTGCTTTCCATGGCGATCAAGACTGCCCGGGCCAAGGGCAAGTACATCGGCATCTGCGGCCAGGGCCCGAGCGATCATCCCGATCTGGCGGAATGGCTGATGGAGCAAGGCATCGAGTCACTCTCTCTGAATCCCGATACCGTCGTCGATACCTGGCTGCGATTGGCAAAGAAGAAGGCCGGTTGATGCGACTAGCCTGAATGGCTTTAAATCACCTATGGTGCGGCGCACCACAAATGAGCCTGATTCCATCCGGCTCGTTCGCTGCATGCGCGATCGAGCTCGCACCGCGCCCCAGGCCGGGCAATGCTTCCGGGCGCAATCGCGACGCTGCCAAGCGCACGGCTGACATTCTCCGGTCCTTCTTGCACTGCAGCTTGCCTGTCATCGGCACCGCCGCTAGCGTTCATACACGTGTTTCAAGTTTATATTTGAAGCGGTTGCGAGTCCTGTATCCTTCACGCATCACAGGGGCACTTCTTGGGCAGCACGAAACGCACCGGCCGCAGCGATACCCGCAAGCGTCTGCTCGAAGCCACCGAGTGGCTGTTCATCGAGACTGGCTACGAAGCGATGTCGCTACGCCACATCACGGCACGAGCCAGTGCCAACCTGGCCGCGGTGAACTACCACTTCGGCAGCAAGGAAGCCCTGATGCAGGAGGTGCTGTCACAGCGTCTGGACCGACTCAACCGCGAACGCCTTCAGTTGCTCAGCGCCTGCGAGCAGGAACCGGCGATTGGATCGGACGCCGCCGCCGTGCTGGCGATGTTGTTCATTCCCGCATTCCGGCTCAGCCACGGCGATACGTCCGGACCAGCCTTCATGCGCCTGCTTGGACGCGTCTACAGCGACCCGTCCCCGTTCATCCGCAGTTTTCTGGAAGCTCATTACCGGCCGATCTCGGGACGTTTTTTCGAGGCCTTCTCGCACGCCTTGCCCGCCCTGCCACGCCGCGAGCTCGGCCTGCGCCTGCACTTCGCGCTGAAGGCACTGTCCGGGATGCTGGCCGGGGAGGACATGCAGGCGCTGATCGCGAGCATCAGCCAGGGGGAAGAGATCAACGACACCGAACTGCTGGCAAGACTGGTTTCGCTGCTGACACCGATCCTCACTGCACCGTTTGGCACGCCGGAGCAACTCAACGTGATTGAACGCCTGCTGACGCTCGACAGCATCACCGCCACAGCCAGCCGCGAAGCGCCCGTCTCGCCAGAGCAGGAACCACTCCGGTATTCGGCGCCACTGGAGTGGCTTAAGCAAGGAGAGCTCGCC
The DNA here is from genome assembly GCA_039922695.1 of Rhodanobacter sp. Lineage (GTDB taxonomy): Bacteria > Pseudomonadota > Gammaproteobacteria > Xanthomonadales > Rhodanobacteraceae > Rhodanobacter. The sequence continues at coordinate 1,939 of JBDTEG010000204.1, read as the reverse complement.
TCCTGAAAAAAGCTGCCCCGGATACATCAGCGACAAACGCCTCCGATACCAGACCAACGCCCCGCCTCAATCCGACGAAAATCATACGAATCGGATCCAACGTCACAGGAGAATCCACTTGAACCGTCAAATTCCACAACGCTTCATTCGACTTGGAACACACGCCAGCCTGGCGCTGGCCGTGGCCGGCGCACTAGCGCTGCCCCTGCGCGCGCAAGCTGGTTCCTTCCAGTTGCCTACCGACAATGCCGCGGGCTGGGCCCGCGCCAATGCCGGTGGCTCGCTCTTCGCCAACGACCCCACCGCCGTCTACAACAATCCCGCGGCGATGGCCTTCTTCGACGCGCCGGTACTTCAGATCACCGGCACGGGGATCCGGCCCAGTGCCAAATTCGAAGGCAGCTTTACCGATGTGGCGGGCAATCCCGTCAGTGGCAACAACCCGGACGGTTTCGGCAAGTTCATCCCGTTTCCCAACATCGCGTTTGCGGCACCGGTGACTGATCGCCTGACCGTGGGTGGTAGCCTCAGCGTGCCGTTTGGGCTGGTCAGCGAATACAACCCGACCTGGCAGGGGCGCTACTTCGGCACCAAGACCAGTTTGCAGTCGATCGCCGTGAGCTTGTCCGCCGGCTTCAAGGTCAACGATCAGTTCTCCGTCGGTGTGGGCGTGGTCGGTCAGCGCACCAAGGCACAATTGAACACCGTACTGGACACCACCGGCACCGCGACGGCTTTGTTCGGAGCACTTGGCGCTCCCTCACCTTATGGGCCTCCGCAGGGCGCTGATGAGCAGCTCAATGTAGACCTCAAGAAAACGGCGGTCGGTTATTTCGCCGGCTTTGAGTACAAGCCGACCACGGCCGACAGCATTGGCTTGAGCTACCACTCCCGTATCAACCAGACACTGGGTGGCGACTACGCGATTTACGGCGGCGCCGCGGGCAAGCAGCTCATTGTTGGCGGCCCGCTCCTCGCCCCGACGGCGGGCTTGCCGATGCTCAACCCGGACGGCGGCCCGGCGGCCGCGACGCTCGACACGCCCGCCTTTGCCAGCCTGGATTGGCTGCATGCATTCAGTGATCGTTTGAGCCTCGCCGGGTCGATCAAGTGGACCGGTTGGTCGAGCTTCAAGAGCCTCACGCTGAAGTCCAACGGGCAAACCTTGGTCAGCTTGCCGGAGCAGTACAAGAACAGCTGGGTGTACTCAGTTGGCGGCGATTACAAGCTGAGCGAACAGTGGACCTTGCGTGCCGGCGTGGGTTATGACGAATCACCCACCAATATCATCAGCCGTGATCCACGCATCCCCGACGGTAATCGCCGACTGCTCGGCTTTGGTTTCGGCTACCAGCCCACTAACCATCTGGCGGTCGATTTTGGCTACCAGCATCAATTTGTCAGCGATGCTCGCGTAGACATGACCAACCCGCTTGGTCTGGGTGCCGGTCACATGGACGGCAAGTTCAAGGATCACGGTGACGTGGTCAGCCTGACGGGTACGTACAAGTTCTGACGCCAGTGTGATTAGCTGGAAGACAAAGGTCGCGTGAGCGGCCTTTGTTTTCGGGAACATCGGGAAGGTTTGGGGCTGGTGGTCGCGACAGGCGTGGAGTACGCAAAACGCGCTGCTTCGATCAAGTTCTTCGCGTCGCGAGGGTGGGACTATTCGGCCCTTCCTGGGCCTCACCGTTCCGGGCTGCGCGCTGCAGGGCAAGCGTGCGGGTTGTCGTTCCATACGAATTTCTCGACTGCAGAGGCAGGATTCCGAAGCGAACATGGACGTGTCCGATGGCCCGAAGCGTGAGGCACTTGACGTGCCGGGTAACCAGTGGGTCCGTCCACACCATCTTCTCCACCAGATACGCAAAACGCCCCACGTGGGGCGTTTTGCGTATCTGGTGGAGAAGATGGTGTGGACGGACCCACTGGTTACCCG
>JBDTEG010000203.1:0-20981 GCA_039922695.1 Rhodanobacter sp. | reverse complement strand
CTGCGGCCAGGCGGTTGCCGGGCGCGGCATGTTGCGTGACCAGCGCATCAGCATCAGCGCGTACAGGTCGACCACGCTGAAAGGGTTGCCCAGCATGTACGGACCGTGCGTGGCGAGATGGGCGTCGATATGGGACCAGCATTTCTCGATACCGAGTCGCGCTGCTTCCATGATGGTATCGGCCGCGGCGGGCAGGTGGTCGCCAGGATAGAACCATTGGCGGAACAGCGGCTGCAGCGAATTGGCCAGGTAGAACATCCACTGCAGGTAGTCGCCGCGTTGCGCGCTGCCGGGTGCAGGAGCCAGCGCGCCGTCCGGGTGACGTTCGGCCAGGAGCATGGCAAGCGCCGCGGCTTCGCCGTGGGGTTCGTCGTCGACTATCAGGGTCGGCACCACGGCGTTGGGATTCAGGGCGAGATACGCCGCGCTACGCTGCTGGCCGGCGTCCAGATCGACCCGCTCCAGCGTGTGTGGTGTGCCGATTTCGAGCAGGGCCAGGTGCACCACGAAGCTGGCCGAACCGGGGCTGTAGTAAAGCGTGTACATGGCAATCGTCCGCAGGAGGGGTTGGCAAATGATACGCCGGCGGATTTAGGCGTCCAATTCGCTCCAGCGCGCGTATGCGGCATCCAGCTCGGCCTGCAACGCGGCGAGAGTCTCGTTGGCGCGTGTGATGATGGCGGCGTCCTGTTTGAAGAACGCGGGGTCGTTCATCGCCTCGCCGCTGGTGGCGATCTCGGTTTCCAGCTGTTCGATGCGCCTTGGCAACTGCTCCAGTTCACGCTGTTCCTTGAAGCTTCGCTTGATCCTGGGCGCCACCGCCTGGGGCTCGGAAAACACGGCGGTCGATGCCTTGCCTCCGCTTGGTGCCCCACGCGGTGCGGGCCGCTGGCGCAGCCAGTCGGTGTAGCCGCCCACGTACTCGCCGATCTGCCCTTCACCTTCCAGCACCAGGGTGCTGGATACCACGTTGTCGAGGAAGGCGCGGTCATGCGACACCAGCAGCAAGGTGCCCTGGTAGTCGGTCAGCAGTTCTTCGAGCAGTTCCAGTGTCTCCACGTCGAGGTCGTTGGTTGGTTCGTCCATCACCAGCAGGTTGGACGGCTGCGCGAACAGCTTGGCCAGCAGCAGGCGATTGCGCTCGCCGCCGGAGAGGCGGGTGATCGGTGCGCGGGCGCGGTCGGGCGAGAACAGGAAGTCCTGCAGATAGCCGATGATGTGCTTGCGCTGGCCATTGAGTTCGATGAACTCACGGCCCTCGGCCACGTTGTCCAGCGCATTGAGCTGGTCGTTGAGCTGCAGCCGGTGCTGGTCGAAATAGGCAATCTGGATGCCGGTGCCCAGCTCGGCGGTGCCGCGCAGCGGAGTCAGTTCCCCCAGCATGATCTTGAGCAGGGTGCTCTTGCCCGCGCCGTTGGGACCGATGATGCCGATGCGGTCGCCGCGCAGGATGGTGGTGGAGAGGTCGTCGATCAGCACGCGCCCGTCATAGGCCTGGTGCACGTGTCTGAGGTCAATCACCTTCTTGCCGGACGCCTGCCCATGCGCCGCGGTCATCTTCACGTTGCCGCCAAGGTTGCGTCGTTCGGCGCGCTCGTTGCGCAACGCTTTCAGCGCGCGCACGCGGCCCTCGTTGCGGGTGCGCCGCGCCTTGATGCCCTGGCGGATCCACACCTCCTCCTGTGCCAGCTTCTTGTCGAACAGCGCGTTGGCCTGGGCCTCGGCGTGCAGGCGCTCCTCGCGCCGGCGCAGGTAGTTGTCGTAGTCCCCGGGCCAGTCGGTGAGTGCGCCGCGGTCGATCTCCACGATGCGGGTGGCCAGCGCACGCAGAAAGCTGCGGTCATGGGTGACGAACAGGATGCTGCCGGCGAACTGCTTGAGAAAGGTTTCCAGCCAGCCGATCGCCTCGATGTCGAGATGGTTGGTCGGCTCGTCCAGCAACAACACGTCCGGCTTGCGTACCAGCGCCTGGGCCAGCAAGACGCGGCGTTTCATGCCGCCGGACAGCGCGGCAAAGTCGGTGTCGCCGGGCAGCTCCAACTGGGTCAGCACGTCGCTGACACGGCGATCCAGGTCCCAGCCGTGTTGTGCCTCGATCTGATGCTGCACATCGCCCAGCGCATCGAAGTCGCCCTGGTCGAGCAGATGGTGATAGCGCGCCAGCAACCGACCCAGGTCGCCCAGCCCCTCGGCGACGACGTCGAACACGCTTCCTTCGGTACCCTGCGGCACCTCCTGCGCCATCCGCGCCACTACAACGCCGTTCTGCACGCGTACCTCGCCATCGTCGGCATGCAGCTCGCCGGCGATCAACTTCATCAGCGTGGATTTGCCTTCGCCGTTGCGACCGACGATGCAGACCCGCTCGTTCGCCTCGATCGACAGATCGACATGTTCGAGCAGGAGTGGGCCGCCGATACTGAAGTCGACGTGTTGCAATTGAATCAGGGACATCCGCTGATTGTAGCGTTTGACCGATGCAAGAGGGCTGTGGACGGGCATCTGTCATCAGTGAGAGTCACGCCCGACGTGTCTGGTTTGACGCGTTGCCATCACGCCGGCGAGCACGTGCAGACGTTGAAGTGATGGTGCATCGAACAGCTACTGGTGGGCGTCGACGCGTGCTGTATTTAACGTTTGCCAAACATATGGTTGGATCAGGTAATTCATGTGAATCCTATGGATGTTGCCGCGACTTTGGACTATCGTGCCCCCCACGCAATGCTGACGCTGCACTGCCACTACTGAACAAGGAGCCTGAGTTGGCGGTTGAGTCCATCAAGCTGACGCGGGTTCTTCTGTACGCTCGAGCCATGCTCATGGCGGCGTCGCTATGCGCCTTGTCCGCTTTTGCCGGCATGGCTCATGCGGGATACGCGGCCATCGTGGTCGATGCCGCGAGCGGCAAGGTACTCGACGCGGTCAACCCCGATCAGCGCGCTTATCCGGCGTCGCTGACCAAGATGATGACGCTGTATCTGACCTTCCAGGGCCTGAAGCGCGGTCGGTTGAAGCTCGATCAGAAGCTGCCGGTTTCGAGCTGGGCGGCGAACAAGGCACCGACCAAGCTCGGCCTGCGCCGTGGCCAGACCATTTCCGTGCAGGACTGCATCCTCGGCATGGTGACCAAGTCGGCCAACGACGCGGCCACGGTGATGGCTGAAGGCCTGGGCGGCTCGGAGACCCACTTCGCCGAGATGATGAACGCCCAGGCGGCGTTGCTCGGCATGGGCGACACGCACTTCGACAACGCCTCCGGCCTGCCCGACCCGAAGAACATCTCGACAGCGCGTGACCTGGTGAAACTGGCGATGGCGTTGTACCGCGACTTTCCCCAGTACTCACCTTATTTCGCCACGCAGGAATTCACTTTTCGCGGGCACATCGTGCGCGGTCACAACCACCTGATGGATCGTTACCCAGGCATGGACGGGCTGAAGACGGGCTTCACCGATGCGTCCGGTTTCAACCTGGCCTCGACCGCCGTGCGTGACGGTGATCGCCTGTTCGGCGTGGTGCTGGGCGGACGTACTGCCGCAGCCCGCGACCAGGTGATGGCGCGATTGCTGACCGACGGCTTCGATCATCGCCAGACGCCGGCGATCCTGGTGGCACGTGCTGCCGGCCCTCATGCCAGCATGGCGCACCGGATGCTGGCGGCGCTTTCGCCCATCAGCAGCGCCGAGGCCGAGTCAGTGCCGGTGCCGGCGCATCACGATCGTCGTCGCAGACGCGAACCGCCGGGGCGTCACGCCTGCTCTTCGCACGTGCACGTCTGTCCCACCGGCGAGCTGGCTCATGTTCGGCGACACCACACCGTCAGGCTCGCGCGCCATCACCGGCGATCGACCACGGTTCGGTTGGTCCGGCGCACCGTCAAGCCTCCGGTGCTGGTGGCGTCGAGCCGCTGAAGCGGACGTGGGTCCAGGCACAGCATGATGGTCGCCTGGCCGAGGGACGAGCTGCAGGGCTTTCAACGCTGTGCAGCCCGTTACTGCGTCTTGGCCATCCGTGGACCGGTGTACGACCAGCCCAGCCGGGGACTTTCCGGGCTGTCGTTGCTCACGAGAACCTGCGTCGCACCGTTGCGGCAGGCGCGTTGGACGACACGCATCAACTCGTCGCGCGCCCGGTAGACCTGATCGAAATTATGCAGATCGAGAGCCTTGGCCACAGCCTGCTGGCTGGGCAAGCGGGGAGCCGCGCAATTCATCGTCAGGGTGTCGTGTGCGTGGCAGGCCGGGGCGGCGAATTGAACGGCAGCTGCAAAGCTGACGGTGAGGATGGCTTTGGCGGAGATGTTCATGCTGGACTCCTGGTTCATGGCGCCGACCCGATCTGGTCGGCGGATCCAGAGTGGCGCGGCTCGACCACGAGGTCTTGAGGAGTTCAGGCAGGTTTCATTGGGGAAAGCTTGGGAAATCCTTGGACGGGAGCGCGCCGAACCGGCTTCGGGCCTCTGATCCACAGCCCGGCGTCGTGATCAATATCGTCAGGCCGGAAACGGTGTGGCGTAGCCGCTACTCCGGCATGGGCCCGGTGCTGTGGAATCCCGAACCGGCAACTGCCGTCGTCATCCCGTTGTTCAGGACCAGGTGCGGCACACCCGCACGCTCGATTTCTGGCGTGGGTACGCCTGGCTGGACCGTTGCCGCACCGGTGGCGCGGCCGGGGTCTGCAACGGAGGCACCGGGATCACGCTGGCCCAAATGAATCGGGCCGCACAGGCGGCCCGATTCCGTTGCAGCGCTTTCGCGTCGTTCCTCCAGCTTCATCGTGCAACGAAGCGGCCTGCGGCGGCCGCAGGAACGCCGCGGCCTACTTCAGCTTTGCATCCTTGCGCAGGACCTCGGCCTTGTCGGTCTTCTCCCACGAGAACGCGGTGAAAGCCTTGTCGTTGGCGTCCGTCATCTGCTGCGGGTCGCGGCCGAAGTGGCCGTAGCTGGCGGTCTGCTGGAACATCGGGTGGATCAGGTCGAGCATCTGCAAAATACCGTACGGGCTGAGATTGAAGTGCTTGCGGATCAACTTCTCGATCTCGTCGTCGCTGATCTGGCCGGTGCCGAAGGTGGTGACCGAGATCGAGGTGGGCCTGGCCACGCCGATCGCGTAGCTCACCTGCACTTCGCAGCGATCGGCAATGCCGGCGGCGACGATGTTCTTGGCCACGTAACGCGCGGCGTAGGCGGCGGAGCGCTCGACCTTGGACGGATCCTTGCCGGAGAACGCACCGCCACCGTGGCGCGCCCAGCCGCCGTAGGTGTCCACGATGATCTTGCGGCCGGTCAGGCCGCAATCGCCCACGGGGCCGCCGATCTCGAACTTGCCGGTCGGGTTGATGTGGAACTTGGTGCCTTTGTGCAGCCACTTCGCGGGCAGGACCGGCTTCAGGATGTGCTCGCGCACGGCTTCGATCAGGTCCTTCTGTTTCACGCCTGGATCGTGCTGGGTTGACAGCACCACGGCGTCAATCGCCACCGCCTTGCCGTTGTCATAGCGCAGCGTGACCTGGCTCTTGGCATCCGGGCGCAGCCACGGCAGCGGCGAGTTCTTCTGCTTGCGCACCTTGGCCTGCCGCTCCACCAGGCGATGCGAGAAATGGATCGCCGCCGGCATGAAGGTCTTGGTCTCGTTGGTCGCATAGCCGAACATCAGGCCCTGGTCGCCCGCGCCCTGTTCTTCGGGATTCTTGCGGTCCACGCCACGGTTGATGTCCGGAGACTGCTTGCCGATCAGGTTCAGTACGCCGCAGGTGGCGCCGTCGAAGCCAACCTCGCTTGAGTCGTAGCCGATGTCCACGATCACCTTGCGGGTGATGGCCTCCAGGTCGATCCACGCGCTGGTGGTGATTTCGCCCGCGACAATCGCCACGCCGGTCTTGACCATGGTTTCGCAGGCCACGCGGGCATGCGGATCCTGCACGATGATCGCATCGAGCACGGCGTCGGAAATCTGGTCGGCGACCTTGTCGGGATGGCCTTCGGAGACCGATTCGGAGGTGAACAGGTAATTGGACATCGAGGTTATATCCCTTTGTGCGGATAGAAAGATAAATGCAGTCGGGCATCATACACCGGCATGCGAGGCTTTGCAGCCACTGGCTTGCTGGTGACGCGGGCTTCGTTCAGACGTCTGGATGGCCGCGAGAGACTGGCTCGATCACGCCAGCTCGCAGCGGTTGCGCCCCTTGTGTTTGGCGCGATACAGCGCGCGGTCCGCCCGCTCGAACGCCAGCTCCGGGGTGTCATCGGCCCGCAACGCCGTGATGCCGCAGGAGAGCGTGATGCGCACGGGCTGTTGCTGGCCGCGGAAACCGATGCCCTCGATGCAGCTGCGCAGATCCTCCGCAACCCCCTGGCCTGCCGCGACCGAAGTCCCCGGCAGCACGACCACGAATTCCTCGCCGCCATAACGGACCAGCAGGTCGTCGCCGCGCAGTCTGGCCTTGAGCTGCTCAGCCACGATGCGCAGTGCGCGGTCACCGGCGGCGTGGCCGAAGCGGTCGTTGATCTGCTTGAAATGGTCGATGTCGAGTACCACCAGGCAGGCGGCCTTGCCTTCCTGCGCCAGTTCCCTGCACGCCAGCGCCATGCGCTCCTGGAACACCGCCCGGTTCGCCAGGCCGGTGAGAGGGTCGGTCGATGCCAACTCGTGTTCCTGCCGCAGACTCGCTTCCATCGTTTGTGCCGAACGCTCCAATTCGTGGATGCGCTGACTCATCTGCTCGGAGCGCGCCTGCCAGTCACGCTCGCGCGCCTCCTCACGCTCGCGGAATGTCTTGAGGTGATTGGTGATGGCACCCATCCGCGATTGCAGCTCCAGGTGCAGTGGGTTCAGGTCGGGCGACTGTTGCAGGTGACTGTCCAGGGCATCGATCTCGCTGGTCAGGTGGCGATCGAGTTCCTGGCGCGCACCGCTGCCATCGAGATGGTCCGCGCTCTCGCGCTCAAGGTACTGGGCAAGCTCGTCCAGCTGCCGCGTGACGTGGGCCAGCAGACGTTCGGCGGCAACGCGTTGTTCGCCGAGTTCCCGGTGATGGCGGTTGACCACGCGAGCGAGCGCCTCGGCCTGCCTGGCGAGTTCGGTATCGTCGGCCGCAGCAATCACCGCCTCGCGCACGTTGTCGAGAGTGCGGCTGGAAGCGTCGTCCAGGGACAGCACGTCGATCAATTGCAGTAGCACGTCGGCGATTGATACGGTCGCTGACGCGACGTTTACTGACTTGGGCTCTGACGCGCACGGTGGTGCGTCCAGCGACCGCACCGCATCGATAAGCGCGGCCAGCAGCGACTCGAGGGCGGGCTCGTCGAGGGGTTCGCGCAACTGTCGGCGCAGGACGTCCAGCGTTTCATCGAGTTCCGTGGTGCGGCCATCTGCTGCGTACGTGAGTCGGGTGGCGAGGCGGCGGAGCAGGGTATCGATAAGGGACCAGCTGGCCTGGGTGCGTTCGACATGTTCGATCGCCCCCGGCCGAGTAGTTTCCGACTGCTCTGTATTCATCGACATGCCATCCACTTCCCCGGTTGCCGATACTACGGCCCGGAGTGCCGAAACGCACGCCATTGCGCGCTTGTCGTGGCAGGGGACTGCCTGCCTGGATCAGTCCGCGATCATGGCTGGGCCTCGCCGAAGGCTTTCCTCAGGCGCTCGGGCCAGTCCGGCGCGTTGATCCGCTGCAATAGTGAGGTGTCGATCGGTTCGCGCAGCCGGCTGCCGGTGGGCAGGGCGAACGCGTAATCCTGGCGTTCCAGTACCAGCGACAACACCTTCAACTTGCCGCGATAATGCTGCTGGATGTCCCAGCGCAGCAGCGGCGCATCGTAGACCACCGCGTCCACGCGACCGGCAGCGAGGTCGCCCAGTGCCGCATCGACGTCGTTGGCCTTGTTGAAGCGGAAGCCTTGTCGCGCCAGCCAGTTCGCGCTGGTGCTGGAGGGCACGCTGGCGATCTGCATGCCGCTCAGGTCGGCGCCACTGCGGACCTGGTCGCTGAGCTGTCCGACGGTGAGTGCGCTCGTGATCGAGGCAGTAAAGAACGACACGATGACCAAGGCGGCCAGCATCCAGAACAGGCCGATGATGCGCCCGCCCACGGTGCGTGGCGCGGTGTCGCCGTAGCCGACGGTGGTCATCGTCACCATCGCCCACCAGAAGCCGGAGAAGATGCCCTGCCGCCGGGTGCCACCGAATTGTTCCGGGTTGCGTTTGTACTCGAGCAACCAGACCAGGAAGCCGACCACGAAAAGCAGGAATGCCAGCGTGGCGATGACCTTGAGGAAGGCCGGCGACACCAGTGCCCGCAACACCGCCAGCCAGCCCGCGGTCTGGCCGCCACGCACGGCCACACCCAGCCCCGAGCTGGTGATCGGGTGCGCGAAATCCATGCGCTTCTCACGCGCCGCGGTGGCGGTGATGGCACCCAGGCCCACGTCCACCTTGCTGTCGCTGACCGCATCCAGCAGCCCTTCCAGGTCGTACGGCTTGTAGGCGTATTTCCAGCCATGATCGGCAGCTACCTCCTGCCACAGATCGATCGCCAGGCCACTGTATTTGCCGTGATCCTCGATCACGAACGGCGGCGCGACCTTGACGCCGACAATCAGCGGCTGGTTTGCGCTCTGCAATTGGTCGGCCGGCGTCATGCTCGCGGCGGTGCCCGAAGCGATCGGATAGACCTTGATCTGAGGAGAGGCAAGCGCAGGTGCGACGGCGATCGCGATGCAGGCTACCAGCGACAGGATCAGCAGCAGGCCCCATGGCCGCGGGAATTTCGACATCGGTGGCTCCAGCGGAAACGACGGTGTGGCAGACACACTCGTTCATTCGAGCCTAGCGCATCGGCAGCACGCCTGTCGTGGCCAGGCACGCTGCCGATGCCAGCGGAGTCCGACAGATTGCTAGACCGACAACGCAGTCTGATGAGGCTCCCGCAACTGTCGCGCACACTGCACCATGGCATGCAGCGCGGCACTTACTTCAGGCCAGTCGCGGGTCTTCAGTCCGCAGTCGGGGTTGATCCACAGCTGTTCAGGCGGAAGCACGCCCAGCGCCTTGCGCAACAGATCGAGCATTTCTTCCGCCGGCGGCACGCGCGGCGAATGGATGTCGTATACGCCCGGGCCGATGCCGTTCGGGTAGCGAAAGCGCACGAACGCATCGAGCAATTCCATCCGCGAGCGGCTGGTTTCGATCGAGATCACGTCGGCGTCCATCGCCGCCACCGACTCGATGATGTCGTTGAACTCCGAATAGCACATGTGGGTGTGGATCTGGGTCCCGTCGCGCACGCCACCGACGGTGATGCGGAAGCACTCCACTGCCCACGCCAAATAGGCTGGCCAGTCGATTCGGCGCAGCGGCAGCCCTTCGCGCAAGGCCGGCTCGTCGATCTGGATCACCTTGATGCCGGCCGCTTCCAGGTCACGCACTTCGTCGCGCAAGGCCAATGCAATCTGACGGCAGACGGTTTCGCGTGGCAGGTCGTCGCGCACGAACGACCATTGCAGCATGGTGACCGGCCCGGTCAGCATGCCCTTCATGGGCTTGTCGGTCAGCGACTGCGCATAAACGGACCATGCCACCGTCATTGGCGCGGGCCGGGCGATATCGCCCCAGATCACTGGTGGCTTCACGCAGCGCGAGCCGTAGCTCTGTACCCAGCCCAGTCTGGTGAAAAGATAGCCGTCCAACTGCTCGCCGAAATATTCAACCATGTCGTTGCGCTCGGGCTCGCCATGGACCAGCACGTCCAGCCCGACCTCTTCCTGAAAGCGCACCACGCGCTCCACTTCGGCTCGCAGCAGGTTTTCGTACGCGGCGTCGTCGAGCTTGCCGCTGCGATGGGCGGCGCGCGCCTTGCGCAGCGCGTCGGTCTGTGGAAAAGAGCCGATCGTGGTGGTCGGCAAAAAGGGCAGGTCGAGAATCCTGGCCTGGATCAGGCGACGCGATGCATGAGGCGAGCGGCGCAGGGTGGCTTGCGGGCTGAGTTCGTGCAGTCGCTGGCGCACGGCCGGGTCGATGACGCCGGGTGCGCGTGCCTGGTTGTCCAGCAGTTGTTGCCGGGCGTCCAGCGCAGCACTTGATTCGGGTTGGCCTGCCAGCGCATCGGCGTACATGCGTAGCTCTTCCAGCTTCTGCCGCGCGAAGGCCATCGACGCGCGACGCGCCGGATCAAGCGTGGTCTCTGCGGCAAGATCGATCGGTAAGTGCAGCAGCGAGCACGAAGGCGCCAGCCATAGTCGCTCGCGTCCGACTCGCGCCTGGGCACGACGTAGCAACGGCAACACCCTGTGCGGATGGCTGCGCCAGATGTTCCGCCCATCGACCACGCCCGCGCTGAGCACATGTCCTGCCGGCAGCGCGTCGAGAACCGCATCGAGCTGCCCGGGTGCGCGCACCAGGTCGACGTGCAGACCGTCGGCAGGTAGCGTCACCGCCAGCTCGAGGTTCTCGCCCAGGCCACCGAAGTAGCTGGCCAGCAACAATCGCGGTGTGTGTGCCGCGGCCAGCGCATGGTAGGCGCGACGGAAGCCGTTGCGGTCCCCGTCGTCAAGATCCAGCACCAGGCACGGTTCGTCCAGCTGGACCCAGTCCGCACCGGCTTCGGCGAGTTGGCCAAGCAGTTCCATATAGGGAAGCAGCAACGCGTCAAGCAGGGCCAGGCGGTTGCTGCCATCCACCGTCTTGGACAGCAGCAAGAACGAAACCGGACCGAGCAGCACCGGCCGGGCCTGGTGACCCAGTCCCTTCGCTTCGAGGAATTCAGCCACTGGCTTGTCGCCGTTCAGTGCAAAGCGCTGGTTCGCTTCGAGCTCCGGCACCAGGTAGTGATAATTGGTATCGAACCATTTGGTCATTTCCAGCGCGTGCAGATCATGACCTTCGCGCTTGTGTCCGCGCGCCATCGCGAAGTAGCCGTCCAGCGGGCTCTCGGCGAAGGCCGGGCGATAGCGTGCCGGGATGGCGTTGAACAGCACGGCGGTATCCAGTACGTGGTCGTAGAGGCTGAAGTCGTTGCATGGCACCACGTCGGCGCCGGCGTCGATGGCCAGTTGCCAGTGGCGTTGGCGCAGGTTGCGAGCCGTCTCCTGCAGCGTGTCGGGGGCGGTATCGCCGCGCCAGTGGGATTCCAGCGCGTGCTTGAGTTCGCGTTTGAGACCGATGCGCGGGAAACCCGCATAAGTGACCAATGGCATGATGTTGATTCCTCTCGCATATTGACGAGCAAACAGGAAGTGAAGGGTTCGGCCTTCTCCTCGCCGGCGAATCGACGTATCGACACGGTGTGACTCGAGCCGGTGCGCCAAGTGGGACGGAAGCGCGCGCTCCCAGCTGGCACAGGTAGCCACGCGCCCGAACTCCTTTGCATATCTCTCCATTCGCATAAAGAGATATTCAGTCCAGTCAACGCAAGATAGGGTGCGTGACTGGCGCGGTCCATGACTTGGATCAGTCGTCGCGGCATTGGCGCGAGCCACGTTTATCGGCGCCGGGTGTCTCTGCTGCGATGGTCGATGGCAGACAGGAGTACGCATGGACCCGTGCGTCCGTAAGTGGGTTTAAACCTGGATCGCATCGCCGTGCAGACGCGCGATGGCGTTCTGGCAGCGTCATTGCCGAGCCGGCGGAGCGATGTGAGGCAGGGCGGCGGTGGTGCCGGGATCGTTCGCAGATTCGTCCACCATTGCCGCGAATCGGCAGTCAGCTGTGCGTGATGCTGGCAGCGTCACTCGCGATGCGCGGCAGGCCGCGCGTTGGTGGGGCAGGCGATGCCGGACCCTCTTCACGAGCGAGACGTGTTGACCGCGCGGTGGGCGATCAGGCGGCGCGAACGCGGGGTTCGCCACGTGCGAAAAAATAGTCGCGAGTCAGGCACAGCTGTTCTGCGGCGCTTTCTGCACGGTTGGCGACCGTGCGGAATGCCGCGTTTTCGGGACGGTCCCTGGCGTACCAGCCCAAGTGCTTGCGTGCAATGCGGACGCCGGCCTGTTCGCCGTAGAAAACATAAAGCTGTTCGAGATGGCTGATCAGGATGTCCGCGACTTCGGCCGGCTCCGGTTCGGGCAGCAGTTCACCAGTGGCGAGGTAGTGCGCGATCTCACGGAAGATCCACGGCCGCCCTTGTGCGCCGCGACCGATCATCAGCGCATCGGCACCGGTAACGTCGAGCACGTGGCGGGCTTGCTGCGGTGTGTCCACGTCGCCATTGGCCAGGACCGGGATGCGCACGGCGGCCTTCACCGCGGTGATCGTGTCGTATTCCGCCTCGCCCTCGTACTTGTCGGCGCGGGTGCGGCCGTGCACGGCCAGCGCGGCGATACCGCAGTCCTCGGCGATGCGAGCAATGTTGAGCGCATTGCGGTTCTGCCGGTCCCAGCCGGTGCGAATCTTCAGGGTGACCGGCACTTCGACCGCATCGACCACGGCCTTCACGATGCGCGCCACCAGCGGTTCATCCTGCAATAGTGCCGAGCCCGACCAGACGTTGCAGACTTTCCTGGCGGGGCAACCCATGTTGATATCGATGATCTGCGCGCCGTTGGCGACGTTGAAACGTGCTGCCTCGGCCAGCATCGCCGGGTCGTAGCCGGCGATCTGCACGCTGACAGGTTCGGGCTCGCCTTCGTGGTCCATCCGCCGCAGTGATTTGCGCGTGTGCCACAGGCGGGGATCGGCGTTGGTCATCTCCGACACGGCCAAGCCCGCGCCCAGCCGCTTGCACAGCAGCCGGAACGGTTTGTCGGTCACGCCCGCCATCGGGGCGAGTACCACGGGCGGGTCGATCAGGTAGGGGCCGATCTGCATCGGCCCATTGTAAGTGAAAGCGGACAGCCGCCGCGGCGGTGGCTGTCCGGGGATGCCGCTACAGTGCGCCGCGCAAGGTCAGGCCGTACGTGCGGGGCTGACCCAGGAACGCGTTGTAGGAGCCGGGCTGGATCGGCGCGTCGAACCCCACTTGCTTGTAAGTCCGGTTGGTGAGGTTGTTGCCCCACAGCTCGACCTGCCAGCGCTTGTTGACGGCGCCGACGACCAGACGTGCGTTGAGCAGGGTGTAAGCAGGCTGCATCTTGGCGGGGTTCAAGTCCGAGCCGGTGTTGTACTCGGTCATGTACTTGGCGCCCGCGTTAAAGCGGCCGAGCAGGGAGCTGCTGAAGTTCCACTGGTAGGTGAAGCCGCCAGTGAGCGCCCATCTCGGCGCAAAGCCCGCCGTGCCGCCGGGCACCAGCGCCAGCGCGGGGTCGGGCAAGAGCTCGTCGCCGTATTTCGCGTGGGTATAGGTTGCGCCCGCCTGCAGCGACAGTCCGCTGACGCGGGTCTGCCACAGCACGTCGGTGTCCAGACCCCTGGTAGTCAATTCCGGGACCGAACGCACGACGTAACTGGTCCCCAGGAAGCTATTGAGCTGGAAGTTGGTGTACTTTGCGTGGAACAGTGCGGCGTTCAGCAACAGGTTGCCGTCCTGCCAGTTGGTCTTGGCGCCCAGTTCGTAGCTGTTGACGAATTCGCCGGGGAACGACGTATCGGTGACCGGCACGATGCCCTGCGGACCATCGCTCAAGCCGTTGCCCGACTGCACTCGATCGAGGTTGAATCCGCCGGCCTTGTAGCCGCGTGCGGCGGAGGCATAGGTCATCACGCTCGCGTTCCACCGATACGCAGCCTTGGCGGTACCGGACCATTCGTTGGCGGTGAAGTCCTGCGCGGTGGTACGGCCGTTGAACAGCGGGTTTGCCCAAGGCAGGCACATGTAGCCGATCACGGTGGGCACGATGGCGCTGATGTATGGTCCCGGCACGCCGCGCCCGGCGAGCGCCGCGCCGACCTGACCCGGGTTCGCCAGCGCGGCGGCGCAACCCAGGCCGCCGTTCGGGTTGCTGTAGAACGTGTCCACCGACTTGTTTTCGTGCGTGTAGCGCAGGCCCGCGGTCAGCGCCAGTTTGTCGGTGGCATGGAAGGTTACGTTGCCGAACGCGGCGGTGCTCTTCGCATCCTGCTTCCAGCGATCGTGCGACGCGGCGCCGGCAAACGCGCTGCCGTACGCCATGCCGGCAGCCTGCGACAGGAAGGTCGCTGCGCCGGCGGTGTTGATCAGGCCGGGTGGAAACGACTCGGCAATGTTGTTCAACACGGCGATCGACAGATACGGCTCGTACGCCGAACCCAGCGACACGGCGTCACGCCGCTGCAGCTTTTCGTTGTCGAAGTAGAGGCCGCCCATCCAGTCGACGCGGCCGGTATTGCCGGCCAGGCGCAGCTCCTGGCTGAATGTCTTGAAGCGCACCGAGTTGTCGTTCCCACCGTACGGCCGGTACCAGATGTCCGCGCCGCTGAAATCCAGGTCGGCGCCCCCCGTCGCGTCCCAGCGTCGCAGCGCCGTGATCGAGGTGAGCGTGGCATGGCCGAGCCAGGGAGTGGTCCAGTTCACTTCGCCGGAGACGCCCTTGTCGATGATGCGCTGGGTGGTAGCGCGGTTGCTGTAAGCAAGACGCTCGTCGATGTCCACCGCCGGAATCACGCCGTTGCCGCCGGCCAGTGCGTTGACGATCGCCGCGGTGGGGCCGCGCGTGATGGTGACGCCGACACAGCAATTCTCGTTGCGCTGGGTGTAATCACCGATGAAGTTGATGTCGACATTGTTGGTCGGCGTGACAAGCAGCTGCGCGCGCATTGAATGGAAGTTCTGGTCACCATCCGTGGTCAGCGTGCGCGGTCCTGTACCGGTGTTGACGTCGTTGAAACCGTCACGCTTGCGATCCACCGCATAGATGCGGAACGCGGCGAAGTCGCTCAGTTTGTTGTTGTAGGAGCCGGAAATGCCCCTGGCGTTGTAGTTGCCGCCGGTGAGTTCCAGGTCGCCTTCCTGCTTGAATACGGGCCGCTTGGTAATGATGTTGATCACACCCGCCGAGGTGTTCTTGCCGAACACGGTGCCTTGTGGTCCCTTTAGTACCTCGACCTCTTCCAGTTCGCCCAAATCGCCGAAGGCCACGCCATTTCGCGCGCGGGGCACGCCGTCGATCACGATGCCGACAGAGGACTCCAGGCCGGGGTTGTCGCCGACCGTGCCGACGCCGCGAATGCGCGCGGTGGTCTGGGTCTCCGAGGTAGTACTGGTCACGAACAGCGTGGGCACCAGGGTTTGCAGATCCTTGATGTCGTGAACGCCGGTGTCTTTCAGCAGTTGCTCGGGCAACGTCGCCATGGTGATCGGCACGTCCTGCAACAGCTCCACGCGTTTTTGCGCCTGCACGGTGATCTGGCTCAGCGTGGTGACCTTGTCTTCCGCCTTCGATTTTTCGCTTGCGGTTGCCGCGGTGTCCTGTGCGAATGCGGCGGGCAGGGTTGTGACGGCAAGTGCGGAGACAATCGAGAACGCCAGGCGCTGCCGGCGGTGTTGACGAGTCTTCATGCTGGTTTCCCTGTGGTGGACCGGTTGGCGCGACCACGGCGCCGCATGTGGGCGCATCACCGTGACGCGTGCTTTCGTGCGGTTGGCAACCACGCATCCAGGCTCATGTCGACGGTCCGGTTTGCGAGGCCAGAGTTCCTTGTCAAAACGCAAGAACTTGCGTCAGCGGCATCCTAGCCACTGCACCTGACGAAAGCAAGTTTATGAAAAATGGGAAGTTTTCATGGCAGCGCGGTGGCTGCGGAGGATCGGTCATGGACGCAAAGAGGCTCAGCGACCGACGTCCCGTCATGCCGGAGATCGTCGCCGGAGCAGACGCACATGCACCGTTGCGTGCGCGTCAGAAAGGGAAGCCGCGATCAGCAAGTGCGGTCGGCAGACAGCGGAGATCCCGTGCACCGGTCACCAAATTCGCCGCGGTCCGGACAACGCGTGCTGTAGCGAACGCGCGGCGAAGCTTCCGCTGCGGCATGGGATTCTTCGCCGGCGCTCAGACGTGCAGAGGTACCTATGTTGCTCTGCGCACATGCCTGTGCTTGAACAGCGGCACGAACAGGATCGTCATGATCAGCGCATAGCCGGCAAAGGCCAGCCAGATGCCTCGCCAGTCCTTGCAGATGGCGACGGCCTCGTTGCAACCTGGATCGGTAAAGAAATGATCGATCGCAAAGCCGGCGATCAAGCTGCCGAGCACTGCGCCCACGCCGTTGGTCATCAGCATGAACAGGCCCTGCGCGCTGGCGCGGATCTTCGGGTCGGCCTGGCTTTCCACGTACAGCGAGCCGGAGATGTTGAAGAAGTCAAACGCCATGCCGTAGACGATGCAGGACAAGACGATCATCCACAGGCCACCGGCGGGATTGGCGAAGCCGAACAGGCCGAAGCGAAACACCCAGGCCAGCATGCTCATCGTCATCACCGCCTTGATGCCGAAGCGCTTCAGGAAGAACGGGATGGTCAGGATGAAGGCAGTCTCGGAAAACTGCGAGATCGAGATGATGATCGCGGGATAGCGTACGGCAAGCAGGTCCTTGTATGCGTCGACATGGGCGAAGTCGTGCAGGAACGTATCGCCGTACGCATTGGTCAACTGCAAGGCGGCGCCCAGCAGCATGGCGAAGATGAAGAACACCGCCATGTTGCGATCCTTGAACAGCACGAACGAGGTCAACCCCAGTCGATCGGCCAGGCTGCGGCTGTTCGCGGCGTCGAGCCTGGGCGGGCATTTGGGCAGGGTGAAGGCGTACAGACCCAGGGCCAAGGAGGCTGCCGCTGCCACACGGAACTGCACCGGCGAAGTCTCGAAGTGCAGCAGGCTGACCGTCCAGGTAGCGGCGATGAAACCGATCGTGCCCCAGACCCGGATCGGCGGGTAATGGGTCACCACGTCCAGGCCATCGCGCTTGAGCGCGTTGTAGGCCACGGCGATGGAAAGCGAGATCGTCGGCATGTAGAAGACCATGTTGAGCAACATGATCCAGAACATCGTGTGCGGGTTGTCGACCAGCGGCACACTGAACAACACGATGGCTCCTGCGATCTGGAATACCCCATACAAACGTTCGGCGTTGATCCATTTGTCGGCAACAATGCCGGCCAACGAGGGCATGAACAGCGACGCAATCCCCATGGTCGAGAAGATCGCGCCAAAGCTGGTGCCCGACCAATGCTGGTGCTGGAACCAGTACGCGCCGATGGTCAGCAGCCACGCCCCCCAGATGTAGAACTGCAGGAAGTTCATCACGATCAGGCGCAGTTTCAGATTCACGGGCACGTATCCGGCATGTTTTCCCCCTCTGCGCAGACACTGTCCCGCAGCATTGATCGGAGCAGGTTAGAGGAAGCTGCGTGGAACCGGCAAGGAGCGCTGCAGCGCTGGCCCACTCAGCCGTGTGCAGGACCGGCGGTCACACGTTCGCGCAGCTCGGGCAGAAGCTTGGCTTCGAACCCATGTTGCGCATGAGTCAAAGCCGGTTGCCAGGGCGGGGGTGGTGGCGGCACCCCATGCTCGATATGCCAGCGGGTTACGCAGCTCGAAGCAGTTGTTCCGATCGACTCGCACTCTCACGCTGAGCGATCACGAGGGCGCCGGCTTAGCTGGCCTCGAATGCGCCACGCAACCACTGGCGCTGGACGGCATCCGCCGGGCCGTCGTAACTGACCACATCAAAGCGGCACGCCTGGCGCGCATGCCGGGGATGGGCGGCCAGCCAGTGTTGTGCGGCGAGGATCAGTTTGGCCTGTTTGGCCGCGGTGACCGAGTCCGCAGCGTCGCCATGGCTGGCGCTCTTGCGGTAACGCACTTCGACGAACACCAGGGTGTCCGCGTCACGCATCACCAGGTCCAGTTCGCCGTGGCGCGTGGTGTAGTTGCGCGCCAGCAGTTCCAGGCCGGCGCGCTCGAGTTCCTCGCAGGCACGCTGCTCATAGCCGTCGCCTGCCGCGCGCATCAGTGGGACAGCGCGGGTTGGCCGCTGCCGCCGGTCGAGCTGGCCGGCGCGGGCTGCGCCTGCGCCGGCGGCGTGGTCGACGGCATCGCGTCGATCTGCAGATTGCCGCTCAACGGTCGCGCCAGGCCATTCTGGAACTTTGCCCAGGTCAACACGCGGCGGATACGCCCGAACTGGTCGGCCGCGAGCTGGCCGGTGGCACCGGGCATGTAGCTGCCGGGATGTGCGCGCAGCCAGTCCAGGTAGGGAACCAGATGCCACGCGTCCATGCCGAACGCAAACAGACGAGCCGCGCCACCGCGGGCGGACGGCAGCTGGGCCGCGATCGCGGATCGGTTGGGCAGACCGGGCTGGGCGTCGAACATCCACGGTGCGTCACAGAACTCCAGGCCATCCAGGTCGCGATCAGCGGTCGCGTCGTCGCTGCCGGCATAAACATGGGAGGTGGCAAATACCGGCAAATCGACTTGGGCGATGTGCAACTGCGGCATGAGCAGGCGTGCCTGCGCCGGACGCATGCTGATGAAGATGCCCGTAGTGGCAGGGGCATCCAATCCCTGCGCCGCGCTGGTCGCCTCGTCGCTCGCGCCGGTGGTCGCGGCGGGAGCGCTCGAGATGTGCATGTTGTGGATATTGTCGGCATAGCTCGTTGTGCTGGCGGGCAGCACAGTCATGTCGATGATATCGCCGCCACGGGAGTCGAACTCGGCCTTGAACGCACCCGCGGCACGCTGCGCGAAGTCATCGCCGGATACCAGCACGTAGGCACGACGGATCCCGCGCTCTGCCATGTGGTCGGCCGCCTGGGCGCCCTCGGTTTCAGGGAGGAGGCCAAATTCGCTGGCATTGCTCGCTGGCAGCTGTCGTCCGTCCGGATGGTTCAGTGCCAGCACCGGCACGGGCAACTGCGCCTGGCCGAACACGGCCGCCACCGCGCTGCGGGTGAGCGGACCGACCACCAGCTTGGCGCCGTCGCGCACCGCCTGTAGGTAGGCCTGGACCGCGCCGTCGGCGGTACCCCGACTGTCGTAGACGCGGACCGATGGTCGCGGAGCGTGATTCCCGCCGGCATCAAAATACGCGGTGAAGAAGCCCTGTCGTATTGGCATGCTCGCGGCCGCATAGTTGCCGTCGGACGGCAGCAACAGCGCGACCTGCGCGGGTACCTGGTAACCCTCGCGCACGTTGGCGCTCGTTCCGGGCAGCAGCATGCCGACGGCTTGCTGGAGTTCCGGTTGCGGCTGCGCCACGCTGACCCCGAGCTGGCGCAGCGCTTCGTTGACCCAAGGCAGCATGTGGTCGCCGGGTTTCATGGCGCTGGCGCGCTGCTTGAGCGGCGCAACGCCCAGCTGGGTCAGAAGTTCAAGCGCCTGGCGGCGGTTCTGCGCCTGATCGAATCCATGCAGTTCACCATCCATCTGCACCCGGGTGCGCGCCGCTCCCCAGGGGTCGCCGCTGGCTTTCATCGCGCGCGCGCGCAGCTCCAGCAGACGAAGTTGCAGCGAGGGCGGCACCCGGACGTTCGGCTGGCTGGTCAGTCGCAGCGCGGTCTGTGGATCATTCTGGCGGAGCGCCAGTTCGGCGCGCAACAGGTCCAGTCGCAGCGGTTCGTCACCGCTCAGGAGTTCGCGCTTGATCTTCGCCAGCACCGGTGCGGCACGCTCGATCTGGCCTTCCTGGCGCCACGTCTCGGCGGCCTGCAGGCGGTAGCTGTCGGCGTGGCCGGGCGATTGCGCTGCCAGGCTCAGGTAGGCTTGCGCCGCCTGGTCGAACTGGCCCTGTTGCGCGAGCGCCGCGGCGTTCTGTGCGGCGGTGATCTCTGCCGGGGAACGCACGGCGCTGGTCGGCACGCAAGCATTCAGGAAAAGCAGAAACAGCAATCCGGTCGCAATGCTTCGCGAGAGGCGCATGAAGCGCATGGGATAGCCCTTGTTCGTCATGGTCATCAATGCGCGATGATAGCCGATCATCTCGCCGGTCCACGGAGTCGCCCGATGTCATCAGCTCAGCCAGGTTGCCTGTGGGTGGTGGCTACGCCGATCGGCCATCGCGGCGACCTGTCCGCACGGGCGATCGAGAGTCTGCGTGCGGTGGCGGTGATTGCCGCCGAAGATACTCGCCACAGTCGCCCGCTGCTGGCCCATCACAACATCGCCACCCCATTGATCGCGCTGCACGAGCACAATGAGCGCGATGCCGTGGAGTCCGTCGTGCGACGCCTGCAGTCGGGTGATGACGTGGCC
Source organism: Rhodanobacter sp. (assembly GCA_039922695.1). GTDB lineage: Bacteria > Pseudomonadota > Gammaproteobacteria > Xanthomonadales > Rhodanobacteraceae > Rhodanobacter. The sequence goes on along the minus strand of JBDTEG010000203.1, from coordinate 879 downwards.
CTGATTTCCGATGCGGGCACGCCGCTGATCAGCGATCCGGGGTTCCGTCTGGTGCGCGCTGCCCGCGCGGCAGGCATCCGTTGTATTCCGGTGCCTGGCGCGTGCGCGGCCATCTCCGCGTTGTCGGTCGCCGGCCTGCCCAGTGACCGCTTCGTCTTCGAGGGCTTCCTGCCAGCGAAGGCAGCGGCACGGCGCGGCCGCTTGCGGGAACTGGCCGACGATACGCGCACCATCATTTTCTATGAGTCGTCGCATCGCGTCGCCGACAGCCTGGCCGACATGCGCGACGTGTTCGGCGCGAATCGCGACGCCGTGCTGGCACGCGAACTGACCAAGATGTTCGAGACAGTGCTGGGCGAGCCGTTGGCGGCGCTGGCCGCACGTGTCGTCGCCGATCCCGACCAGCAGCGCGGCGAGCACGTGATCCTGGTTGCGGGGCGCGCGGAGGAAGTCGATGCGAAGCTCGCCGAGGGACAGCGCGTCTTCGCCATCCTCCGTGATGAAATGCCGCCGGCGAAGGCCGCGAAGCTGGCGGCGGCGATCAGCGGGGCGCCGCGCAAGCTCCTGTATCAGGAGTCGGGATCGCAAAACCGCGAATAGCGACTGGTTCGAGCGAGCGCTCGCCCGGCTCCGACCGGCGCGACAACGGCTGTCGATGTGTTTGCGCTGAAGGCGAACCCTCACTTGCCTTGCGAGCACCCTAACCGCCGGACAGGGGGGGATGTTGCTGGCGCTATCGCGCTACACTTCTCCGTGGAGTCGGCCGGACAGTCGCGTCGCACGCAAGTGCATCGAGGAAAGTCCGGGCTCCACAGGGCAGAGTGCCAGGTAACTCCTGGGCGGCGTGAGCCGACGGCCAGTGCAACAGAGAGCAGACCG